>CAKMPP010000025.1 GCA_927911475.1 uncultured Solobacterium sp. | reverse complement strand
GATAGTACAGGTAAAGCAACTGTTAATGAGCACTTTTCCGACACAGGATATATCCTGCATTGTCATAATTTTCTTCATGAGAAATCTCCTAGTCTATAACCCTCATTATAGAAGATAGTAGAAAAGAGGAAATTACCAGATTGATAGAAAATCATATAACCAGATAAATGATTAACTTTGCATGCGTGCATGTGTTTTGCGATATTGGTTTGGTGTCATATGATATTCTTTTGAAAATAGACGGTTGAAGTAACTAGGTTGTCCAAAGCCACAAGAATATGCAATCTCTGTAATTTGTTCGGAAGTTGTGACTAGCTTTTCAGCACTCATCTGAAGACGATAACTATTTAAGAAGTCGATTGGAGATTTACCTGTATACTTGTGAAACAAACGAATACAGGTACTCTTACTAACTTGTCCAGCATCCGCAATATCTTCTAAACCAATCTTTGAACCATAGTGCTCATGGATATAACTAGTCATATTTCGTTGGATTTGTATATTTGTGTCATAAGTAGAAGGTAACGTTTGACGGCCATACTCATATGCCATATATAAACAACGAAGGATACGGTAAATTAAAGCATACTCTTCCATTTCATAGCCTACCGGTTTTTCGCGCTGTAGATTTTCAAGTTCTTTCATAAGCGTATAAACATCTAGACCAATACCTTTATCCATGTGGAATTGAATATGTGCAAAGGCGTCTTTTTCTAATAGTGGACAAATATATTTCTCATAGATATGTTGGTCTTTAATGTAATAATCTGGATTGAAGATAATTGTGCGTTTTCTACATTTGAGATTTGTTTTCTTTTCATTGCAGATGTGATGCATTTTGTTGCGGTTGATAATACAGATATCACCCTGACCGATTAGAAATTGGGATCCATCCACAGTACAGTAGAATTTACCTTCTACAACTTCAATCAACTCAAATGAATTATGCCAGTGTGATAGCTCATCTTGAGATTGTACATTATATTCCTCATCTTCAATAATGAGTGGAAGTTCAAAGTTCATCATATGTATTCTCCTTATATTGATAATATTATACTATTTTATGACTAAATAATACTATTGTACATATATAAATGATTATATACTATCAATGTCAGCTGATACAGCTGTAGAAAATATTGAAAAGGAGATTATAAATTATGAACAACAAATTAAATGTATTATTATCCGACTTAGTCGTTTTCTATCACAAGTTACAAAATAAGCACTGGTATGTAAGTGGACAGTCATTCTTCCAGATTCACCCAGAACTTGAGAATTTATATGATGCTGTATTACCACAGGTAGATACAGTTGGTGAATTAATTCTAATGAATGGTGGAAAGCCAGTTTCAACACTCAAGGAATTCCTTGCGAATGCAAAGCTTTCAGAAGGTACAGATGAATACGTAACAAGTGTGAAGACATTATATTCTGAATTATTACCTGACTATCAGTACTTATTAAAGAGTGTTACAGAAATCAAGGAAGCTGCAGATGCTGAGAATAACTACCTTGTATCTGCGAAGATGGATGAATTTATCGCATCTTATGCTAAGACAATCTGGATGTTAAACCAGGCATTACTATAATAAATATTTATTACATCATTAGTATTCCTATTTCTAATGTAGAGAATTATTTTAAACTAAAAAAGAATGTTGACTAATCAACATTCTTTTTCAATCAGTGATGATAATATTGTTATTTTGGCACTTTAAAATCTCATGGGGTTGGGGATAAGCTATAAACTTTTGTGGGCACGAAAAAATCATCGTGCTCATTTTTTGTGGGGAGACCAAAATATAATAAAACCTCCGTCCTATTATCTTCTTGTCTGGAGAATTATATAGAAACAGAGGTATCCCTATATGGCTATTCATGATTTTATCACATTAGCTTATTGGCTATTTTTATAGTTCTTGAATAATAGGACATAGTATGTATTTCTCGTTAATGCCAAATATACAAAGTAATGTCTAAATACTATAAATCTAAAAAGATATATTTACTACCCAAAAAGAAAAAGGCAATTCCTTAGAGAATCACCTTAATATATTGCCTTTTATTAGTTATATACCCACGAGATTTTATTGCGTGTTTTTTTGAAAACCCCACGCAATTTTTATATTACCTACAAAAAAGGCCTGAGCGAACTCAGACCTTTCCTTGATTATTCTAATTGCGGCGCTCTAAAATTACTTGGGGTTGGGGTACCACAATGAGAAATCTTGGGGTACCTTTTTCATACTTCTTCAGAAAACTTGGGGTACCTTCAAAAAATAAAAACCTCTCATGTTATTATCTTTTTGCTAAGAAAGAAAATAATTAGAGAGGAGGCCATAAATGGCTATTGATTATATTATCACATCTGCTTTGAACTTGTCCCAAGATCAAGTTCAAAGTCTATCTACGGCACGTAATCATGGTACCTTAAATATCTATCTTCTACTGATAAATAAACACCCTATTTGTCCTTACTGTGGTGCTGATACATCTAGTAAAGGACTTCTAACATATACGTTCAAAACGCAAGACATCGCTGGTCTAAAAACAATTGTCAATTGGAAACGTAGACGGTATAAGTGTCGTGACTGTCATCGTACTTTTAGTGAAGACAATATCTTTACCCCTGATGGTATGCATTCCACCTTCTCTATGGTCGATCAAATCATGAAAGATCTAGTGATATCTCCATTAACTTAAAGACAATTGCACTAAGAGCACATGTATCTATTCCTACGGTAGAACTCTATGCCGATAGTTACTTGAGAATTCCAAGGCAGTTCTTACCTGAGTATCTAGGAATTGATGAACTATATTCTGACATGGCGTTAAAAAATAGTTCTTACTTATGTGTCATGGTCGATAATAAAGCTCGTGTTCTAAACGAGGTCATACAGTCTCGTTCAAAAAGGGAACTTAGTACTTACTTTGAAAACATCCCATTAAGTGAGAGACAAAGAGTGAAGATTGTGACCATGGATATGTGGCAGCCATACAAAGATGTTGTAAAGAAATATCTGCCCAACGCCATTGTCGCTGTAGATCCTTTCCATGTCATTGAGCATCTTACATCTGGATTCTCACATCTACGTATCGATATCATGAATCGTTACGAAAAAGGAAGTAGAGCTTATTATCTTCTTAAAACCTGGCATAAATTACTGGAAACTGACTACGACTTAGATAACGAGCCGAAATATAACAGTTTCTTTAGACAGAAATTAAATTATCGAAATCTGTATGACCAGTTATTGGAAATTGATCCAGTCTTAACGCTTGCCTACCACTTAAAAGAATTATTTCGCAACTTTAATAGAACTGCTATTTACCCATCTTGCATAAATGAAATCACTTCCATACTAGATGCGTTTATTTCTGCCGACATACCTGCGTACGAAGACTTTTTGACATCTATCACAAACTGGAAAAAGGAGTATCTCAACTCCTTTAGAAGGCCATATGATGACAGAAAACAATCGAATGCACTATCAGAATATATGAACAGTAGATTACGTGTACTGATCAATGTTTCTAATGGTCTTTCAAACTTCCCTAGATTCCGTGCCAGAGCACTCTATGCATTAAACAGAAAACTATATTACACAATTACGGATCACCTTCAATCTAACAAAAGAATTGGAAAGAAACGGGGTTCATACAAAAAATAATTGCCAATAAAATATTTCTTTCTTAGCACATATAAAAGGTAGAAATCGTAGACAAGAGACATTATTCTCATCTACAATTTCTACCTTTTTGCCCCATGTAATTTTAAAGCGGATTTTTCTAAAACCCCAAGTTATTTTACATTAGGCTAATTGCTACTTTTTTGTATCAGCTAGTAATGTATCAGCAGATAACTTACCGAATACTACTGTATCTACTACAGCGTTACCACCAAACGGTTAGCACCGTGGATACCACCAGTAACTTCACCAGCAGCGTATAAGCCCTTGATTACTTCTCCCTTTTCATTGAGTACACGTGCTTCTGTGTCAATTGTTACACCACCCATTGTATGGTGAACGCAAGCCTGACGAGGAGTTGCAACCCATGGTCCTTTTTCAAGTTTTGTAGAGTATAGAGTTCTTCCGAATTCATCGCTTCCACTTTCAACGCTCTTATTGAATTCATCTACAGTTGCCTGTAATGTTGCAGGATCCATATCTAACTTCTTAGCGAGTTCTTCTAATGTTTCTGCATAGATGATAAAGCCATTCTTTTCGAGGTATTCGAATGTGAATCCGTCACCACTTCTCCATGATGGATCTTTAATATCTTTATAACCAGCGCCATCTCCACTTTCAAGGATGTAGAACATCTTGTCTGTTTGATTTAGAACGCCACCGCAAATCTGGTCACGACGACCGTCTTCACGAACGAAACGCTTACCTTCCTTATTGATGAAGATAATCTGGTCTGTACCGTTAACATCACGTGCTGGGTACTTAGAAATTTGACCGTCAACTAAGTTACCTAAATATAGAAGCTGTAATTGTTCCATATCTGTTAATGAAGCACCAGCATCCTTAGCCATTGTGATACCATCACCCTGTGATGCTGAGAAACGGTTTGTTGTACCTGTCTTAGAAAGATCTGGCCACTTACCTGTTGTATTGTATTCTTGAACCATCTTAGCGTTAGCACCGAAACCACCAGTTGCTAATACGACACCGTCTTTACCAGTAACTGTAATTTCTTTGCCTGTATGGTTGTCTGTTGCCTTAACAGCCTTCACTTGGTTGTTGTCAACTACAAGTTTAGTAGCTGTTGTTTCTGTTAATAATGTAACCTTATCGCCATACTTCTCAAGCATGTCTGCATATGTGGAGATAAAGCCTGTACCCATCTTCATTGTAGATGTGTGTGTACGTTGCCATAAGGAACCAGCACCCTGAGAAATCTTATCTTGGAATTTCATTCCCATGGATTCAATCCATTCATAGCCACCAAATGCATTATAGCATAATGCCTTAACTAAATCTAAGTTAGCAACCTTATCACCATTGATCCAAGTCTGTAATGCATACCATTCCTTGGAGTCGAATAAGTCTGTTCTACCTGCAGCCTTATATGCATCCCACTGAGCTTGAACTTCTGCTTGTAATGCTGCATGTTGTTCGTTAACTGGTGTTTCGGCTAAAGCTTTTTCAATAGTAGTCTTAACTGCATCACTCATTTCAGCATGTTGTTGTAATGCTGGATCTGGTGCATTATAAATTGCACCACAAACTAATGTATCACCACCGACTTCACCAGCTTTTTCGATAAATTGCTGACGCTCTTACCACCTTGTAAGAGTTCAACAGCACTTGCAAGACCAGCACCGCCACCGCCTACAACGACAACGTCTGCTTCAACGTCTTTTTTGTCTTCGTATGATACTTCTTTCTTAAATGCATCTGGATCGCCACCTGCTTGTTTGATAGCGTCCTTAACAGCAGTCTTAATAGCTCCTGATGTAATTGTTGCACCAGTTACGTTATCAACAGATAAACTTTGATGCTTAACGATTTCTTCAGGAATCAATTGAACAGGTGCTACGCCCCCAGTTGTAACAACCTTTCCATCCTTGTCAACAAGTTCTCCACCAATACCTGGTGTTTCAGCATGTGAAGTAACCTTAACTGACTTGATTTCTGTTTCAGTTACTTCTACTTCTACTGTAACATTGTCGTTCATACCAGCAGCTGAAGCTGTATATGTACCGGCCTTCATCTTTGTAGAAGTTGTTGTTTCAGTTGTCTTATTACAGCCTACTAATGATCCGGCTAAAACAAGAGCAACTAAAGAGATACTCAACTTTTTCATTATAATTTTCCCTCCATGTATTGGTTTTATAATAGACCATTTTTTCACAAATGAATACCCCCTTTAATCAATTATTTCTCGTTTTTATTCACACTTATATTTTTTTTTCATTTTCAATATATGTTTATTTCTGAAAAACATATCATTTTATGTATCATACATACACCAAATACAACTCTTTACATTTAAAGCATGAAAAATAATGATATTGCTAAAATTAATCATAAATGTAAAAACCAATGTGAATTCACATATATGCATGTTTCAATACATCATATTAAAACATAAAAAGATACCTAAACTATCTCTTCAATAGTCTAGATATCCTTTGTTTTTATCATTTTTACCATTTTTAAAGTGCATTAAAAATCTTTTTTGAAGAATAATCATTCCTACTACCAATGTTGATAATAATACACATGCATATAACCATACATTCATAGTATCTGATGTCTTAGGTGTAACTTTCTTTGGGGTTGGATTCTTTGTTGTATTCGTTACATATCGATTAATACCATCATCTACATCTGCATGGTTTTCAATGACTTCTCCATCAACATCCGCATCAACTTTCACATTAAACTGGAATGTTACAACATCACCTGCTTCTAAATCAACCTTCTGCCACTGCAATGTCTTTGTTGTCGGATTATATACACCTGCTTCGTTTGCTGTTCCATCTACATATTGTGTATGCATAGGGATTGTATCACTAACAACCACAGTACGCTTTTCACCAGTTGTATTTCTGTATGAGATTGTATAGGTTAGAATCTGACCAGCAGATACGGGACGATTATTGATACTTGTATCTAGCTTACCTTCCTCATGAACATCTTTTAATGGAGGTGTTGGAGTAGGATTCTTTGTTGTATTCGTTGTAAATGTATTATCTCCAGACTTAACAGTTGCTGTATTTTCAATCACAACACTATTTGCGTCTTCATTTACTTTAACCTTGAAGCGGAAAACCACTTCCGCATCTGCTGCTAAACCTGTTTTCTCTAAAGTTAATGTTCTTGTCACCGCATCATATGTACCTGTTGGAGATGCAGAGCCTTCCACATATGTTGTATTTTCAGGAATAATATCCGTCATTGTCACATCACGTTGTGATGTAGTTGTATTTTTGAACTTGATAGAATATTCCAATTCATCCCCTGGTTTTACAGGCTTGTTATCAATACTTGTTGTTGGATCTGCAGCGAATGCTACATCTTTAACTGGTGATTCATATGGTTCAATCACCCATACACCAATAAAGTGTGCATCCTTATTATTGATTACTTCTTGTTGCTTATCATATCCTCTAAATACCCAGTTTCCTTCAGGTACACTCACTTTTGTGACATTTCCTTTTGGAGTATCTGGAGTTACAGTAGTGCCATTAGGAATATTATGAACATCATCTGGTAATAAAACCTTCACTTCAGTTGGAAGTTCTTTTCCAGGGGTGCCACTAATATATTCATGTGTCTTGTTGTAGAGAACCTTAGTTTCCACCTCGTTAGAAGGAGTAATTACATTATCGACTGTTTGCGTTACTTTGTTTTTAATTACAGTTCCGTTATCTACAATCTTTTCATTTGTCTTTACTTTGAAGACAATCTCAAACTTCTTACCACTATTCGCTTTTCCTAAGTGCTTTTTATCAATATGAACTGTTACTTTCTGCCCATTCTTTTCAACAGTATAATCATCATTTTCTGTCAAAGTCTGTCCAGCAAGTTTTACAGTAGCACTCTGGAAATCTAATCTTTCATCAAATTCATCGGTCATGCTCATTTTACTTAAAGAACCAATGACATTTTTACCTGGAGTAGGGATTGTATATTCTGTTGTATATATGAGTTCTTCCCCAATTTTAGCAGGAACTTCTGCTTTATCTACTTGCTTTGTTGGTTCTGGAGCTTTTGCTTCCGCAAAGAAGCCAAATAGTCCACCACAAATTGCTGTTGTTGTATATTCAAAATGCATCTTGTTGTCTGTTGAACGTACTGCAAATCCAGATGCGTTGTACTCAGCATCTCCACTTGTTCCTCGACCATCTGATGGTTCCCAAGTTGTTTTATCTCCATTGGTTGTACGTGTAAGATAGTTAGCATTATTCATAACAATCTTATCCACAGAATTATTCATATCATAGATTGAGAATGTTTCTTTACGACTACCTTTAACAACATCGATATCTGATGGCAACATAACCATCTTAATGTCACATGGAGTACCGTCCTGATATTTAAATTCTGTAGTTACATCCGCATCAAATGCATATGCGCCTTCCAAATTATGCGTAATATTTGGATGTGTTGGATAGATGTAATCCATAATCTGAATAGACTTTGTGCCCCAATTTTCATCAACTGTTAAAAATGGGAGAACTGTCTTATTTGGATCGTTGTACTCACTATTTCTCGCAAGGAGAGTTGTATTTACTTTATTGACAGTCACAAAAACATCTACATTCTTCCCATACAAAGTACCTGCATTGGAGAATTTCAATTTAAGTGGTTCATTGAATGTTTTCTGCAGTATTATTTTTATCAACCTTCAATGAAAATACTGTTGCCTGTTTCCATGATCCATTTGGATCAACGATATCTTTCACAACAGAAGCTGATTGCGAAACAATCTCCATGTTTTCTTGTGTAAGTGTAAATTGATATAACTCGAGCTTTGATAAGTCTGTATCATCCTTAACTTCATCTAGAGCTGCTACAGGTAGCACTGAAAGTGATGAAATGGATAGTAAAATTGTTAACAATGTGACTTGTAAATACTTCCATATCTTCTTGACCATAATTCCCCTCCAAATAATGTTTATATATCTATATTATTATAATTCATTTATCTATAAAATTTATGATATTTTTGCAAAAATCAAAAAGACAGGATACTCTCCAAAAAGTATTCTGCCTTTATTTTTACATATTCTATTCTGATACTACATTTGTTTGGATGTGCAATAATGTAGAGACTGTCTGTTCTGATATATTCTGCATCATTGCATTAAATCGATTAAAGCCCTCTTCACGATATGCATCGACCGGCTTAATATTTGCATAACTACGTAAGCGAACACTTGTTTTTAAATGTTCCATAACATCCACATGATGAATCCACTCACGATCAAGAATCTGCAAGAATATAAACTTCACCATACTCTGTAGTTCTTCTTGTGGAAGCTCTGCTGTCTTTGCGTGATATACATCCATAATTGCATCAGTAATCTCTTCTTGTGATCCTCTATGGATTGTTTCTACATACTGCATACCATCAATTCCCATACCATTTAGGTACTCTGCAAGTTTTTGCTTTGCATCATTCTTGTTAGGAATCTGATAATATTCTTCAATTGCAGAAGATACATTTTCTTTGATAAGCTCACGAACAAGTGGTTCCATATCTTCAAGATCGAGCACCTTGTCTCTTTGATCATAGATTAGATGACGTTGTGTCATCAATACATCGTCATACTCTAATGTATTCTTACGCGTGTCAAAGTGTAAACCCTCGGCACGTTCTTGTGTGCGGTCAATGAGTGCTCTCATCTTATTGATATTTTCTTTATCATGTTCAAAGCGCTCAATCAAACCTTCACTTTCATCTGTATGATACTCCACAATCAAATCATCATCCATCGAACAGTAGAATCTTGAAAATCCAGGGTCACCTTGACGACCAGAACGTCCACGTAACTGATTATCAATACGTTTTGCTTCATGACGCTCACTACCAAGTACCGCAAGGCCACCAAGTTCTTTCACACCATCACCTAACTTAATATCCGTACCACGTCCAGCCATATTTGTTGCAACCGTTACCGCAAACTTCTGACCAGCCTTTGCAATAATCTCCGCTTCATTCTCATCATTTTTTGCATTTAGGACATGATGAGGAATATTTTGTTTCTTTAACATTTCGCTGAGTGCTTCGTTGATACCGATAGATAAAGTACCGATTAATACTGGCTGTCCCTTTTCATACAATTCTTTTGTATGTGCAACGATAGCTTCATATTTCTCATGTCTATCTTTAAATACCAAATCTGGTTCATCAATACGAGCTACTGGTCTATTTGTAGGTACTTCATATACCCGCATATTGTAGGTATTTAAGAATTCATTTTCTTCTGTCTTTGCTGTACCTGTCATACCACTTAGCAAATCATATAAACGGAAGAAGTTCTGATATGTAATCGTTGCGAGCGTAATTGTCTCTTGCTTGATACCAACATTTTCTTTAGCTTGAATAGCCTGATGTAATCCATCACTAAATTCACGTCCAGCCATTTTTCTACCAGTAAACTGATCAACAAGAATAATTTCACCATCTCCAACGACATATTCAACATCTCTTGTCATAAGATAGTTTGCACGCATTGCATTTTGAATATAATGTACTATGCTTGCATGTTCGCCGTTATAGATGTTCTCGATGCCGAAGGCACGATCAGCCTTCTTTAATCCAGCCTCTGTTAATACGACTGTACGATCTTCGCGATCAACTTCATAATCAACATCTCTTTTACAACTCTTCGCAAAACGGTCCGCTTGAATATATTGTTGATCTAAAACTGGCCCTGGGCCACTGATGATTAATGGTGTTCTGGCTTCATCGATTAGGATGGAGTCAACTTCATCCAATACTGCATAATGTAAACCACGTAATACACGCTGCTCCTTACGCATGACCATATTATCTCTTAGATAATCAAATCCAAGTTCTGAGTTTGTTGTATATGTAATATCACAAGCATATGCTTGTCTCTTCTCACTTTCAGAAAGAGAATGTAAGTTGCATCCAACTGTCAGACCAAGGAAGGTGTATACACGACCCATCCACTCAGCATCACGCTTTGCTAGATATTCATTGACTGTTACAACATGTGCACCTTTCCCTGCTAATGCATGTAAGTAGATTGGCATAACAGCTGTTAATGTCTTACCTTCACCAGTCTTCATTTCCGCAATATCACCCTCATGTAGTAGGACACCACCTAATACCTGAACACGATACGGAAATTCATTTAATACTCGCTTTGCAGCTTCACGAGCATTCGCAAAAGCGTCAGGCAGTACATCTTTTAAAGATGTTCCTGCCTGTATTTTTTCTTGTAGTTGTTTTGTTACTTCGCGTAACTCATCATCTGTTTTTGCCGCATATGTTTCTTCTAATTTTAAAACTTTATCTGCGAGTACTTCAGCTTGATGAAAATGTCTTTTTTCACTATCGAATAGATTTCCAAATAATCCCATATTCTACCTCTTGCATACGATTAGGCTTAATGCTGGAACACAAACATGATTCGATTTGCCTGTATGGCTATTACCATTTTCATCAAAGATGACTTGCCACTTCTCATCAAAACTATAGAAGCGATCACCTGTTGATGGGTTAATCATGACACGAATCGTTTCAGCATTACCCTTCGAACCTGCAATATCATAGAATACTGACTGGTCATCCGCAACCCAAACCTTCACTTTTTCATTGATTTCTAACGCAGTTTTCAGACAAAATTCACTTACTGATTTGCGAAGTGCAGTTGCCTTACGGAAGTACTTTACAACTTCCTGATAATATTCCATTCTTTCCCAATCCATACGATTAATTTCATCTGGAGCGTTATAAGAATTATGATTATCCTTCTTTGTAGCACAGAATTCAAAACCAGCATGCACAAATGGCACACCTTGTGAAACCATCGTAATCGCAATCATCATCTTCTGACGACGAATACGAGTGGCTCTATCTTCATTATTACAACATGCATGCATTTTATCCCAAACTGTACTATTATCGTGTGTTTCAAATCCGTTAATAGACTGATCTGGAGAGAAGAATAGCTTATAATGCGGTGTATCAAGAACGTTCGCTGTTAAACCTGCTAGGCTAGCAAATGCATTTTCCCACTTACCAGTCGCATAACCGCGTTCATACTTTTCACTTTCACTTGTCTTGCCCTTAATTACATCACGGAAATAGTCATTGAAGTGACCAATGTGAGGCATTGCTCCTTGGTTATGAATATTTGCTTTTTTGTGATCCTTGTAACATCGTTGGCATATCCCAACCTTCACCATAAATTAAGGCACTTGGGTTATTGCGAATTGCTTCATTTCGAATCTTATTCATTGTAGCGACATCAATGATTCCCATTAAGTCAAAACGGAAGCCATCGATACCATATATTTGCATTAAATTACGAATTACATATACAAGATATCTAGATGCCATCGGCATTTCTGAAGCGAAGTCATTTCCACAGTATGAACCGTTAGACATATAACCCTCTTCGTTATAACGGAAGTAGTAATATGGCACTAGGCAGTCAAACGCACTTTCCGCAACATCATAGACATGGTTAAAGACAACATCTAATGTCACGCGTAGATGATTGCGATGAAGACATGATACTAATTCTTTAAATTCTTTCATGCGCACATATGGATGATCTGGATCAGAACTAAAACTACCCTTTAACGATAGATACTGACGAGGATCATACCCCCAGTTGTAGTTGAGTTCTGGCTTGAAATCATCAACCGTACTAAAGTCTGTTAATGGCATGAACTGAACATGGGTTACACCCAAGGACTTAATGTAATTTAATCCAGTTGGAAGTCCTCTATATTCTGTTCCATCCTCACACAATGATTTAAACTTTCCATGTGTTGTTGTACCCGTAAATGGATGCATTGTCATATCACGAACACTGCATTCATAGATGATTGCTTCTGTAGGTGCGATTGTATCTTCAAAAGGATAATCTCTAATCTTATCTAGTTCAGATAAATCAATCACTGCACTTGCCTTTGCATTTCCATTACAACTATATGCATATGGGTCTAAGGATTTAACCACTTTACCATTACGTTCTACTAAATATGTATATGTCGCATGTTTAAAGTCACCAGGTACCTTTACATACCAAGTACCCATTTCACTAGGTTCCATTGCCTTTAGTACCTGAACACCACTAACATCTAAGGATAGTGATACATTTACCGCAGTTGGTGCCCATACTTTAAACCATGTATATTCAGGAGTATAGTGCGATCCTAAGTCATCTTTCTCGTAACCATACAAGGCATTAAAGCGTTCACGCTTTACAATCAAACGTGCAATCAATGGTGTATATCTACCATGACTTTCACGAACCTGATAATCCATACGGAAGTTAGGTTCATATAAACCCTTTAGACGATACAGAACAAAACTATCATGTGTTTCTACGCCTTCTATTGATAGTTCCTCTACATAACCGCCCATTGCCGTCAATTGGAAACGACTTGATTCACCCTGATAAAAGCTACGATCAATCGTTACAGTTATTTTTCCAAAATCATCTAAATACGCATTAAATATTGACATCTTTATTTCTTACCTCTTTTTTTCGCTACAAACCAAACTGCCGCAAATGGTGCAAGATTCATCTTCAAGATATTCTTTCCATCTTTCTTAGAAGTGCGAATCGCTCTAGGATGAATCATTCCATTACCACCATAAATTTGGTCATCTGAGTTCAATACTTCTTTATAGAATCCGCCCTGTGGCATTTCTAGTTCAAAATTCTCATATGTTGTATTACTTAAGTTCAATACACATACAAGGTACTCATCCTTACTACTACGATAGAAGGAATATACGCTTTGTATATTGTTATCCGCATCAATCCACTTAAAGCTATCATAGCTATAATCCGCTTCGTACAAACATGCATGTGACAAATATAACTCATTTAACTTCTTCATAAATAAATTGAAGGAATAATGCTTTGGATACTGGAGTAATTCCCAGTCAATTTCACGAGTTTCATCAAACTCACGGAAGGAACCCAGTTCATTACCCATAAAGTTTAACTTCTTACCAGGATGAGCATACATGTATGCATACAAGTTCTTTGCTTGTGCAAACTTCGCATCATAGTCACCCCACATACGGTCGATGACAGTATGCTTGCCATGTACGTTTTCGTCATGGCTAAATGGCATTAAGAACTTCTCACTATAGAAATATGCCATTGAGAAGGTCAACTTGTGATGATCATAATAACGATAGATAGGGTCTGTTCCATAATACTTGAGCGTGTCATTCATCCAACCAAGATCCCACTTATAGTCAAAGCCCAATCCATCTTTTTCCGTTGCTACTGTTACATTAGGGAAATCAGAACTATCCTCCGCAATCATCATGACAGTTGGAAATTCCTTATGCATGTAGTAATTCAAGCGTTTTACAAAGTATATAGCACCATCATTCGTACCTCTATCACGATTACCAGCCCAATAAATGAGGTTAGAAACCGCATCAATACGAATACCATCCATATGATACATATTTACCCAGAAGGCAGCTGATGACATTAAGAAAGAACGTACCTCTTCATTCCATAAGTTAAAGTTCATCGTACCCCATTCAGAGTTTGCGTCATATTCATTTGGATATTCATATAACGCTTCTCCATCAAAGTAACGTAATCCAAAATCATCCTTACAAAGTGAACAGGCACCATATCGATGATAATGCCAATTCCAGCTGTGTGGCAACGATCCACAAAACGGTTAAATTCCTGTGGATTTCCATAACGACTTGTTAAGGAATAGTATCCACTTACTTGGTATCCCCATGATCCATCAAATGGATACTCACTCAATGGCATTAACTCAATATGTGTATAGCCATTCTCTTTGATATATGGAATCAGTTCATCTGCAAGCATGTCATAGGAATATGGATGCTCACCATTACGTTTCCAACCACCGACATATAACTCATAGATATTCATTGGCTTATCAAAGTTTAAACTACGTTCTTGTAGCCATTTTTCATCTGTCCAAGATAGTTTGCTTAAATCAACAAGCTTACTAGCCGTATTCGGTCTTGTTTCACTATAGAAAGCAAATGGGTCAGCTTTATATAGAATATTTCCTGTTCTTGTTTGAATCTTATATTTATAAACTTCCCACTCATTTAAATATGGAACTGTAATTGTCCATACACCTTGGAAGTTCATTCTTTCCATCAAAATTTGATTTTCATCCCAGTTTGTAAATGACCCAACGACCCATACATTTTCCGCATGAGGCGCATACACTGTGAAACGAACCCCGCCGTCCACAAAGTGGGCACCAAACACCTCATATGCATTCAATGAATGGCCCTGATGAAACTCTTCAATGATACGTTCTAAATTCATATGTGATCCTCCGTAACTACGTTACATTTATTTTAACATTGCCAGTATTGAATAGATACAGATAGATGACGAAAAACGTACAAACAAACATAGAATTCCAAACAAAAAGATGCAGATATCAACCTGCATCTATCTGTATTCAAATTTCTTAGGAGAATAAAGGCTTAAGTACTGCTGCTAACTCATCCTTTTCCTTCTGTGCTTCAGCCAAGTCTTTACCTAAAGTTGTAAAGTATGTCTTAATCTTAGGCTCTGTACCAGAAGGACGAACCACTACTGTCGCACCATCTTCTAAACCAAAGATCAGTACATTTGCCTTAGGTAATCCTGTCTCTTCAGGCTTATTATAGTCTGTTACAGACACAACCTTACGTCCAGCAAATTCTACTGGTGGATTTGTACGTAGAGTATTCATAATACCAGCCATCTTATCCATACCAGAAAGACCTGCAAACTCATAACTATCTACCTGATTGAGGAAACGTCCATACTGTGCATAGATTTCTTCCAAACGTTGTTTGATAGAGGAACCAATACTACGGTAGTACGCAGCCATCTCACAGATTAACATGGAACCAACAACCGCGTCCTTGTCACGTACATAAGAACCCGCTAAATAACCATAGCTCTCTTCAAAACCAAAGATGAAACGTTCTTCTTCACCATTTGCCTCAAGTTGTGCAATCTGATCACCAATCCACTTGAAACCTGTTAATGTATGACGTAATTCAACACCATAATATTTCGCAACTAAATCTGCTAGTGGTGTAGATACAATAGACTTCACAGCGACTGGATTCTTAGGCATTGTGCCTTTTTCAATACGTCCAGCACAAATGTAGTCCAGTAAAAGTACACCCATTTCATTACCAGATACAAGTTCATAAGAACCATCTGGACACTTCATCGCAATACCTACACGGTCAGCGTCCGGGTCAGTCGCAAGCATTAAGTCTGCTCCTACCTTCTTTGCAAGTTCTAATCCCTTTTCTAATGCTTCATAAATTTCAGGGTTTGGATAAGAACATGTTGTAAAGTATCCATTTGGATATTCCTGTTCAGGAACGATTGTAATATCTGTAATACCTATATCGCTTAAAACACGTGTTACAGGCACAAGACCTGTACCATTTAATGGGGAATAAACAAGTTTCAAACCAGCAGTCTTACATAGACCTGGACGAACCTGTCTAGCTTCTGTTGCTTCATAGAGTGCTTCCTTGCAATCTTCACCAACAAACTGGATAAGACCCTTCGCTACACCCTCCGCAAAGGAAATATATTTCGCACCTGTTAGTACGTCTGTCTTCTGAATCTGATCGTATACAATCGCAGCCGCATCATCTGTCATCTGGCAACCGTCTGGTCCATATGCCTTAAAACCGTTATATTTTGCGGGGTTATGGGATGCAGTAATCATAATACCTGCATTGCAGTGATAGTATCTTGTCGCAAAACTTAAGGCAGGTACAGGCATTAGTTCATCATAAAGACGAACGTTAATTCCATTAGCTGCTAATACAGCAGCCGCATCCTTCGCAAATGTCCAACCCTTTAAACGGCTGTCATAACTAATCGCAACAGTTTGTGTTCCACCCTGTGTTTTAACCCAATCCGCAACACCCTGTGTAGCTTGGCGAACAACCCAGATATTCATACGATTTGTACCAGCACCAAGAGTACCTCTTAAACCAGCTGTACCAAATTTCAAGGATACTGCAAATCTTTCCTTGATTGCTTGTTCATCATTTTCAATACTAGCTAATTCTGCATGTAAATCAAAATCGATTAAGTTTGCAGATAGCCAACGTTTATATTCATCTAAATACATAATTTTTAGCTCCTTATTCCTATTTTAACATAAGAAAAAAGAAAGATGTCAAAACATCTTTCTCCCCTTATCGTTATCTATTAAGCAATAACTTTTTGAGCGCGAAGAACATCTTCAATTGTCTTAACAGCTGAGTCTTCGTCATCACCTTCACAGGAAATTGTAATTTCGGACTGTGTTGGAATACCAAGTGACATAACACCCATAATGGACTTCATATTCACTGTACGTCCCTTATAGGATACCTTCACTTCACTCTTAAACTTGCTTGCAGCATTTACAGCCACTGTAGCAGGACGTGCGTGTAATCCTACTGGGTCAACAACTGTAACAGTAATCTCTTTCATTGGTTTATCCTCCTGATCATTTTTTCTTACTATATCTGTATTTTATAACATACTTGTTTCATATACAAGCGTTTACATTGTAGGAAGTTGCAATTCGATACAATATTTCTATGTTAGAAATTTACTTATGATATGGCTCATTATGTAGAATGCGGAAGCTACGATAGATTTGTTCTACCACTAATATTCTGCAGAGTTGATGTGGAAAGGTTGCTTTTGAGATACGCCAACGAAAATCAGCACACGCAATTAACTCACTACTCAACCCCAAAGAACCACCAATCACAAATGTAATCCTACTTCTAGCATGGTTATAACAATCCTGGATTTTATTTGCCAAAGCCACAGAATCAATATCTTGTCCTGCAAGATCTAACAGGATGAGATATTCATCATCACGTACATTCTTTAATAAGCGCTGCCCTTCTACAATCTTTACTTGTTCATTTTCAGCAGCGGAATTTGTCTCTGGTGCTTTTTCATCCAGAACTTCAATTACTTCAATCTTATCGTATGGACGGATACGCTTGATATACTCAGCGATACCTTCCTTCATCCACTTCTCTTTCAGTTTGCCACAGGCAATAATTTTAATCATTGCAGAACCACACCTATCTGCTTACTTTCACCACCACGGATAATAGATACATTCACAGTATCACCAGCAGAATGCATGTACAATCTTGCAAGCACATCTTGATACGATGACATTTCAATACCATCAATCATTGTAATGATATCTCCTTCTTGAAGACCGTCTTCTGTATCTATCTTTTCAACTACTGTTTGAACATATAATCCCGTCTTCATATCGATGCTAATGCCATGTGCACTCTTCTCATATGCAAGCATACTCGATACATTGCGCACCACAACACCTAGTGCACCACGCACTACTTTTCCATTTGTCTTAATTGCATTATAAATTAGCTTAATTTCGTTTGCAGTAATTGCATACTCCATACGGGAATTTCCTTGATATGGTTGACTTGCCACAACTCCAACAAGTGAACCATTTAAATCGATTACTGCACCACCTTCTTGAATTGAAGTAATTGGTGTATCCATTTCTAGCATGGAAGATAACCAAGTAGTTGTACTACTCATACGCCATACACCTGGTTCTGAAGTAATACCACTGCTAATAACAGCACTACCCGTCGTTAGATTTCTACCACTCATCACCACGACATTAGCACCTTGCGCTAAAACATTTGTATCTAAAATTGTAAATGGTTTTACCTCAAAGTTTGTTGTAACCTGAATAACAGCTAATCCACTATCAGTATCATCTCCTACAACTGTAGAACTAACGCGTACACCACTATCAAACACTACATTAGGACTACCATTCTTTATAGCTTTTGTAGTTGTTAATATATGTACTGTTTCCTTCTCTTTTGCAATAATAATACCACTATAGTAGGAACCATCACTTTCAACAGTTACTACACTACTTCTGCTCTTTTCAATCGCATTGGTATAGTCTGATGTTGTATAGTTTGTACTATTCATATCCTCAAGAGAATTATTACCAGAATTATTCTTTTGAAGATTCCTAATCAACATCATTGTTAGGACTAGATTCCACACCAATAATAGCGCTAACGCTACCGGCATCAACTTTTTCATCATATATACCCTTTCTAATCATCTCATATTGCCCTGCTGCACATACTAGTAAATTTTCATGCAGTAATCCCTGATGATTTTGTAATTCATGTATTGTTGTATCTAACGCTTTCTTGCGTGTATTTGCTTGTTCACTTAAATGCGCAAGAATTATCATTTTAGTTTTCTCTGTAACAATTTGATCTAGTACAGCTGCGCAGTCTTCATTACACAAGTGTCCTGTATCGCTATATATTCGCTGTTTCGTATATTGTGGACGACTTGTCGCCATGAGCATCTGTACATCATGATTAGACTCTAACACGATGTAATCTGCATCTTTGATACGTGGAATATGTTTCTCATTGATATATCCCGTATCCGTGATATATACCAGTTTTTCAATTCCATTTTCAACAATATATCCAACTGTATTTAACGCATCATGCGATAGTGCAATTGGTGTAAAGCGCAAAGTTTCAATCGTAAAGGTAGAACCAGGTTTTACATAAAAGGTATCTATATTTGGTATCTCAATCGGTGAGTAAATTGGTAATGAGGCGAAATGTTTAATTTGAGAGATATGATCAGAATGATTATGTGTGATTAAGACTGCATCTAAATCATCCAATGAGATCTCTAGTTCTTTTAAGCGTTCAAACAAATACTTTTTTGTTGTACCACAATCAATCATGACTTTTGTAGTACCGTCCACAATCACAAAACTATTTCCTTTTGAACCACTCGCTAATAATGCAAATTCCATCATCAGTTCAAATCCTCACAATTCATCAACGCAGAACATGCATTCACTGGCTCATCATCCTTATATAAGCTAAATGTTAAATGTGGTCCAGTCGCTTTACCAGTCATACCAATCTTACCAATTACATCGCCTTTTCTAACGATGGTATCAACTTCTAATGAGCATGGTAAGTACATATGTCCATATACACTCTGATACCCATTATGGTGGTCAATAATTACATAGTTACCCAGTTCATCTGTATAACCCTTCTCTTTGATACTTCCTGTATCAACAGCCAATACATTTCCCCATCGATTATATCGATTGATAAAATCAATCGACTCAAACCCTGCATAACAGCCATACTCACAAATGATTTCAGGATGTTCAACAGGATATGCTAAGTTACCACTACCAATACCTAAATCACTATTCTTTCCTATCGCAATTACTTCATCTTGTCCTGCTGCTGTTACAACCGAAGATAGCTCTTGTCCAGCATTCAATACTCCATTTATCCATGTTTCATGATAGAGTACATTCTTTGAACCATTCGCCCCAATCTGTCTAACCACTGTTTTACCAGTTTCAACTGTATTATCTTCTAATACAGAGGTCTTATAGAACAATGTTTCCTTCTGTAATCTTTGTTTATAAACATACACATCAATTGGTGAAGTGAAGTATGTTACACATAATTTTGTGCCTGCAGTTAACGTTTGATTTACATCTGTAATTACATCTTGATTGATACGCATCAACTGCTCTGCAGTTAAACCATAATTCTGTAAACCTATCGAAGTTAGTGTATCTCCTTCTTCAACTGTATAGTATTCAAGACTCTCATTATCACCATAGGATAAGTAACGTAACACTTCTTCTTCCGTAGTCTTAATCTCTCCTACGGATGCGTACGCATCCGCAATCTGTATTGTTTCATTGATTTTAAAACCCATTATCATTTCACCATATTCCATTAGATTCGAAATTGTCTGGTGCTTATGAATAGCTTCTAGTGTATCCTCATCAATAAAATAGGATAAATACTTCTGTAACGCTTCTTGATAAATTTCTTCTGATGTCACAAAAATTCTTGCATATTCTTTATCTTCTTCTGAGAAAGAGATTGATTTACAAGCAATGCTGTATAGAGAATGATCATCTAAATACTGCATGATTTCAGCATCTACATCTGTATAGACATTTGAACTCATCTCTTCAACAAGATACATGTTACTAGCAATACTGATATGTGTATTCGGAAACATGCTAGCATACTTTGTCTCATAAACGGTATTTAGATGTTCATCCATATAAGTTTTATCCTTTATGATGCCTATCAACTTTTGATCTTGATACAACTTATATACCTTATGTATATCAGAAGTAATCATTTCTACAGTTTGATTAAAATCACCAACTGAACCAGCCACAACCCCCTCATAGGAAGGATAGAGAAAAGAAGGCACGATTACAATTGCGATTGATAACACTAAGCATACCGTTACAGCAATCAGATTTTTCATGCCTTCCTCCTTCATTATTGTGGTTTATTTGGGGCAATGTTATATAGTGCGTTCGTATCTGCTTCAAACGCTACATAAACTCTACCTGTAGCACCATTACGATGCTTTGCTAGATTGATTTCTAAACGTTCTGTTCCAGATTCTCTAGCTTGTTCTTTTGCTTCTTCGTTATAGTAGGACTCACGATATAACATCATAACGATATCGGCATCCTGCTCAATCGCTCCAGATTCACGTAAGTCACTTAACATTGGTCTTTTATCTTCACGTGTTTCAACACTACGACTTAACTGAGATAAGGCCACAACTGGAACATTTAGCTCACGTGCAAGTGCTTTTAAGCTACGAGAGATATCAGATACTTCCTGCTGACGGTTTACACCAGAACGATCGGATGGCCCACTGATCAACTGGATATAGTCAATCATAACCATGTTTAAGCCATGTTCTGCCTGTAAACGGCGGCACTTTGAGAAGATTTCAGGAATCTTGATTCCTGCCATATCATCGATATAAATATTGGAAGCCTTTAACTCTGCTGAAGCTTCATTAATACGATTCCACTCTTCGTTTGTCAAACGACCGGTCTTTAACTTATCACCTTGGATATGACTCTTTGCACTTAACAAACGCATCGCTAACTGTTCTGCACCCATCTCAAGTGAGAAAATCGCAATCGCACCTTTTTGAACTTGTGGAATGAGTGCAACGTTCATCGCTATGTTTAAGGCAACCGCTGTTTTACCCATAGATGGACGCGCAGCCAAGACAATCATATCACCACGCTGTAAACCATGTGTAATACGATCAAGATCATTAAAGCCTGTCTTTAAACCAGTAATCTCCGATGAATTCTGCGATGCTGCACGAATTGTCTTTAACACTTCATTTAAGACATCGTTAGGATTCTTAAACTCACCAGCTTTACGATTACGCGATACATTCAAGATTTCTTTCTCTGAACGGTCAAGATAATCATTCAAATCTGTCTGTCCATTAAAGCCTTCTTCCACAACTCTTTCAGCAGCTTCAATCATACGACGCATCATTGCTTTATCACGAATCAAATTAACATACGTTAATGTATTCGCACTTGTTACTGCTGCATTCATTAAATTCAGAATGTATTCCATTCCACCAGACTTATCTAAAAGATCTGTATCCTTTAAAACGTGTCGCAACAGTGGTAGAGTCAATCTGTATACCCTCTTGATATAGTTCTTCACATGCATGATAGATACGACGGTTGGCTTCGATGAAGAAATCATCAGCCTCAAGTCCTTCTTCAAGTGTTGTGCGAGAAGAACTCGGGTATACAAGCATAGTTCCAAGTAAACTAGCTTCTGCCTCAGGTGCAGAAGGCAATACGCGTGGCATATTTAGTTCTCACTTCCCAGTACTTTTACAACGATTGTACCGATAACATTCTTGTGTAATTCAACTTTTACTCTTGTTGTGCCAAGACTATGAATCGGTTCTGTATCAATAATCTTACGCTTTTCAATAATAATACCTTGTTTATTCAAAGCCTCCACAATCTGCTTTGTGGAAACAGAACCGAAGACTCTTCCTTCTTTACCAGACTTCACTGTGAAAGTAACTACTGTCTTTTCTAATAAAGCAGCTTTTTCACGTGCTTCTTGTTCACGCTGTGCTTCTAGTGCAGCTTCTTCTGATTTCTGTTCTTTTAAGATCTCTAAGCTAGCCTTAGATTCTGCCACCGCAAGTCCTCTTGCGATTAAGAAATTTCTTCCGTAACCATCAGAAACATCGACGATATCTCCACGCTTTCCTACTTTTTTAACATCTTGTTTAAGAATTACTTTCATCTTCTGCCTCCTTCTTTTGTTGTTCAATAATATTAATTAACTCTTCTTTGAGTTCTTTGACTGTCGCATCCTTACGTTGTGTTGCGGCAGCTGTCATATGTCCACCACCATGCATGGCTTCCATAATTGCCTGTACGTTTATTTCACCATTTGAGCGTGCAGAAATACTATTGATTCCTGTACTCTTATCCTGTGCGATAACAAAGGCTGCCTTTACATCTTGAATACTTAATAAACTATCCGCAACCTGACTCATAATAGAACGTGTAATCTTCTCGTTTTCTACAGCCGCAATTACAATACCATCTGGATAACTTTCACTTGCATTCATAATTGCACTCTTCAATGCAAACTCTTCATATGTATCTTTTAGATAGTCATATGCAACCTGTGGATCAGCTCCAAGTTTACGTAAAGCACTCGCCGCATCATAGGTACGTACACCTGTTCTTTCACGCCACTTACGTGTATCAATTGTCATACCTGCAAGCATGAATGTCGCTTCTAATTCAGAAATATCTACTTTGCTTGATATAAACGGAATCATTTCTGTCAAGATTTCACAAGTACTAGAAGCACCTGCTTCGATATAAATCAAAATAGGCTTTATACCCATATCTGTACTTCTGCGGTGATGGTCAATTACTACAATGCGTTTTGCCATCTCCAATAGTTTTGCACCATTAGACTGTAGAATGTTGTGATGGTCTGTCATAATGACAAGTGAATCATCCTTCAGTTGATTGATGGCTTCACCTTCCGTCACAAATGTTACGCCTTCTGCTAGTTCCTGCTCATTTTCTTTCATTGCAGCTTCTAACTTTTCTTCAATACCACCCGTCTTAGCGATAATGCTGACCGGTTTATTGAAAGCAGATGCCATCTTGGACAAACAAATTGCAGAACCAATACAGTCAAAGTCCGCATTCTTATGTCCACAGATAATTACGTTGGAAGAATGTTGAATGAGGTCACGTAATGCATGTGCCATAACGCGTACACGTACACGACTTCTCTTCTCAGCAGCTTCAGTTGAACCACCAAAGTATTTAACATCTTCGCCAACCACCTGAATCGCAACCTGGTCACCACCACGCGTTTGCGCAAGATCCATTAGCTTCGTAACTGTCTCATCAAGCTCCGCAAAGTTTGAACTACCCTTGGCAAAAGCCATAGACAATGTGATAGATACTTCAGCCTTCTGCGAAGCCTTACGTACAATATTTAGAATTGAGAAACGATCTGCCGCAATTTCGCGATAGATTCTTTCATTGAGTACTAATAAGTAACGATTGTTATTTAATCTTCTTAAGAATACACCATACTGCTGGAAGTATTCGTTGAGTGGTGTACGAATTGTCGCATTGATATTTGCAATATCTGCATCATCCGCATACATCGTACTTTCTTCATAGTTATCAAAACTAGCTAGACCTAGTACAACATGTTCTTCGTTATACTTACTGCGATATTTATCCAAAAGCGTAATATCTTTAAAGAATATTGTTGGCGCATTTTCACGCTTACTTACTTCATAAACATATTGGTCAATCTGGACATTAACCTTTTCCGTTTCCCCGGAAATAATATCATTGGCTTCAGGTAACCAGGTCAGTAATTTAGAACCAATACGATCAAGTCCTCTTTCTTTAAAGAGCTCACTCTGCCATGTAATGACATAGTTTTCATCGTAGTTCATCATACCTACGCCACCAACTAGATACGCATCAGCGTAAGAACCACCTAAATACTTTTCTAGACCAATGGACTCTTCTTCATTCGCAGATTGGAAAAACTCTAAGAGATATACTGCTATTAGAGCCTCTGCAATTAATACCAAGATACCTGGTAAGATATTTAATTTGAAAAGCAACTGCAATAAGATAACAATCGCAAGCTGGATAGCAAGTGCCACAAAAACAAGTTGTTTAATTCGATTCATTTTTTGTTGCATGATATCCCTCCTCTACTATTCGTTGATGCATATTTGTTGTGATATATAAAAATCCATAAATCGCAACTGGAAATGACAGAACTATCGCTAAGATAAACACTACAAATGTTAAGATTTTGCGACTTTCCTTTGCCATTAATCCAATCATAACTAGTAATCCAACAACACCCATCGCTGTTAGATAGAAATACGCAAATGTTCCTAACGCTGAAATAATTGTTAGAGCTGGTTCTGTTTTAATATAACCAGAGCCAATATATAAATACCCAAACATTCCAACTAGTGCTACATATCCAATCCACTTAGGTGGAAAGTATAGATAGAGTGGTGTTGATTCAGGCACCTTGATACGCAATCTCTTGAGTAATAATCTTGATGAAATATGTGTCACTATCGCTTCTAATACACCTAACATCAACGTACTTACGAAGAATACATTACGCAATAATACGTTGATATCCACATTTGTATTTACCGTTAAACCCATTGATTTTTGCATCATATCAAAAGTTTCACGTAATTCTAATACAAGTTGATCAAAACTAACACCAAAGATAGCTACGTTAATCACAACCGCAAGCAGTTCTGTAAGACCTCCAAGAACCATCGTTCTGAGCAATAATCTCTTACTCTCTACATTTTGATAGATACCACATCCATATGCCAAACCAATAATCGCTTCAGCGACAAAGAAGAATACTGCAAATGGACTTGCGAAAATAAAGGACACAAAGATGATAGCAACCAAAACCATCAAGCTATCACGCAGTCCATATTTCGCTCCAAAATATACCATTGGTAATGGTAACAGGAACACAAACATACTACTGAATGTTCCTTGGAACTGTCTATCAATTAACATAAATACGCCGATTAAGGCAACCATCATTGCCCCTTCGGTAATCTTTCTTACATTTTGATTCATAATAATCTCCCAAAAAGCACTATGAAAAGTCGCTTTTCGCATGCCAATATTATACCATATCCAAACAAATTCGATTCCCCTAGGTTTCGCTAAATCACTTTCATTGAAAGTCTCATCATTTTATCACTTTTATAACAGTATTGAATTCTGCTATGATACTCCCCAGGGAGGCCCCTATGTTAACAAAAATTCTCTATTTTCTGATTGAACTAATCACTTCTATTCATAATACAATTTTGACATGGAATGACAATAATCTGATTGGATTATCTGATAAAGATTTGCACTTTGTAGTCATTGGTATATTAGGAATTTTAATGATTGCGATTATATATCCACTCTTCAAATTCCTCGCAAAGCGACATCACTTTCTAACATTAACCTTTATATACGTATTTACACTCATTATTGTGATTACCTTTGCGATTGAAATTGGTCAAGGCATTACCCACACTGGTACAATGGACTTCGTTGACATTGTTGCAGGTATTGCAGGTTTTCTATTAATGTATATTGTGCTAGCAATTATTACGAGTGTTATTAGTGGTATTCTCTATCTCATAAAGCAATCAAAGTAATAAATTTTCACTCTCCACTTTTTCTCTATTTGATATAATAGGCAATAGGGTATCGGGGTGTGGCTCAGCTTGGTAGAGCGCTTCGTTCGGGACGAAGAGGTCGTGAGTTCGAATCTCGTCACCCCGACCATAAAAAATTCCACAAAATAGTGGATTTTTATTTTGAAGATTACGAATATCATAAGAAACATGAATACCAATCAGTATTCTTAAGAATGCTTTATAATGAATCTAAACAATCGTTCATTTCTGAATGAGTTAGAATCGCTAGAAAGAGAGGTTTTATGTCTATTTCATTTACTTATTGTGGAGTTGCCTGTGGAGTAATCTCCATTGATGATAAATTCTATATTGGCATCGACCCCGATTTATCTCCGAAAGGAACTAAAGTTCAGTTTAAAGGGTTCGTATCTGAGAAACAAAATGATGTCTACAACGATACAACTCTCCTAAACAAAGTTAATATCTGGTTAATCACTCATAATCACCAAGATCATCTAGATGATATTGGAAGAAACTACATGCGTGAGAAAATTGTTATTTCGCCCAATGAAAAAATTATAAAAGACTTGTTATGTTCAAATAGTATCATCTTAAATTGGAATGATGAGAAGAAATTTACTATTGATGAGTATCAGATTACCATCAAAGCCATACCAGCATATCATGCAAGTAATTTCATAATGCAGGTAATTATAGGAAAAGTAAATGGATATCAAATTTCAATTATTGGACCATCCGAAACCAAAGTGCTCTATTTTACAAGCGATACTATTTTCTATCCAAAATTAATAAACTATATATCGAGAAATATAGATGCTGTTTTTGCTAATTTAGGAGCAGTGAAAACTGGATCATTTGGTGGACCATTCACGATGAATTTAAAAATGTTAAGACAACTAAATGATTTACTGCATCCCAAAATTATTTACCCAATTCATATTGATGACTATAGTCATTATCAGACAACCAAAAAAGAAGTTACAGATGCAGGCTATAAAGTTCTAACTATTGGCGAGAGAATAGATATTTAAATTCATGTATAACACATTTTGGACACGAAGACTTCGTGCCCAAAATGTAAACATAACTGATCTCTATATTTCTAAAGTTTGACTATTACCACTTCGCATTAAATACATATTGATCTAAACGTTTAAATGCTTCTTGTACACGTGATAAAGGTAGTGCTAGATTCATACGAATACTATACGGCCCATGAAACATGCGTCCATCTTGCCAAGCTACACCAACACGATATCCAGCTTTTTCAACTTCTTCGATTGTTTTTTTATGTTGCTTACACCACTTCTCACAATCAATAAATAACATGTATGTTCCTTCTGGCTTCATTAGCTCTACACCTTCGAAGTTCTCTTTGATATACTCTACTGCATAATTTACATTACCAGTAATTACTTCTCGCAGTTCTTCCAACCATGCATGCCCTTCTGGTTTATAAGCACCAATTAATGCATGCATGGATAATACATTCATATTATTGTAGTGTGATTTTGAGGCTTTTGAATGGATGCGATCACGTAGCGTCTGATTATAGATAATGTGATATGCTCCCACTAGTCCTGCAAGATTAAACGTCTTACTTGGTGCGTATAATGCAGCTACATGTTCATGTGCCCATTCATTTACTGATTGTGTAGGAATATGCTTATATCCCTCTAATATAATATCTGACCAGATTTCATCCGAGATAACAACTACGTCATTACGTTCATAGACTTCCATTGCTTTTTGGATTTCATCCAACTGCCACACACGACCACAAGGGTTGTGTGGGGAACAGAAGATTGCCACATGAATATGATTTTGCTTGATCTTCTCTTCCATATCTAGATAATCCATCCGCCAAATACCATCTTCATCCTTTACGAGTGGACTATGTACAATATGAAAGCCATTATTATTCAAGCAATGCGTAAATCCAATATATGTTGGACTATGTACTAACACTGCATCTCCTGGAGTGGCATAAGCTGTTAAAGCAGACAACAAACCACCCAGAACACCATTTTCATATCCAATATGTTCTGGTAAAAGCCCTATTACTCCATTACGCTTGTATTGCCAATCAATGATACTCTGATAGTATTCTTCACTTGGCGCAAAATATCCAAATGCAGGATGATTCACACGCTTAACGATTTCTTTCTGCACAGAAGGAACTGTAGGAAAGTTCATATCCGCAATCCACATTGGAATTACATCAAAACCTTCATCAGGCAACTCAGGTTTTCCTGTTGTTCCTATACCATCAACCGCAATCGCATCTTTGCCATGACGATCCATTATCGTTGTAAAATCATATTTCATCGAAGAATCCTCCCTATGATTCATACATATTTCTACTACCATCATAATCCCTACACTAAACAATTTCATTATCGAAAGAGAAAAAAGTGAACACTTCTGTCCACTTTACTATTCATTCTTTTTATTTAACTCTTCTGTTGAGTGGTGCTCAATTGGAGCCCAATGT
Source organism: uncultured Solobacterium sp. (assembly GCA_927911475.1). Lineage (GTDB taxonomy): Bacteria > Bacillota_I > Bacilli_A > Erysipelotrichales > Erysipelotrichaceae > Bulleidia. Next base: position 19,713 of record CAKMPP010000025.1, on the reverse strand, counting down.
ACTTTTGTAAACAATGCCTGTATAGAAATCGGCAAATATGATAACAAGAACAATGGAAACAACAATAAATGCTTAATTTTAGACCAGTTATTGGTTTCAATACGATCCCATTCCATACCAACTGTAATAGCCCCGATAATCATTAAGGATAGCCATAAGCTTCCGATAGTTTTAAATACAAACCACAACATCTCTCTTTGGAAGACAAGACGTACATAGTATGGCATTAACCCAGCCGAAGCTAGAATCCATAATACAAAGCCAAAAATTGCAATTGTTAATAATCCAGCTGGTAGTACTGTCATCAAAATATCATAGAAGGCAAGACGTCTTCCCTTTGCAGTGATGACACCTTTTGCTAGATCCCCCAAATATTTACCATCAATCTGATAGAAACCCTTTGCCCAACGCATTCGCTGTTTCCAAGATTGTTTCCATGTAGATGGTTGTTCATCATATAAGATTGCAGTATCACAATAACCAATCTTTAATTGATTAATCGTACTTACAACTGAGAATTGTATATCTTCTGTTAAAGGTAGTATGGCCAACCGTCATTATCTTTCATTACTTTCGCCGAAACGACAAAGCCAGTACCTGAAATCATACACTGTGCCCCCAACAACATACGTGGGTAATTTAAGTGACGTGCTTCATGCATAAACCAGATGGAGTATGCTGCTGTTAACCAGTTTTCATCAAAATTCTTTGAGTTACGATACGTCGTCATCGCATCAAATTCACCCGTATCAAATGTCTTGTTTACTTCATATAAGAAATTCTTATCGATAATATTATCCGCATCAAATACCATGAAAGCTTCATAGTAATCTTCACCCTTTAAATCAATTACATGATGGTAAAGATAGTTCAACGCATACCCCTTACCCACTTCTTCTTGGTTAAAGCGTTCATATACAATCGCTCCATGTTGGCGCGCTACCTCAGCTGTCTCATCTGTGCAGTTATCCGCAACGACATACATATCATACATATCATCTGGATATGTCTGGTTGCGTAAGCTATCTAATAATTCACCAATAACACCTTTTTCATTACGGGCAGAGATAAAGATTGCGTATCGATGATTCTTTTTTGCATCAGGTAACTTAGGAACCTTACGCTTAAACATACTTACCGCAATATATACAATCTGATATAGATATAACAAAATCATTAGTCCAAAGATAATGTCGGTGATTAATGTAAACTGTTCAAGAAATTTCATTTGACCTCCGTCCACACATCATTTATTTTTACATACTTTCTATCATGTGTGTTAAAATTCTTCTATGCAAATTCAAATTCTACCCATGTTCCCGGATTTCATCGTTTTGGGATGTCTATATTATTTTGCCTTTTTCCAAAGATGGAAACAACTACCAAAGAAGAAATTATTTTGGTATACTGCTCTTTATCTGTATATATGTGTCATGATGATGTTAACACTAATGCCTATCATCATACACATCCCTAATATATTCAGTGGATTTTCATCAAAGACAAACTTCTATCCGTTTATCGACTGGCAGTTACAGCGTGGAGATTATCTAACTGAGTCATTATTAAATATATCATTGTTTATACCATTTGGCTTTTTAATTCGACAAAATACAACTCTCAAACCATGGCAGGTTATTCTCATTGGACTTTTCTCAAGTATCGGTATTGAAGTCTTACAACCATTACTCTCATTTGATCGCGTTAGTGATGTCAGTGATGTAATTACTAATACCATTGGTACTTGTATTGGTGTATATTTTTATCAAATATATCTGCGTAAAATAAATAACGCTAAGTAACCAAATATGTAAATCATTTCTAGTTTGGAATAGCAATATGGATGGTGAAAAATAATGGGTCAAATGTTTTATTGTAAATGCGAAAAATGTGGGTACGGTTTCGAGGCAGATTTAGGTTTTGGATTTTTATACCCTGCAGTTTATTGTGAAACTGTAAAAAAAATGAAAGATGGATATTTAGGAGAACAAGGAAAAGAATTTTTCGAAGCTTTTCCAGATGGTGCTATATCATGCGAATATATAGTTGTTCAATGTAATGAATGTGGAAAACTAATGAATGTCCCTAAACTTGATTTATATGTACCTAAAGACGGATATGATGCTTCTAAACAAGACAAAGGTACACGTTGGTCAGTAGCATTCTCTGGAAGAGGTTATGACTATGTCTCACCCTGTGATTTAGACAAATATTATGATTTATTTGAACAATATAATCACAGATGTACATCGTGCAATGGATACGCATCAGTAGTACAAGGTTTCACAGATTGTACTGATGATAGTATCGACAGACACGTCCAATGTCCTGAATGTAAATCCATGTTAGAAATTCGGCCCTTTGGACATTGGGATTAATACCTTTTCACTATTAACTTTTAACTTATATTTTTTGTTAAGTATATCTTCCTATTATCAAATATTTGAAAGCAATTATATGATTAAGTCGTACGAATAAAGCGATTAGCAATGGATGCTAATCGCTTTTACGTTATATCAACTAATTTATCTGGACATTTGATTCTTCTTAATCACTGCAGCCGCAAAACCTAAGATTGACATCAATAACATTGTCGCAAATGAAGTAATTCCATTTGTATCAGATGTTGGTGGTGTTGGTTTCTTTGGTTCTGTATAAGTATTTGTGAAAGTCGCAACTGGAATCTGTGTACCATCATCCTTCACTACCTTAGTTGCTACAACGAGTTGTCCATTATCATCTGTTACTGTGTAAGTAATGGTATAAGTGGACGCATCGTATGCATAATTTGAATCACTACCAACCTCTTCACTGATTTCATAAACATATGTTCCTACTTCAGTAAATTCATATTCACCGAATTCAGTTTCACCAGCACCTGTGATTGTAACAGTCTTCACACCAGCTGTAGAACCCTGTGGCATTGGATTATTTGGATCCAATGTCTTCAAACGGAATGTGAATGTAGATGGATTTGTAGGACTTCCCACAACCACCTTCTTCACAGGTGGATCAACCTTAATAGGATTTGGTTTATATACGTTTGTAAATTCAGCTGTAGTAACTTCTTCAGTACCCTTTGTAATCACAAGTTCTGATTGTAAATCACCATTTACATCCTTCACTTTGTAAGTGAATGTATATACTGTCTGGTCATATGTATAGCCTCTTGTAGAACCTTGTACTTCTGCCAGTTTATATACATAAGTTCCTGGAAGTTTGAATTCAATCTCACCGATAGAAGTTGTACCTGCACCTGTAATAGTAGCTTCCTTAATACCATTTAGACTTCCTTCTGGCATAGGATTATTCGCATCTAATGCCTTAAAGTTAAATGTAAACTTCGCCGGATTTGCTGGATTACCTTCTACTGTCTTCTTAAGATCAGGATTTACAGTGACTGGAGTAGGCTTGTAAGTATTTGTAACTTTGAAACCTTCTGTTTGACTACCAGTAATATTCTTGTCATATCCTGCAATATCTGTTTCTGTAACTGTATACGCATATTCATGGCCATCTGTGCTGTCATATAAAGCTAAGCCAGTAAATGTATGTGTCCAGTTATTTGCTGCATTCAGAGTTACACGATCAATCTCTGTACCGTCCTTAGATAGAATAATTTCCGCAGAAGTTCCTTCTGGTCCTACCCAAGTCTTTGTAACAGGAATATCAATCTTCTTCGTATTCGTATTTGTAACAACATAATTTGTCGCATCACCTGTAATTGCTGTTGTATATCCAGTAATCGCATCTTCTGCAACTGTATAAGTAATGAGCTTTCCATCCTTATACTTCGGCATATTTGTAAATGTATGTTGCCAGTTATTCTCAGCGTTTAATGTAACATTCGCTGCTTCTTGACCATCTGCTAAAAGACGGATTGTTGCACTTTCTGCTTCCTTACCAATCCACTTCTTTGTGACAGGAATCGAAACCTTACCATCAATCGTATTTGTAATAGTAAATGCTGTAGTCATATCACCAGAATAGGATGTAGTGTAGTTTGCAACCGCATCTTCCTGCACTGTGTATTGAATTTCATGACCTCTACGATATCTCGATAATCCCGTAAAGATGTATTGCCAACTATTTGTACTATTCAAATCAACTTCATCAACTTTTTCGCCATCCGCAAATAGCGTTACATGTACGCTAGTAGGACGTAAAGATTGTGCATCATTATCATCTACCCACACCTTCTTAACAGGAATAACAAGCTGTTCAGGTGCATGTGTATTCGCAATATCATAATTACTAATACTTGTAGAGTAATCTGCTACTGCATCTTCACTGATTGTATAAACAATCTCTGTTGTTCCGTTGAACTTAGGTAAATCTTCAAATGTAAATTCCCAATCAGTATCTGCAGTAACAGTCTTATTCTGTACTTCTACACCATCCGCGAGTAATCGTACTGTAATTGATGTTGGACGCTTACCATCATTATCCTCATCATCAACCCAGAACTTCTTACCAGAAATAGATACCTTTTCCTGTAGGAGTTTATTTGTAATCTTTAGTGCAACTGCATCTGTTGGAGAATCTTTATTCACCTTTCCAGAAGTAGAAGTTACTTGATACTTCTTACCATTGTAAGTTACTTGACCATCATCATTTGCACCAACTTCTTCTATAGAATATACAATTGGTGTCTTTGTAGTCGTACCATCAGTTGCAGTTTCAATATTGTATTGACGTAGATGAGTGAATTTTGCTTTCCAGTTATCTGCAGCAGTAATGTCCAGTGTCTTACCTATATCAACACCATCCGCAAATAGCTTCACCGTAATGGAATTTACATCAGGGGTAGCGATTGGGTTACCATCCGCATCTAACCATTTCTTTTCTACAGATACATCCATCACATCAATTAGTTGGTTTGCTACTGCAGGTACCTGACGCATGATTGCCTCATTGTTATAGATAACATTTGCAGTATTGTATGCAATTGCTTCCGTTAGAGTCGCATCATACTTTGGAGTCTTCATTGTCAGATAAGCTGATAAAACACGGTATGGTTCAAGAATCGTACCATTCTTACCAACAACTTTAATGGCTGTAACCTGTGAATAATCAGCAGGTGTTGTAGTCCAAAGTGGGCTTGATAGCTCATTTACATCTGTTGGGTTTGGATACTTATCTGTACGATAGTAAATATCATACTGACTACTTACATCAGTTGAACCAATCTTTAGTTCAATTGGACCTTGTAAGGTATTACTGAACGCAGAATTTCTACCATCTCCTACAAACGGGAATACGTCATACATCACAATCTTATTCATTGGTGTGTTGTAGTAGTTACGCACACTAATACGATATTGGAAAAGACCACTTGTATTTGTAACATCCGCAAAGTCTGTTGTAATTGTCTTATTTGTGAATGCTCTACCGTAAACAGCAGCTCCACCTTCTATATTTGGTTCTAAACTACGGATATGTTTATCTGATTGAATACTCTCAACGTTATTACCTAAAATCTTAGAAGTTGCCTTCAAGATTTTCTCATTTGTAACACCGTTCATATTGATATCCAAGTTATCATTACAAAGATTTTTGGATCATATTGCGCTGTTAGTTCTGGTGGAACACCATTTGTCCAGTTTTCGGCGTAGAAATATACTTCATTATTGTTATTTAACACATCATTTTCAGCCTTACTTGGAATGATATCATCGTTGATAACTAAATCCTTAATATCAAAGGCCATATTTTCAAATTGATATGCATAGCCTGATGGTATCTTAATCTTTACCGCATCACGACCTGTATCATTGTAATTCTTAATGAATTCAAATGACCAACCTTCAATATGATTGACTACACGTGTTACAGATGTTTGTGAGTCGAAAGAAACACCTAAAGGTAGTAAGTCAATGTATGTTGGATTCTTAAAGTAACGCGCGCTAGATAATTCGGTTAAACTGAAATTCAAACGTGCTGTAAAACGCTCACCCGGCATACCTACTTTTTGGTAGAAGGTTTGTTTCCAAAGGTGTACCTTTTCATTAAGTGGTGTAAAGAGAGTATTCCACTCACCACTTAAGTTAAGTGGTGTCTTAGAACCATCATCGTTCACCTTATTTGAAGTTAATTTAATGACATTCGTTAACGGTTTTGTCGCACTATATTCCTCATGGAATGGATCCATGAACATCATCTTCAAGTTGAATATGATACTGTGTGTTGGCTGAAGTGTTACATCCTTTAGATATAAACCTACCTTCTTATACTGAGGTACTATCGGTGCCGCATTAGCAGGATCTAAAGAACCATCATTAATCTGATCAAGATAAGACCGTAATTGCGTCTTACCAGTTTGATTCATTTCACTCTTAAACAACCAATTTTGACCATCAGGTGTCACAGGAAGAATGTCATATGTCCCATCATCCTTATAACCTCTAATTTCAACCTGGCTCATTTGGAAACCAATCTTAGAACCGAACGCAACCAGATTACCGTAGAATTTTGTTAAGAATAGTCGGTTATCTGTATTTGCTACATCTTCAATAAATTCGATATCTGTCAAAGGTTTATCAAGTTTATTGATTAATGTAACCCCATAGTCAACTTCTTGTACCGCTAAACTATTCTTATCAAACTTGAGTGTTTTAAGTCCACGCTTTGAAAGCATACCATCACCACTAAAGTCGTCACCTGCTAAACGGAACTTCTTTTTATCTGACGCAAAGTTATGTTCATTTCCAGAAACTTTGCCAATCGTATCTTCCGCAGCACTTGGATTATATGGTAAACCCTGTAATGTTGCGCTATTCTCAAATACTACTCGATCTGAACCGTTTAAATATTTCGCCCCCGGGAAAGAGAGTCTTAACTCTGAATATCCTGGTAGGTTATCACGATAATTGTCAAATAAATGCGGTGTGCCAGTCGGAACATCATATCTCAATGTTACTGTCTTACCATCTGCACCTAGTGTCCAGTTTGGATTCTTTGCAGGATCAAAGTGTGCTGTCACCGTTTGGCCAGCATAGTTAATATATGTTGGAAGTGTGTCTGTGATGACAACAGAACGATATGAACGCTCGTATTTATTCAATCTAAAATTAAAGATGACATCAGATGTTCTATCATCAGATAACGAATTTGGATCCCCTTGCTTATTAATACCACCATAAACAAGCTGATCATCTGTTTCTTCACCTGCAACCTGCTTAATTAACCATGGATTATTATACTTAATTGTATATGTCTGTTCTGTTAGTGTTGCTAAATTACTCTTTGAGCTATCATAGACACGTACAACTGGTTTTAATTCAAAATCCTTTGGCGTAATACCATCTGAAAAACTCATTACATAAGGAAGTTCCAATTTAACTGTTGTATCAATCTTATTCAGATAAATACGCTTAATTGTTCTACCATCATTTGTAACGATTGTTTCTTCAGATTTAATAATAGGTTGCGTCTTTGCGGCTGGAGTAGAAAAGTTATCTAAGTAAGTATCACTTTCAATATTTCTTGTATCATTGAAATTCTTAGACGACTGCTTTGTATTTACTTCAACTTCTAGATACAAACCTTCAACAGGTTGAGTTAAACCAGTACCATCAATTTCGATACCTGTAGAAATATTATCGATACCCCTCACTTCGGTTGGTGAGGTTGGTTTCACGCTAATTTTCAATGAGCCTTTAGCCCCAAAGTTAATCGTCTCTGAAACTGGTGTTGGAGTAGCACCAACTGCATAAGCTGGTAAGATATTTGTCATCACCATATTCAACATTAAGACGATTGTCATAAAACGTGAAAGCACGCCCATATTTCTATTTTTCATACTTATTACTCCCTTTACTTTTTGCCCATCTCACAATGCAAACTGTTGTAATACACTTTTAGACGAATATGTTTGTATTTACTTAATATAACTTCTGCAGTTTCCGACTAAAAACGTAGTACGCTGTCAAACGAAACTTTGCAGTAAAATTCATAATAAATTTTAAAGGATAATTTTGTAATCGTCAAAATTGATGACCTGTGATTTAAAGTCAAAATTACTTCTCTTTCATACCCATAAATACCATCAATTTGGGCGATAAAAACAGATAATACTATAAAAACAAATTTATACATTGTATTCAAAATCTCTATACTACGTCTATATATTTTTACTTTCTTCTAATTCCGAAATATTAATTTTAATATTTATCACTTCCCCAAATATAAGTTGAATACTTTCATTCAAATACTATTTTCTGTCTGTATTCCACACAATATCTTAAGGAAAACTTAACATTTGCGAGCATACAAAAAAGGCAACCAACAAACCATGCTCGTTTCCTACATGCTCATATTAAAATACATCACACTACGTTACTAATTACAAATCTATAAAAATTAAAAAAAAACACTTCGCAAATACATGCAAAGTGTTTTCTTTGTTTGTTGTACTGTCCAATCCAGCAAATTAACGCTTGGAGAACTGTGGAGCGCGACGAGCACCCTTTAAACCGTACTTCTTTCTTTCCTTCTCACGGGAATCACGTGTTAGGAAACCAGCCTTCTTTAATGCTGGTCTGTAATCTGCAGAAGCTTCTAGAAGAGCTCTAGCAATACCATGACGCATTGCACCAGCCTGGCCAGTATAACCGCCACCTGCTACGTTGATCTTGATATCGAACTGTTCCTTAGTTTCTGTGAGTACTAATGGTGAATTTACTACCATACGTAATGTTGCTTGTGGTAGGTATTCTTCTAAAGTACGACCATTAACTGTTACAACACCTGTACCCGGAGTCATGAAGACACGAGCAACGGACTGCTTACGGCGTCCTGTTCCAACATAAGTTACTTTCTTCTTAGTTGCCATCTTGTCTTATCCTCCTTACTTTACCTTCAGCTCAACAGGCTTCTGAGCTGCATGTGGGTGTTCAGCACCAGTGTAAACAAATACATGCTTACGCTGTACATCACCCAATTTGTTATGTGGCAACATACCCTTGATGGCTTTTTCAACCCATTCAACAGTGTAGTTTTCACGCATAACCTTTGTACTTCTTGTACGAAGTCCTCCTGGATACATAGAATGACTATAGTAGAACTTCTTTGCATCCTGGTCACCACTGATCTTAATCTTGTCTGCATTGATTACGATTACATAATCTCCACAGTCAACGTGTGGTGTGTAGGCAGGCTTGTGCTTGCCTCTTAATAATGTTGCTACCTGAGTAGCTAGACGTCCTAATGTGCAGTCAGTTCCATCAACGATATACCATTGACGAACAACTTCACTTGGCTTTAACATAGTTGTTTGACGCATTTTTACTTTCCTCCATATGTAGTTTCCGGGGCTACATTGGCATGAAGTGCCATTTACCATTTTAGCCGTTGATACCCCGCAAGTCAATTAGATTATTTCGATTCTTCTACTAAATTTGATACAATTTTTCCACTTTTTGTATAAATCTGAATCGGCTTGAAGTTTGCTTGCTTTTGTAAGCGTTTCTCAAGTTGTGGAAGTAGTATTTTTGCAAGCGAGATACCACGTTCTTCTTCAAGAATATGTAATGAAGCGTCCCCTTGATTGATTTCATAATATCCCAATAATTCTTGACTATGTCTTGTCGTCATCGCATAGAACTGGTGTCTAGCATTCTCTTTGACTGCTTGCTCTAATATAGAAAGCTCTTGGTTTGTACAAGAGGTATCATCTCCCATTAAAAACTCACGAACCATTCCTGTTTCATCAAGCGCCAATGTCTTAAAGTAATCAACATACTCTAATGTCAGTCCTTCAGCAGGACTGTTTTTATGTGGAAAACTTTTACGCTTCGCATCTAAAATCTCTTGAATATGAGTTGGTTCATACTTATGCTGTCCGATTTCAATTAATACAGAAGCCATCATGCGAACCATATATCGTAAGAAGCCCTTTCCTACAAAAGCTAGCGTAATAACGCCATCCTCTTCTGTTAATGTGATGGAACGTACAGTTCTTACTTGATCTGGATATTCTTCCAAAGAACTGGAATTCAAGGATGTAAAATCATGTGTTCCAACAAGATAAGGAATACCTTCCCTCATTTTTTCTACATCCAAATGCATTGGGCATTGGAAAACTGTATCTTTTGTAAATACGTTGTATGGCCCATGATTGATACGATAGTTATATTGTTTAAAGCGAACGTTATATCTTGCATGGAAACAATCATCCTCTTCTTCAACTGCCATGATATGAATATCGTCTGGTAAGAAGGCATTGATTGCGCCCATCCATTTGCGAGCTGGCATCTCACGCTTTGTATCAAACATGAATACCTGTGCGCTAGCGCTTACCCCTGCATCTGTTCTACCAGATCCAATAACGTTTACCTTTTCATGTGTAATACGTTCAATCACTGCTTCGAGGATTTCCTGAATAGAATCTCCCCTGCGCTGTGATTGCCAGCCAGAATAATTTCTTCCGACATAAGATACGACACATTTATAGCGCATCATAATAGAATCGCCAATCCAATCATCACAATTAGAGTTGTAAAGGCACCAAGTAATAAGAAATAATCACGTTTTTCCATCTTTAAGACTTTATACCGTGTGCGCTTTTCTCCTGGCGCATAACCTCTAGCCTCCATAGCATTCGCAAGATCTTCCGCACGTTGTAAAGCAGATACGAATAATGGAACAATCAGAGAAAGAATCGCCATGACTCTCTCCATGAGTTTGCCTTCCTTCATATCAACACCACGTGATTGTTGTGCCTTCATAATACGCTGTGTTTCTTCAATTAAGTCTGGAATGAAACGTAACGCAATACTAATTAACATTGCAATCTCATGCGCTGGTACATGGAATCTCTTTAAAGGCATCAATAAATCTTCAATACCTAAAGTCATATCTAGAGGTTTTGTTGTGGCTGTTAGACATGTTGTAATCATAATCATCAACATAAGTCGAATCGCAATATAAAGTGTTTGGAATACTGCACCACTATAGATTACAAAACTTCCAAGTGTTAGTAATGGTTCTCCTGTCTTCATTACAAATGCATTGATGATTAATAAGAAGAATAACATCAATAGCATTGGCTTCATGGATTTCCAAATAAAACCAAAGCTTAGCTTCGAGATAAGTATCGTACTAGCGGCTACTACAAAGATAACTCCATAACCAATCCAACCGGCCGGAATAAACACCGCAATTAACATCACTAACATTGCAATAATCTTTGCACGTGGATCCATCTTATGAACTGGAGAATCTAATGGCAGATACCGTCCTAGTGTAAAATTACCCATGATTCTTCACCTGCCTTACGATTTCTTTCGCAAGCGTTGGAATATCATTAATTTCATCTGAAATCTCAAATCCCTTCTTACGCAAGCTATCTTTCATCTGAATCAATGCAGGCGGTAAAATATTCATACTGCGGCATAGCTCAGAATTATCAAAGAACTTCTTTGTACTATCATGAAACGGATTGTTCCGTCTTCCACTACAACCACTTCATCACAATATTTATAAACCTGCTCCATATCATGTGATACGATTAGCACTGTCTTATTGTATTTACGATTCAATGCATAGAATAATTCCATCATCTGTACCGTACCGATTGGATCAAGACCAGCCGTCGGCTCATCCAAGACAATAATCTTTGGATCCATCGCTAGGATACCTGCAATCGCCGTTCTTCTCTTTTGTCCACCAGATAATTCCAGTGGGCTCTTTTCATAATTCTCAACACCTAGGCCAACTAGTTTTAATGCGTCCTTTGCTTTTTTAATAGCCTCTTCTTCTGTACATCCAAAGTTCTTTGGACCAAACGCAACATCCTTCAAAACAGTTTCTTCAAATAACTGATATTCAGGAACTGGAAGACAAGACCGACATCACCACGTAAAGACTTCAGTTTCTTCGGTGTTTCTTTTGCGTCTATTGTACGATCAAGAATGTGAATTGTTCCTTCAGTTGGTAATAGTAATGCATTTAAATGTTGAATTAGCGTACTCTTACCTGAACCTGTCTGTCCGATAATCGCTGTAATTTTATTTTCTGTAATATTAAGGTTAATATCCTTTAAAGCGTCATATTGGTAAGGTGTACCGGTGCTATAAATATGTTTTACATGCTCGAATGTAATTGGCATAATTCTTCCACCAGTCCTTCCTGTGTAATATGTGATGAAACATGCAGACCACATGCCTGCAATTTTTCACTCAGCTTTAAGCTGAAAGGAATATCAAACTTCATCTTCTTTAACTTCTCTGAATCTTTAAAGATTTCCTTGGGTGTTCCTGTCATTGCCACATGACCACCATCCATCGCAATCACATAATCACTCTTAGCGACTTCATCAATGTCATGTGTAATAGAAAGAATCGTCAACTTGCTTTCACCATGTAATTCTGTAATAACTCGTTTGATTTCATCTTTTCCTTGTGGGTCTAACATCGATGTTGCTTCATCAAAGATGAGAATCTTTGGCTTCATTGCGAGTACACCTGCAATCGCAACACGCTGTTTCTGTCCACCACTCAATCGTGTAGGTTCTTGATTTAGATACTTCGTCATTCCAACAAGAGCTGCGTTTTCTTCGATGATACGGTCCATATCTTCTTGCGGCACACAATGATTTTCAAGTCCAAAAGCGATATCATCTCTCACCGTTGAACCAATAAACTGGTTATCTGGATTCTGAAAAACAATACCGATATTGGAACGAATTTTACTTAAGTTTTCGACATTTAATTCCATGTCATCAACCATAATTGAACCGGAAGCCTTCTCTAAAAGACCCGCAATTAGCTTCGCAATTGTGGATTTTCCACTACCGTTGTGTCCAATAATTGTTGTATAGGTCCCTTCCTCGATAGAAAAGGAAACTTCATCAATTGTCTTGGCACTTTCATCATATGCAAAACTGAGATTTTTTACTTCTATAATCCCCATGTGCTCTTATCTCCTGTACTTCTTACGCAGCTTCTGTATCTCTACAAAGCGTGCATATTATATCATTCTTTTTCACTTACACTCAAACTACAGACTTGAATCTAGTGAATTTACATCAAATTCATAAAATCGTATAAAAAGTTGAAGCTTTCACTCCAACTTTTTTCTTATGAAAACTTGTTTATTCCTACTTCTGAATAGAGTAGTTCTGGTAGTTACCGTTCAATACGGATGCTTGGTTGGCAACGTTTAAGATGTCGCTGATAATAGCACCATCTTCCACGAACACTTTCTTTGTAATACCTTCTTCTGCACATTCGTAGCCAGCAGCCGTCATGATATCACAGAAAGCCTCACGGTTTTTTTCGTTATCGAATGATACATAGTGATGAATTGTCACAAGTGTATCTTGTTCAAACATACCATTTAAGGAACTAGCTTCTGCTAGCAATTCTTCTACAAAGTCTGGATTAAGATATGGATATACACCACATACTTCCTGTACTTCTGGAGAACGATCACTTGCGTCGTAAGTAGGCTGTGCTACTCCATCTCCATCTGACAAGGTTATAAAATGTACTTCATTATCATCTTCTACTTCTTTATTTTCAGTTTCTTTCTGATCTTTTAATAGTTTTACTGCAACGACTGCACCAACACCGACAGCCACCGCAAGAGCACCAAATAGTCTATTTAACATAGTTGTCTCCTCTCTGTCTCTATACGTCATATTTTAGCACATCTAACTAAAATACCCTAACGGAAACATCATCTACTTTTTTCTAAATAGGTCATAATACTAACCGCATTGGAAGCAGCACCTTTACGAATCTGATCTCCACAACACCAAAGACTAATACTATTTGCACGACTTGTATCCTTGCGTACACGTCCTATATATACAATGTCTTGATTTGAAGTTTCTACTGGGGTAGGAACATGGTCTTCAATGAGCTCAACACCTGGGAAGTTTTTCATCTCTTTTCGAATCACATCCAAGGATAATTCTTGTTCTGTTTCAACTGTCAAAGAAATTGAGTGGGAGCGATATACCGGTACACGTACACACGTGCAGTTTACCTGCAAATCATCCGCATGCATGATTTTACGGCCCTCATTGTGCATCTTCATTTCTTCTGTTGTATAACCATTGTCTAGATACGAACCAATCTGAGCAATACAGTTATAAGCAATCTGTGCTGGGAAGACATTTGGATGAACCTCTTCCCCCTTATCAAGCTGTAAAATCTGCTCACGTAATTCACGCATGCCTTCAACACCTGCACCACTAACAGCTTGGAATGTTGTCGCAGTTACATGCTTGATTTTGGATAAACGATGAATTGGTGCAAGTGCCATAAAGGCAATAATCGTAGAACAGTTTGGATTAGCAACTACACCCTGATGACCAAGTGCATCTTCACCGTTAATCTCTGGTACAACTAACGGTACATCATCCTGTAAACGGAAAGCACTGGAGTTATCAATGAGTACTGCATTTGCTTTTTGAATCAAAGGTAAATATTCCTTAATAAGGGTGTTGGATACTGCACCAAGCACATAATCTAATCCTTCAAAAGAATGCTCATCTACAACTTGCACAGTGATTCCTTCGCCATGAAACGATAATACACGTCCAGCTGATTTTGGACTGGAAAATAAACGTAATTCTTCTACTGCAAGGTTTTGTTCTTCAATGCATTCTAGCATCTGTCTACCGACAGCACCTGTCGCACCTAAAATTCCAATTTTCATGCATGTTCCCTCTCTTCTTGAATAAATCTATCATAAATACAGCGAATCGCATTGTGGAAGTCATAATTAGATACACCTACCACAACAGATAATTCATCTGCACTCTGGTTAATGACTTTAATATTAATCTTATGATTACCAAACTCGCTTAAAAGTTGTCCCGAAGCACCAGGTACTTGTTTCATACCTCTACCTACAATAGCTACCATCGCTAAGTCTTCTTCTAACATCAACTCATCTGGTTCTAATTCTTTCTTAATCTTTGCAAGAATCTCATACTTGCACTGTTCAATTGCACCCTTTTGTACAATCACAGTAAATGTATCAACTGTAATTGGAACACTTTCGATTGAGATGTGATACTCCTCAAAGATAAACAATAATCTACGTAAGAAACCAACTTCTGTTGAACTATGACTCTTTACAACTGTAAAGGAAGCGTAGTCTCTACGTCCTGTAATACCTGTAACGGTTGAAGTACCGTTTGCTTTATCGTATTCTTCACAATCATCTTGAATAAATGTACCAGGATTCTCTGGGTCATTTGTATTTAAAATATGGATAGGAATATTCTTTTCACGTACTGGGAAGATTGCATCATCATGGAGTACATTCGCACCCATGTAGCTCATTCCACGAAGTTCACTATATGTAATAACTGGAATCTGCTGTGGATTATCAATGATACGTGGATCTGAAACTAAGATACCAGATACATCTGTCCAGTTCTCATAGACTTCCGCATCTACGATATTGGCTAAGATTGAACCCGTAATATCACTTCCACCACGGCTCATAACTTTAATTTGTCCATTTGGTAAAGCCCCATAGAAACCTGGGATAACATACTTCTTGTCCACGTCCATAACCTTATCCAAATTTTGCTTAATCTGATCAAAGTCAAAATCACCATTATATTTAAAGGCGATAATATCTTTTGCATCTAAAAACTCTGCGCCTAAATATTCTGCCATGCATCGTGCTGTTAAATACTCACCACGAGAAACGATATAATCTACAGGCGCATGCGCATCTAACATCTCTTTAACACTTGCAAACTCTTTTTCTAAATCAATCTTTAAGCCAAGTGAATCACAGATACGTTGATATTTCGCTTTTACAAGATTAAAGATTGTTTCATAGGATACACCATAATTTATATGTGCATGTAAAAGATATAGTAAGTCTGTTACCTTGTAATCATCACGGTTCTCTTTACCGCATGCACTAACAACAATAAACTTACGACTTACATTCGCATCTACGATACGTTTTACTTTTTCAAACTGTTCTTTACTGGCTACAGAAGAACCACCAAATTTACTTACAATCATGCATTACCTCCGCTACAAATACCGCATTATCTTCCAATGTCTTCATCACAGAAGCCAACTCCACAAAAGACATTCTCTTTGTAATGCATGTATCTTCATCAATTCTTTCTTCTATTACTTCTTCCGTACGATTTAGATTAACAGAACGTACATAGAACGAAGACACTCGACTCTTGTTATCTACGCAAACACTTACTCCAAATGAAACCTCAGTATCTTGATGAAGTACTAAATCAATTACATCCTGCACAACCGCATGTGCCGTTGGATAAGAGCCTGCACCCTGACCCACATAAGTCATCTTACCAAGTGTTTTAGAATCACTTTCAATCGCATTAAAGTTCGCTGGTATTGTCGCAAAGATATTCTGCTTTGGAATAAATGTTGGAATAACAGTGCCACTTACACTACGATCAGACTTTACACCTGAGCCGATTAATTTGCATACATAACCATGCTTGCATGCGTATGCAATATCCTTTGCACTGATATGACGAATCCCATAGATATCAATATCCTGAATATTTGCAAGAATACCAAAACCTTTATAACTTGAAAGTACTACTTTATACGCTGTATCCATACCATCAATATCATCTGATGGATCAAATTCAGCATAACCACAATCTTGCGCTTCTTTTAATGCAACCACAAACTCTGAACCTTCATCACTCATTTTACTTAAGATGTAGTTCGTAGTTCCATTGAAAATACCACGGAAGCTTTCAATATCATCGATCCGCTTCGTACGATCTAAATTACTCATCCAAGGTATTCCGCCACCACACGCAGCTTCATACTTCAAACTAACACCGCGTGTACGTGCGGTTTCTAATAGTTCTCCCAAATGATTCACCAACATCTTCTTATTGCTTGTCACAACATGCTTTCCATTGAATAACGCCGCTTGAACATAACTAAATGCCGGCTCATCACCACCGATACATTCCACTACCACATCAATTGCAGGATCATCCACGATGTCATGAATATCTACTGTCATGCGCTGATCCGTAATATCCTTTTCATGGCGCACTAATATCTTAGAAATCTCTAGCTCTGAGATTTCTTTTGTCTTCTTTTCATCAACAATTTTTCTAACACCAGAACCGACTGTTCCGTGCCCCAATAACCCAATCTTCATACAAACCTCTGTTTCTAAAATAGATACACTTGTATTTAAAACACAAACAGTGTATCATTTTTCTATATTTGAAACAAGAAGGAAGCCCTATGAAATATATTAGTACACGAAATAAGGAAAAAACCGTATCCGTTTCTGAAGCGATTATCCAAGGTCTCGCTGATGATGGCGGACTCTATACACCACAAGCACTTAATCAAAAGGTAGATTTAGCCTCTACCCTCAAGATGAGTTATTTAGAGCTAGCCCAATACATTCTATCTCTTTTTTTAAGTGACTTTAGTCATGAACAAATCCAACAATGTGTTCAAAATGCCTATCAAAACTCATTTGAAAACAACGAAGTAGCACCACTACGTAAATACAGCGATGGTTGGCTCATGGAATTATGGCATGGTCCAACTAGCGCCTTTAAAGATGTAGCCCTTACACTACTACCACATCTATTAACAGCCGCATACCAAAACCAGAATGAAAATGACCTCATCTCCATTTTGACTGCTACAAGCGGTGATACCGGCAAAGCCGCAATCAATGGTTTCGCAGATGTTAAAAACACTGCTATTACAGTACTCTATCCAGAAATCGGTGTATCCGATATCCAAAAGAGACAAATGCAAACATCACTTGGCAAAAATGTTGAAGTCATCGCTGTCAAAGGTAACTTCGATGATTGCCAACGTATAGTAAAGGATGCGATGAAAGATCCAGTTGTGCTAGATGCATGCAAACACATGAAACTTTCCTCTGCTAACTCCATTAACATCGGTCGCTTGATACCGCAGATTGTCTATTATTTTGACTCTTACGCAAAACTTGTAAATCACGGTGATATTCAATTGGGAGATGTCGTTAACTTTGTTGTACCAGTGGTAACTTTGGTAATATACTCGCTGGATTTCTTGCAAAACAACTAGGCTTACCAGTCAAGAAGTTAGTTTGTGCTTCAAATTCCAACAATGTTCTAACAGAATTCATTCGAACAGGTACATACAATGCGAACCGAGCATTTATTCCAACGATATCCCCATCAATGGATATCTTAGTTTCTAGTAACTTAGAGCGTCTATTATTCCTTCTCAGCAATCATAATGATACGTTAATCAACCAATATATGTCTTCTCTAAAGAACGATGGCCAATACACAATCTCTGATGATTTACGCAAACAACTACAAGAAAGCTTTGCGGCATATGATTGCTCAGAAGATGAATGCAAGAAAGTAATACATGATACTTTCCATAAGGAACATATCCTCATTGATCCACATACAGCGGTCGCTGTACATGCATGTCATGCATACAAACAGGATTCAAATGACAATACACCATGTATCGTATTATCTACTGCAAGTGCCTATAAGTTTGCCAAGGATGTTTATACAGCTTTAACAGAAAAGTCTTGTACTGATGAATTCGAAGCGATGAATGCATTACATGACTACACATCTATTGCAATCCCAAAGAATCTTGCATGCTTAAAAGATATGAAAATTCGCTTTACAAACACGGTTAAGAAAGAAGACGCATTAGCCACGATCGCAAAGCGCTTGGAGGGTCTACAACATGATCACAATTAAAACTCCTGCCACATCCGCTAACCTTGGTTCTGGATTTGATTGTCTTGGTATTGCGCTAAAGCTATATAATATTTTCCAAGTTGAAAAATATGACCATAACTTCCTAGAGAATGTTGACGAAGAATACAATAATGACAACAACCTCTTCCTACAGGCATATCGCCTTGGTTGTGAGACAATCGGTAAATATGATCCGATTCACGTTATCTTTGATTGTCATATTCCAATTAGCCGTGGATTAGGTAGTAGTGCCTCTTTTATCATTGGTGGCTTAGTCGCTGCTAGTATTTTACACAACAATATTCTGAGCGAAGCAGAAATTTATCGCTTAGCCTGCAGTATTGAAGGTCATCCAGACAATATTGCACCATGTTTATATGGAGGACTATGTGCTGGCATGACAATTGATGAGAAACACTTCTTATCACATACACTACCAATTCACAAAGATTGGAAATATACAGCTCTTGTGCCTAATGTTGAAGTTAGCACAGAAAAGGCCCGTCGTGTATTACCTGATACATACTCACGCACTAATGTAGCCACAGCTATCAGTAATGCAATTCTTACATCACAAGCATTACAAGAAGGAAATCTCCCCCTGCTTTCAGCCGCAACACACGATATTGTACATGAACCATATCGTCAAAAGTTAATTCCTAACTTTGAGGTAACCCAGCAGATTGTAAAGGAAGACACCGATGGCATTTTACTGATCAGTGGTTCTGGTTCAACCTGCTTATGTATTGCGAAAAAGGAATTAAGTACAGCAGCACGTTTGAAGATTGCTTCACTTCCAAATCATTGGCAATGTTTACAATTAGACGTTGCCTATCATGGCACAGAGATAGAGAGGTAAGCACATGCAAAACTCTGAATATCTAATTGTTCATAAAAAGATTCTGCCTGAATACTTTAGCCAGGTTATACAAGCAAGATCTCTTCTCGAAAATCATGAAGTTGAAACGGTCACAGAAGCCGTAAAAAAA
>CAKMPP010000024.1 GCA_927911475.1 uncultured Solobacterium sp. | reverse complement strand
GAAGTAAACAATGTATACGCATCCTTCCAGGTTGTGCCTCCAATATCGTATTTAAAGAAATATATCAAAAGATTTGATGTAATATATAACGCAGAATTTATCAGTACAATTGTAACAACAGTTACAATTGCTTTGATCATTATTGACCAGTGCTTTAAACATCTCTTTAACAGATGTTGTCTGCATGTTTTCCACTTTCTGTTCATGAATTGTAAAACATGTAAATAAAATAAATATAACAAACAAGATAGCTATAATAAGTGCAAATAAGCGAAATCCAGTACGCTCAATTCCACCGCCTAGTTTGGATACAGCCATGACGGTAAATACATTAATTAACGCATAACCAACACCTGCACAGGTACGTCCAACAACCGATAAATTCTCACGTTCTTTTGTCGTAGAAGTAACTGCAGGTATCATTGACCAAAATGGAATATCCATCATGGTATATGTCACACCCCAAAGAATGTACATCACCGCAAAATAGATCATCAATGCTTTACCTGATACTGCAGGTACCGCAAATAATGCATATAAAACAAATGCATTTAAAATTGTACCTGTAAATAACCATGGACGAAACTTACCCCATTTCGTATTTGTCTTAGCAACAACAACACCCATAAATGGATCATTAGCCGCATCAAACACACGAGCAATCATCAAAATAAATCCAACAAAAGATGCAGATAAGCCTAGGATATCTTGATAGTAATACATGATATAGGAAGCAGATAAGGCATATACCATATCCTTTCCAACCGCGCCTAAACCATATGCAACAAATTGTTTTTTACCAAATTCTTTCATAATTTATGCTTCCTTTGTAATTGTAAAATGAATTGTAATTGCGCTGCAATCTGGAGTAGAAATTGTAAGAACAGCCTCTCCCTCTTCTCCAGTTGTCTTAATATATGTACCTGTCATACCACCTTCTGTAACAATTGTATTAGGACCTACAATTTCGATTGGTCCAGTCGTAATGAGGTTTAGTGGTAGTTGTGCATAGGAAGCTAAATTATGATATTCATCCTTTACTTGAATACGAATTGCGGACATGTCATAGCAACTTCCTTCCACAAGACTTGTACGAGAAACTTGGTACGATAGATGTAATTTAGCAGATGGACGTTTGATAATAGATTTTACAACTTTTCCATTTTTGATAGCATCAAATCTCCAGGTAATCGAATCAGATCCCCAACCCGTTACATACTTTCCAAATAGAGCGACACCGTCACTATAGCTCAACTTATACTGAAACATCATCTTCGCATATAACAAACGATACCGTAATGGCAAATTACTACCATACTTTTTACTTGCTAGTAAACATTTACGAATATCAGCAGCTTTCTCTTTGGAAAAATGCTCATTGGTTTCAAGTAGTTTACCAATCGTATCATCGATACGAATTGGACCATGTTTTAAACCAGAATATGCAGAATGAGAAAATGTAGATACAAACTGATCATTTTTATATAAACGCACTTCATCTGCATTAGTAAATGCGTAGAAATCCGGTAGATTACCAGCATTGTAATCACCAATATCCATCGAAGTACTGATTTCTAGGACTGGTTCTTCATCCTGTTGTGAAGCATATACACTAGCCGCAAGTTTTGGATTACGGAAACTATCCATTACACCGTGATAACAAATTCGATCACCAGAACCAAAGTCTTTATGTGTTGCATAATCAAACATACACCATTGGAAAACTCCAGTATGTTGATGGTCAGCCATCGCATCACTAAACACACGCGCATGTCGTAATGCATGTTCTTGTCGTCTTGCTTGTGTATCAAAACTCTTCGTTGGAAACATGTGCCCATTGGCTTCAGAGATGATGAGAGGATGATGTGTATCAATCATAACTTCACTCTTACTTAGTGCACCTTTGTTTTCACCATGGTATGAGAAATCATTGAATGTATAAATATCCTCTAACAAATGACTCTTTGTAAGATAACGTACACCTGCTGTGGGTCTAGTAGGATCTAAGTTTCTAGCAACTGCATTTGTTTTCGCATAGAGTTCATCATCATCTAATGATTCATTGATTCTTACACCCCATAGAATAATAGAAGGATGATTACGATACTGCAGTACCATATCTTCTGTGTTACGGATTGCTTGTTGTTTCCAAGTTTCGTCCCCGATATGTTGCCAACCAGGAATCTCAGTAAATACATACAAACCATAGCGGTCACATGCATCGATAAATGACTGGCTTTGCGGATAGTGTGAAGTGCGAACTGCATTCACATGTAACTCTTCCTTTAAAATACGTGCATCTTCCTCTTGTAAAGAATCAACAGCTGCATAACCAATATATGGATAGCATTGGTGACGATTTAAACCTCTCAAGAATACCTTTTGATCATTGATATATAAATTATTCTGATCAAAACGAATTGTACGGAATCCAAAGTTTGTTACAAAAGTATCATTTCCTAGTTCCACAATACAACGATATAAAGTTGGTGATTCGGCTGTCCATGCATGAATATTCTTTACAGGTATTTGTATTTGCTGCGTATTGATAGATACGACCTGTTGTGCGATAATTTCACCCTTTGAGTCAAGAATCTTGACTTGATATGAATCAATAGGAACCAGCCCATCTGTTTGGATGGATACTGAGACTGTATCTAGTGTATTCGTTGTTACAAATACATCTTTGATAAAGTATGCAGGCTTATCATAAAGCCATACATCACGATAGATACCTCCATATGTAAGATAATCAATCACAAATCCAAATGGAGGTGTATTCAAACTCTCACGACTATCTACTTTTACAGTTAAAACATTCTCTTGATCAAAGAGAATATTATCAGTTAGTTCAACGATAAATGCAGTATATCCGCACGAATGAACATACAATTCTTTGCCATTGAAATACACTGTAGTCTTATGAGCACTACCATCAAAGCGTATAAAATATCTTCTGTCTTTTAAAGATGAATCAAATGTTAATTTCTTACGATAACCAACAACCTTTTGATAGCTTTCTGCGTTAGCATAATGTAAAGGTAATTCTTGAACTGTATGTGGTATGCGAACTACCTTGTCCGCACTGCCATCTATAATAAACGCATCACTCCATTGGTCGATATATTCCCAATCATTATTTATTTTATTCATTATCTATAACCATCCCTTTCATGATGATATTCATCATTTCTTTTAAAGCTTTAGCATACGTTAAATTCCTTTCTTGTAGTTCATCCGTAGATAAAAGTTGTTCAAAAGTTGCGGTTATAATCTGGCGAAAAATAAATGTGTTAATCTTACGAATTTCCTTTTTACGGATACCTTCATTGATTAGTTTGATAATAGGTTCCCAATCATTTTCTAAATGTTCATTTAGACGTATATACACTTGAGGATAGGTATCCTTTAAACTTGATAGCACACGAAAGTCAATTTTGGCATACTGTTTTGGCATCGCAATCATCACTTGTTCCAAACGTTTTGCAATACTAGCATCACTTGTTAAAATCTTCTGCTTCTCCTTTTGAATGTTCTCAAAACCATAATCTAATAATGCAATTAATAAATCTTCTTTTGATGAAAAGAAACGATAGATTGTTTTCTTTGCAATATGCATCGACTGGGCGATATCATCCATAGTAAAATCTAACCCTTTATCATTAAATAATTCTAGTGTTGTAGTTAAGATATCTTGTTGTATATTTTCCATCGGAAACTATCCTCCGTTTATTAGTTTCCATTATAAAGGATTGAAAACGCTTACGCAAGTATATAAAAAAATGCCAGTTTATACTGGCAGACAAACTAAATATTTGACTTCATATGACGTTTGATAATCACACGGATAATATCAGCCGCTAACTTCGCATCATCGTTACATACAACATACTTGTACATACCAATGAGTTCCATTTCACGTGCAGCCTTTGCCAAACGTTCCTGAACAATTTCTTCAGGTTCTGTATTACGTCCACGAATTCTCTTCTCTAACTCCGCCATGCTTGGTGGAACGATGAAGATTGTTAAGGCATCCTTCACCTTCTCGCGAACCTGTGTACATCCTTGTACTTCAATTTCTAAGATGACATTCTTGCCTTCTTTACGTAATCTTTCAACTTCA
The DNA here is from genome assembly GCA_927911475.1 of uncultured Solobacterium sp. GTDB lineage: Bacteria > Bacillota_I > Bacilli_A > Erysipelotrichales > Erysipelotrichaceae > Bulleidia. Next base: position 1,621 of record CAKMPP010000024.1, on the reverse strand, counting down.
GAAATAGGTGTTCCATAGTAGTTTCCAACAAATTCTGCTGACTCTAATAATTCACCATTCTTCTTTGCTTGTTCGAATTCTTCCTTCGTGACAAAGTGATAATTTATACCATCAACTTCACCTGGTCTCTGCTTACGAGTAGTCATAGAAACCGAGTATGCAAGTTTCAAATCCTTATCATGAATAAACTCTTTGAGAACCGTTCCCTTACCAACACCAGAAGGTCCACTTAATACAATTAACAATCCCTTAGCCATAATTGTATCCTCCATCCTTACCTAATAGATTACTCATTAATTTTAACATAGTCAATCATGATATAATAAGAAAAAATAAAGAGGTTTTTAAATGGCACTAGATGGTATTTTATTATCAAAACTGATTCCTGAAATTCAAGCTACACTTCCATTCAGAATTCAGAAAATATATATGACTTCTCAGACTGAGCTTTTACTACAAACGCATGGTACTGCAGGTAAGAAACAATTATTGATTTCTACACATTCCGTATATAACCGAATTCTTTTTACGAATCGTAGTTATCCTACTCCTAATGAGCCTTCCAACTTCGTAATGGTGTTACGTAAATATCTAGAAGGTTCTATCGTTGAAAAAAATCCAACAGGCAGATTTAGACCGTTGGATGGTTTTTGATATTCGTCATCATAATGAAATTGGTGATCTAGAGTATCTTAAACTATACGTAGAGTTAATGGGCAAATACGCCAATGTAATTTTAGTAAACGCGCAAAATCGAATCATCGATGCGATGAAGCGTATTCCCCCATTTGAAAATAGTAGACGCACCATTCAAGCAGGTGCTGAATTTATCCCAACACCTTCTCAAGATAAGAAGAACCCTTTCACAGAGCAGATTGTAGATACAAATATATCACTAACAAAGCAGTTCTCTGGTTTTTCTCCATTTCTTGCGAAAGAAGTCGAATATCGTATGTCAAAAGGACAAACCTTCCATAGCATTATGGAGGAAATCTCTAACAGTAAATCAATCTTTATCGCAAACAGTGATAATGAACCCGTGTTCCACTGTATTGATTTAACTAGTATTGGGATATGCAAGGAATATCCTCTTTTTGAAGGAATTGATATTCTCTACTTCCATCGTGAAGAAAAAGAACGAATTAAACAGATTTCTGGCGATATTCAACACTTTATCAATCGACAGTTAAAACACCAAACCACAAAGTTACCTCGGTTAATTGAAGAATACGAGGCTGCTAAGGATTGTGATAAATGGCGTGAGTATGGAGATTTACTTTACGCATATCAAATCACTGATACAAAAGGACTCAAGGAGATTACTCTAAATCGTTTTGTGGATGACTCTCCTATTCATATTCCACTAGATCCTAAATTAGATGGTAAAGGCAATGCTCGTAAAGCATTCCAGAAATACAATAAGTTAAAGAAAGGTCAAGTGTACTTACAAGAACAGATTCAACTCTGCGAGATGGAAATTGATTACTTCAGTGGTCTTGCAGAACAACTCAAGTATGCCGACTTTGAAACAGCAATGGAAATTCGAGAAGAACTTGTTAAACTTGGTTACCTATTCGAAAAAGAAAAAGGCAAAAGAAGAAAAAGAAAAAAAGAAAGATAT
>CAKMPP010000023.1 GCA_927911475.1 uncultured Solobacterium sp. | reverse complement strand
TTTGTATTTGTAATTGTAAAGCCTGTTGCCATATCACCACTGTACTACACCATTATAGTTTGCTACAGCATCTTCCTTTACAGTGTACTTAATTTCAGTAGTTGTTCCTGGCTTATACTTTCTCAAGTTAAGTGAATGTATACTTCCCAGTTATTTGCGGCATTCAATGTAACTGTCTTACCTGTATCTACATCATCTGCATAAAGATGTACTGTAACAGCTGATCCAACCGGACCTACCCATTGTTTTGTGGCCTTAACGGAAGTTCTAATTGGTTCATCCTTAACCGTTTGAATTGCATTACTTGTAGGACTTACAACCAATGTATATTCATCAGTATTTAATTGATAGCCAGCCGGAGCTGTCTTTTCTTTAATTTTATATGTTCCAGACACGAGTGGTGAAGAAGTGATTGTTCCATCTGCACCTGTTGTAAGTTCAAACTTACTTCCATCTGGTTTTGTAACTTCAAATACTGCATTCTTTAAGACAATAGAGTTATCATCCGCGTCAACTTTGATCAACTTGATCTTATTCGCCATGTTACCTGTTCCAGTTCCGCCTGAATCTTCAGATTGGTGGCTTCCATGGGTTGTAGCATCATAGTTATTAGCAGTAATTCTAACGTTATTAATTAACTTTGTACCTGGTGTATAAGTTGTCTTATAAATAAGACGATACTGTGTACCGTTTACTTCACCAAGATTCAGTGTAAATGTCTTCTTGTCTGGTGCAATCGTAAGCTTATTAGATATGTCAACTAGAATTCTAGGTTCATCAATATCACCAGTATTGCTATATCTAACTTGGTATAACTTAAAACTACCAGGAACATATGTTTCATTTCCTGCACCACCTGTTAGATGGTCTGTAATCACAGCATTAACTAAATGAGCTTGACGGTAGTTAACACGAACATACCATCAGCCTGATCTTCAATAACAACATTCTGACCATTTTCCCATTTAATTGCTTTTGTACCATATTTTGCTAGAAGTTCATCATCACTCACAATATGAGGACCTATCATTTTAACAGTTACGGATTTAACTTGACCATTTACAACGATGTCATATGTGTTATTTTTATCATATTGTTCACTAGAATATTGGAATTTAGACGCAAGGAAAATATTACCCTTAACATTTTCTCTTCCTTCAACCCAATTCGTAAATGTAACGCGTACCTTACCACCAATATTATTATTAGGACCTGGCGTTACATGCGCTTTTGCAATGACTGTAGTTCCATCTTCTCCAAGAATATCAAAGTCCCTCTTTGTTGTATCACTTGGAAACTTCATCTTATCTGGCAATGTAATATCGAAATAGTCACCTTCTTTCAAGTTTGTTCCATTTCCGCTCGCATCCCAATCCATTGATAGATAGAAAGAGTCAGTAAACCAAATAGGTACTCCTTCTCGTTTATCTTTATCCAAGATCTTAAATGATGTTACTCTAGCACTCACCTCTCTAGGCGTACCTGCAGCATAGACATTTAGACCTGCCCCTTGGAATAGGATAGTGAACATCATCACTACAGACAGAATAATTCTACAAATCATTTTTTTCAGCATGTTATTGCCTCCCCTTACAAAAATTTGATTCTATGAAGTAATATCGATCCAACAATCAAGTTTTCACAATAAAAGTGCCAGTTGTTTGTTTTCACTTGTTGTGGTAAAAATCTACATCAATATCAATCGTTTTTTCCTATTTATTGATATCGACAAAATATATCCAGTGTCTATATTTCTTATATTGTATTCCTTCAGTTGACATAAACAAATTAAGAAACTATTAATATCCTGACCTTAATAAATTATTAAAAATTACATTTTTAACACTACAATTTTTAATGCTTGTTAATTGACATTATGTATTTATATTATTCATAAATTTAAAGGTAAAATTACAAAAAAAGAACATGGGTTACATGTTCTTTCCGCTTATAGATGTAATACACGTTCTTTGATTTCTTGTGTTCTCCCTTGATTCCAGAACTGTGTACCAATATAGCCACAAGTACGGCGTGCTACATTCATCTTTGTTTGATCTGTATTGCCACAACATGGGCACTTCCAAATCAATTTATGGTTGTCATCTTCAATAATGCTAATTTCACCATCAAATCCACAAACTTGGCAATAATCACTCTTTGTATTCAATTCAGCGTATGTAATTGTATTGTAAATATGCTTCATTAACGCAAGTACTGCAGGAATGTTATTCTGCATATTAGGAACTTCTACATAGCTGATTGCTCCACCTGGAGATAACTGTTGGAAGTCAGATTCTAATGTTAACTTATCGAATGCATTAATATCTTCTGCAACATGCACATGATAACTATTCGTAATATAGGCACGATCAGTTACACCTTCGATAATACCAAAGCGTTCTTGTAGACACTTGGCAAATTTATATGTTGTAGATTCCATTGGTGTTCCATATACGGAGAAGTCGATATTTGTATCAGCCTTCCACTTATTACAAGCATCATTCATATGCTGCATAACACGCATGCCAAATTCTTTACCTTTTTCTGTTGTATGAGAAGCACCTGTCATATAGTGAACACACTCATATAGACCACCATAACCTAATGAAATTGTGCTATATCCATTGAACAATAATCTATCGATTACTTCACCCTTCTTTAAACGTGCAATCGCTCCATGTTGCCAAGGATAGGTGCAACATCTGATGGTGTTCCAAGTAGTCTCTTATGACGAATCATGAGCGCTCGATAGCAGAGGTCTAATCGTTCATCAAATATCTTCCAGAACTCTTCTTCATTACCCTTTGATGAACAGGCAATATCTACTAAGTTGATTGTGACAACACCCTGGTTGAATCTTCCATAGTATTTATGATGATTAGAAGTATAGTTTTGCGCTTCTGCAATATTGCCTAAATCATTATCGGTAAAACGGTCTGCAGTTAAGAAAGAACGACATCCCATACATGGATAAACATCCCCATTCTTCAAGTGCTTCATTACCTTAGCAGAAATGTAGTCAGGAACCATTCTCTTAGCAGTACATTCAGCCGCAAGTTTTGTTAAGTAATAATACTTACTTCCTTCATACACGTTATCTTCATCTAATGCATAGATAAGTTTAGGGAATGCCGGTGTAATATAGATACCCTTTTCATTCTTAACACCTGTCATTCTCTGCTTGAGCATTTCTTCAATGATAAGTGCAAGGTCATCTCTTGTCTGTCCATCTTCCACTTCATCAAGATACATAAATACCGTTACGAATGGAGCTTGTCCATTTGTAGTCATTAGTGTGATGATCTGATACTGGATTGTCTGAACGCCAGTTGTAATTTCCTTGCGTACACGTAATTCTGCAAGTGCATTGATTTTGTCGTTATCAACTTCAATCCCCGCAACCGCTAATTCTTCTGCAACATTACGACGGTGTTTTTGACGTGATACTTCAACAAATGGCGCAAGATGAGATAGTGTAATTGTCTGTCCACCATATTGGTTAGAAGCCACCTGTGCAATGATCTGAGTTGCGATATTGCAAGCAGTCGCAAAGCTATGTGGCTTTTCAATTGCTGTACCTGAAATAACAGTACCATTTTGTAACATATCCTCTAGATTGACTAAGCAGCAGTTATACATTGGTTGTGCAAAGTAGTCTGAATCATGGAAATGAATAATACCTTTTTCATGAGCTTCATAGATATCTTGTGGTAATAAGAAACGCTTTGTAATATCTTTTGAAACTTCACCTGCCATGTAGTCACGTTGCGTACTATTTACAGTAGGATTTTTATTGGAGTTTTCTTGTTTCGCTTCTTCATTGTTTCTTTCCAAAAGAGAAAGAATCTTTTGGTCAGTTGTATTCGCCTTACGAACTAAAGCGCGCTCGTAACGGTATGTAATATAGTTATGAGCAACTTGGAAAACCTGTGCCTTCATCAGTTCGTTTTCAACCATATCTTGAATCTCTTCAACAGATACAGATCTCTTAAGAGCCTTACACTTGTTAGAAACCCGTTCTGTAATATCGCGGATTACTTCTGTTGTTGTACGGTATGATGGATCAGTTGCTTTATTTGCCTTTGTAATTGCATTTTCAATCTTCGACATATCAAAAGCCAATTCTTCACCGCTACGCTTAATTACGTTCATTTTGTCCCTCCATATAAAAATAGTTGCATTTCCAACTATTATTTCGTATACAAGAATAATACCCTCTCACTTGATGAAAAACAAGTATCATTATTATGAAAATTGTATTCAAAAAATAGACTAAAATCTTACACTTTTTAAAAGTTCAGTCTAGATGCGAACTTTTTAAAGATGTACGATTTTTTATTTCATTTTTATTTAAAAAAATAATTATTTATCTCAATCATAAAAAAAATCTACCCTTCAAAAGGATAGATTGAAATGGGTTATTCCCAACCCTTAGAGGAATAGCATTCTAAGTTGGTAATTTGTTGATTTGCATCAATATCACAAAGGATATAACAGAATCGATACGGTGTTTCTGAGCGATGATTTGCTGTGTAATAACTGATACGTACAAAGTAGCGATATACATCTTCCTTAATTGATACAAGCTGTACATCCTGCTTCAAGTACTTCATATCTGACAAACCTTCGAATGTAGGATTCGATCCATCGGTAATTGTAGTTGGATCTATCATTCCTTCACGGAAAAACTGTGTTTCTGTATTTAAGTTATATGTAGAGATGATACTTGTTCTTTGGTTTGCATATTCTTCTGGTGAATTCCAGACAAAAGCCGATGTCCACAATTGATCCATCAATGTAGTATCTGTGGATACACGCTTTGTGGAAGTATAAATTGTATCACTTTCCCCAAAACCATTTACATATCCTGTTGGTATCTTTGCCAATTGATTCTCTAATCCTTCAATCTCACGTATTTGAGATAACGATTGAGAATTATTACGATTACCCCACTCATAACTCAACAGAAAAGCAACTACCATGATAAGCGCACATAACAAGCAAATCACAAAACTAACTAGTTTCTTCATATTAGTACCAAGCCTCCACAGAACTGCCTTTTAGCTCTCTTCCACTTGAGTCTCCATATTGACTATAATTTAGTACAAGATTTGAGAAACGATTTGCGCTAGCATCATAATATCCCTGCACCCATGCAAGCATGTTTGTGCCATCACTCAAAGTCCAAATCACTTTTTGACTTGTACCGGAGAATATAAACGTTGGTGCAAAGGACCAAGTATACGAGCCATCTACCGGATACCATACAGACAAGAAATTCCCATTATCACTTGCAGTAACATATGTCTGCATTAGCGTCTGCAATTGCGAACTCACTACGTCTGATTGATCCTGCAATGCCTGTGTTTGTGCCTGTGCTATCCCATTTCCAGCATTGAACATTGTCTCTAATTTAGAATATTCTTCTGAAGATGTTTCTTGTTGTAAAGCTTGTGCATCTGCTATCTGCTGTGACAATTCATTAGCCTTATAGGCGCGTTGAATAGAATCCTGTTCAAACTGTTGTGCAGATTGAAAAGCCCCATATGCGATATACACAGTAACTGCTATAAATAACACTGATAGAAATGTAAATAGTTTGCGCATAATCATACTCCTTCTAAGCGATTATACCATGAATAGAGGGATAAAAAAGAAAGAGGTAATTTATACCTCTTTCTAAGCATGTTTTACTTGTTGTCAGCAACGATAGTATCAGCAGCTGTACGACCTGAAACGAAGATTTCAACAATCGCATTACCACCTAAACGGTTACCACCATGGATACCACCAGTTACTTCACCAGCAGCGTATAGACCCTTGATGATCTTGCCATCTTTATCTAATACATGACGCTGTGCATCAACTGTTACACCACCCATTGTATGGTGTGTAGATGGAGCTAGTATTCTAATCTTTAACTTAACGCCATCAAGCTTATAAGTATCAACGATGTACTTACCGTTTTCATCCTTTTCAGCTGTACCAATTAATGTTGTCCAACCTGTCTTTGTTGGGTTCAATGTGTTTTCTGTACCTGTCATCAATGCCATATCGTATTCCTTGATTGTATTGATAACTTCTTCTTGTGTGCATTCAAAGCCTAATTGTTTGAATAACTCACCTAACTGATCAACAGTTCTTGTGTACTGTCTATTTTGAACATCACTTTCCCAAAGTGTTAGATCTTCATCCTTTGGTGTTCCATAAGGATATGGACCAGGAACTAATTGGTTGGAGTTTGCAATATCCATAATTGTTCCATTTGTACCATTGAAGCTTACACCGTTTTCAAATTCAGCAAGTGATAATACGTCACGTTCACCAGTTTCGTTAACGAAACGCTTACCAGTTGTAGGGTTGATATAGATTGCATAGTGTCCACCACCAAATGCAAGGTTACCATTATCTACCCATGAGATAGGCATCATCTGAGCAAAGCCCATACCTGTTGTAGCAGCACCTACTGCTTCTGCCATATCAATACCAGAACCTACTAATGAAGAACGGTTTGTTGTACCTGTATGTGTTGTGATATCACCATCAGGCCAGTAGTCGTTTGTTTCCATAACGCGCTTGATATCTGCAGCGTATCCACCAGTTGCAAGTACTACACCCTTCTTAGCATGAACTGTTACTGGAGTTCCATCATATTGAACACCCTTAACACCAACTACTTTTCCATCCTTATCTGTGATAAGTTCTGTTACCTTAGTACGTAACATGATTTCGTTGTCTGCATGGTTAGCAACTTTTTCTAGTAATGTCTTTCTTGTTGTTGCAAAGTATGTATTGTAAACTGTCTTACCCTTTACATTCTTTCCATCTGGATCTGGTGTTCCATCACCATCAAGATCGCTTCCCTTGAAGTCGTTTTCACGGTTCCATAAAGCACCTACAATGATTGGCTGAATAGAGTTATCAAAGATAGCACCCTGATCTTCTAACCAACCCTTAAGGTCTTGTCCACCCTCAACAAACTGCTTAACAAGATCATATGAACCATAAATCCATGATGTCTTTTCAGCGTTTGGTCTTAATCCACCATAATAAGTCTGGAAGATGTGTAGATTTGGAGTTGAGAATAATGTGATTTCACCTTCAGCCTTACCTGCATCTAACTGTGGTTGTGCCCAGTTTAAGTAGGCCTGAATTTCACTCTTAAGTTCCTTTAATGTTCCTAAGTATTCCGCATGTACACCTGCATGTGATAATGTTTCGATATCACCTGCTACAAATGATGTACTGTCAAAGTACTTGCTATCAAATTCATTTTCATTCCAGTTAAGGATTTCCTTTAATACCTTAATGTTACCAGTAGCGTTATGTACTTTATTGTATGTAACACCCTTATAGACACCTGTTGTTGCATCTGGATCAGCTGGATCCCAAACTAAGTAAGATTGTGCAGACTGGAACTGTCCACCAGAAGCTACTGTATTACCACCGATTTCAGAGTTAACTTCTAATACAACTACTGAGTTACCGTTCTGTGCAGACTGAACTGCTGTAGCCATACCAGCACCACCAGCACCAACTACAACAACGTCAGCTGTCTTTTCGATTGCTTCACCTGCAGTATGTTCTACTGTATTCTTCTTGAAGCCATCTAAATCACTAGCTTCTGCTTGCTTTGCAGCGTCAATTAACGCATTCTTGAAACCAACTGAAGTAAATGTTGCACCAGAGATAACATCAATACCTGCACCATTAGCTTCCTTAGCATCTGCTACTAAATAATCAAATGCTGGTGTTCCGATATGATTTGTTTCTTTGTTATCACTATAATCAATTTCGGAAATACCATCCTTTGTAAATGTAACTGTTAAGTTAATTGGTCCATTATAACCTGTACCAGTACCTGTATATGTACCTTCCTTATAAGTTACCTTTACATTTTCTTTTTTCTTTGCACTATCTTCTTTGTTGCTTGGTGAACATGCAACAAGTGAAATAGCCATCAAAGAACTGAGTCCTAACTTCACGTAATTATTCATTTTTCCCTCCCTGTGTATTTTTTAACAAATACCCTAATCATATAGTATCTTACTTCTTATTTTTTTGCTAATGAAATATTAAAAAACTGCCCATCGGCAGTTTAAAAATTTTATAATTCTTTAACAACATCTTCTACATGGCTTGTAGGTTTAACTTTTTGGAAAGTTTTGATGATAATACCCTGTTCATCAATTAAGTATGTAGAACGTTCAATTCCCATATACTTGCGACCATACATCGATTTTTCTACCCAAACATCATATGCCTGAATGGTTTCTGTAGATTCATCTGATAGTAGCGTAAATGGTAAATCATAATTACTTTCAAATTTCTTATGAGACTTGACACTATCCTTTGAAATACCTAACACAATTGCTCCCTTTTCCTGAATTTGTGGTAGGTGATCACGGAAGTTACAAGCTTCTGCTGTACAACCGGATGTATTATCCTTTGGGTAAAAATAGAGAATTACCTTTTTACCTTTATACTCAGAAAGTGTATGCTCTACACCATTTTGATCTGGTAATTTAAAATCTGGTGCTTTTACTCCGACATTTAACATTTTTCATATCTCCCAGTTCTATATGTCAATGATAATACATAATGGAATTTAAAGCCTTGAATATGCTTATTGATATTGTTTTAGTAAATTCAGAATATCACTTGGCTTATGAATCGTTGGATATTCTCCAGTTTCAACACCCACATGATAAACAATTTGCACCGGATGGATTCCCATAGATTCTGCAGCTTTAAGATTCCTTAACTGATCATCAACAAAAATACACTCCTCAGGTTTAAATCCTGCTTTTTCTAATGCATCTTGAAACATATGTACATCCGGTTTTAGAACACCCAATTCATAACTATACGTATATTGGTCAACATATTCATCTAATTTGAATGCATGGATACGTTGTCCAATATATGGCCATGTATCAGAAATAATTCCAATACGATAACCTTCATCCTTAACGTTTTCAGTGTTTCCAATGAACTTGGAATTAAATTCATCGTCGCAAGATTTTCCACCATATCAACTGCAAGTTTTACTGCATGTTGAAATGTACCATCTAACTTCGCTTGATCAAATAGCGTTAGATAGAAACGGGTATATCTTTCAATCTGCTCCTGCTCACTTCTCATTGTCGGATTTTCAATAAATGGTAAATACGCTGTGTTGTATGCATGTTGCCATACATTTTGGTCGAGTCTCGAAATTTTCTCTCGAGGAAATAGTTCATAGAATTTTTTGATTCAAATTCCAATCACCGCTGCATGGTTCTAGAAGGGTCCAGCCTAAATCAAAAAATATACATTTTATCTGATTCATTATACCTACCTCTTGTTAGTACTATTATACCACTTATCAATACTAACAGAGGAATATATCTTGTAGTTTTCCTTACAAGTTATTACATGCATTCAAAGCCGCAATAGCTCCATCACTGGCAGCTGTTGTTAACTGACGAACACTCTTTACACGGCAATCGCCTGCAGCATAAATACCCTTAACAGATGTACGACATTCTTCATCAGCCTTAATGAATCCATATTCATCCAATTCAACAATCTCAGAGAAAATCTGATTCATAGGAATTTGTCCAATTGCGACAAATAACGCATCAACATTTAATGTCTTTGTTTCACCTGTGTTTTTGTCTGTAACATCAATTGATTGTAATCTTTCCTCTCCATTTAATTTTGTAACTGTGCTATTCATTACCTTCACAAGATTTTCTTTACCGTTAAGTTTTACAACCTCAGCTTCATCAGCACGGAACTCATCACGACGATGAATGATATATACACGATTACAGAAACGTGTTAAGTATTCCGCATCTTCAACTGCAACATTTCCACCACCATTTACAGCTACATCTTTTCCTCTAAAGAACATTCCATCACAAGTTGCACAATAAGATACGCCCTTCCCCGTCAGTTCCTTTTCACGGTCAATTCCGAGTTCTCTACGTTTCATACCAGTCGCAATGATAATAGCCTTTGCGTGATATTCATTCTTAGCAGTATAGACAACCTTTTCATCCTCACGATTTTCAATCTTTACTACACCTTCAAATGAAAAAGTTGTACCTAAATCTTTTGCTTGGTTAAATAAATCTGTCGCAAAATCAAAACCAGAGATATGCTTGATACCTGGATAATTCTCAATATCTGCAGTATTAATGATTTGTCCACCATATGTAGACTCCTCTAAAACTAAAGCTTTCTTCCCTGCTCTTTGTACATAAATAGCTGCTGATAAACCAGCTGTACCTGCACCAATAATAATTACATCAATCATAATTTAACTCCTTTTATATTTTACACAATTAAACTTTATACCTCTGCGCAAAATAACACAAAATATATGCTCAATCTCTTATATGTAAACTTTTTCATTTATTGTAAACTATCGTGTAAATTTTACATTCTATTATCATAAATTAACAATTTTATAATCTTTTCAATATAATTCTTCTGTTAGTTTTATTTTCTTTATATTATCATTGAGTAGCATGATAAAAAAACATATCTTTTTTTATAAAATATATGTTATATTCTTATGTATGTTTCTTATCAGTATATTTGGAGGGATTAAGATGAAAAAGACATTAAGCACACTCGTATTAGCTGGTTTATTATTCTTAGCTGGCTGTGGTGCAAGCGCATTATCTACTAAGAGCATTTCTGAAAAGTTAACAAAGGACCCAGCAAAGGTTTCTGTTATCTATGTTGATCCAGCTTCTGGAATTCAGCGCGAAACAATTACAGACCAGAAAGATCTTATTAAAGCAATCGCCGATGAATTAAAGACACTTTCAACAAAAGTTGTTAAAGACAAGGTTTCTTTCAACCAAAAGGAAACAGCATTCGGTGTTGAAGTAGCTGACAAGGAAGGTACATATAACGTTACTCTTTACTACAACGGCTACATGAAAGTTCAAAAGTTAGGTGAAGATGTTGTAGTTTACTCTGTAACAGATGAGCAGATTGAAAAGTTAAATGAAATCTGGTCTGAAGCTATGTCTAAATAACAATCGTTTATATCTGTTTCTTATTCGAGATGATAAGTACTTATCATCTCTTTTCTTATACTCATAAAAATGCGACTCAATTTAATGAGTCGCATTGTATATTTATTCTTGAATCATTGTTTCCTTTGTATGAATATTGATAATCTGTTTGTTAATAACTTCTGCACCAACATACTGTGTTAAAAGATTTGCAAGTTCATCAACTGCTTCTTGTAACTCTCCTACACGATTTGGTTCTACACATTCCATAGCAATAAATTCAATCGTTGTATCATCTGTCACTTCTGTACGTTTACCATCACGCCAGTTCCAACAACGGCAGATAACACCCTCTTTATCATAGTATGCAATTTCTCCAGCAAGTGGTGGTTCTGCTTTATCTGAACCAATTGGCCAGAAGTCCTCTCCACCCTTCATGATACCTAAGTGTAGGTCGCCCTTAAAAGCTTCCATATTCTCCGCACCAATCGGGAATGCATACTTTAGTGAAATTGCATTGGTAATATCTACTGTTGGAGCGATAGAGCCAACTGGAGTTCCATGCAATACACGCTTTAATAACGCTTCGATAGAACAACGAGCACCCTTCTTTGTAGGGAATTTAGAATATGCCTCACGCCATATCTTTACAACTGCATTTTCAGAAATAACATCACTGGTTAAGTACTTTTTAGCAACTTCATTTGCACTATCTAATAATGCTTTGATTTCAGCTGCCTTTTCATCATCTAAATGAATAGACTCTTGAACATTCTTTACAGCTAATACCGCAATACTCGCTTCTGGGAAAATCCCCCAAAATTCTTCATCAACAATAAATTTCTTCATGTATATCACCTCTTTGGTACTAGTATATCACTTTAAAGTATCGATGATAATTGGTAGTACTTGTTTTTTGCGAGATACAATACCCTTTCCAAAATGATCTTTGTTGAGAAGATCACCAAACGCTTCTGTAACGATGCTAGACTTCTTTCCTGCTGCTAGGAAGTATGAGCCTGATCCCATAGGATCAGTAATAGTGTTAATACTAAATCATAATGTTGTGTTTCCGCTGTCTCCTCCATGAATGCATGGAAGTGATCTTTGATTGCAAAGTAATCATCTTTCTTGCACTGTACCTGTGCAATCGCAATTCTTGTACCACTGATTCTAAACTCTTTGAAGTCATTATAAAGCAACTCTACATCTGTCTTATTCGTAATAGAATCAGAAGCATCTAACATCTCTTGGTATAAGTCGACTGCTTTTGTACCAGATACTTCTTCCAAGTATTTCACCATTTCATGATCAAATGGTGTCGTCGTTGGTGACTGCAAGCACATTGTATCGTTAATAGCAGCACCAAGAAGAATACCTGCTAAATTCTTTGGTAACTTAATATGCGATGACTTATATAAGCCTGTAATAATTGCGGCTGTACTTCCTACTGTACGTGCGACGATATTGATAGGTGTTACTGTTTCAATACCACCCATACGATGGTGGTCTACAATCTCAACGACCTCACCAAACTCTAAATCACGTACAGACTGCATTGCTTCATTATGGTCAACGAGGATAAACTTCTTCTTTTCATAATGGAATAAGTGATAGCGTGAAATAGCACCTACAACTCTACCCTCTTTATCTAGTACTGGATATGTACGATAACGTGTCTTAGCAATATGATCACTTACCTCATCAACATACTCTGTTTCCTGGAATGTCATAACATCTGTTGTCATCACTGATTTGACAGATGGTGTTTGATATATCAATCGTGAACATTCAATTACAGAGTAATCCGTATGCAACATAGGTACACCCTTTTCTTTTGCATAGGATAAAGTAACTGCATCAATCCAATCTTCTCCAGATACAACTACAAGCGCTGCACCTGCATCAATCACAAAGCGTTGAATATCCGGATTATTACGTACAATTACAATTGAATTCTTATATACTTCTGGCTTATCAGACATGGAAGGCATGATTTGCACAATACCACTTGGACGATAATGTTTTGATTCGCAATAATACTTACCTTTTAGTACTCTTGCGATATTGGTTAATGTAGCTGTGCTGATTAAGTCTTTCAATGACTTACCACTTTCTGCCCAAAGCTTTGTTAAGTCAGAAACAGATAGCAATCCTAAAAGTCTTTCTTTTTCATCAACGATGAAAATACCTTTATTTTTACGAGATAAAATAAGGTCTAATGCTTCCTTCATTGTTAAATCTGGGCCTGCAAGTAATGGATCATCCTTTCTATTTCCGATAACATGCATCTAGCTGTATGGATTAGTTTCGGATGTTCAAAACCAAACTTCTGTAATAAATACTGTGTTTCACTCTTTGCCTTGCCTAAAGCACATGCGATAGCATTCTGCCCTAGCTGTTGTTTCAGATGAGCATACGCGATTGCGGATACGATTGCATCACAATCAGGATTCATATGCCCTGTCACATAGAATGGTTTCATTATTTACCCAACTTTCTAATTATAGTTATCCTGCAAAGCCACTCTCAGAACGGTCCACTTTTTGCAGCGTAATTCCTGTACGGAACTCTGTTGGAGTCATGGCTTTGAATTTGTAAAAGTTAAGATTGAATGTCTTGATATTGTTATAACCTACAGCTACTGCAATATCTAAGACAGAATATGTTGTAGATATCAATAACTCACTAGCTTTGTTAATACGAATAAAATTTAATAATGTTTCAAAGTTTTTCTCAGAATAATATAGTAATGATCGATTTAATTCTGAGACACTTACACCGTATTTCTCAGCCATCGTACTTGCAAGTAACTTTTCTGTATCATAATGCTTGTAGAGATAGTTAGTTACTTCAAAGGCAACGTTCTTATCTGCACGATTATATCCAGATTTTACTTTGCTATAGATCTTACGGTATTTATTTGGTGTAATACCAACCTTCTCCACAAAGTGTTTTGATAGATGTGATGCATCCGCAAAACCAAGGAGAACGGCAATTTCTTCTAATGTCATATCCGTATAAATCAGATAGTCTGATGTTTTTTCAATACGAATATTGTTCAGTAATTTTGTAAATGTAGTACCTGTTAAATCGGTTAACTTCTTTGACAATGTTGATTCTGATATAAAGAATACTTCCGCAACTTTTTCGAGTGTTAAACGTTCTGAAGAATGGGAATAAATATAACTCAATATCGAATTCTGCATAACTGATGCATTTTCTTCGTTTACCACTTCTTCACTCGCTTTAAAGTAGCGACGATACGCTACCATCAATTCAATAATTTTAACGAGTGAATATAGGAAGGACAATGGTTTTGTAGGTTGCCTGACTAATGCGGAATCAACACCAAGTTCATTTTGCAAATGAGACATGATTCCATCTACATATTTTGTCTGTTCCTCGTTTAAATACACTACTGGCTCTACCGCAAGGAAATTTAATAAGTCTACACTTTCTTCTTCCAAACCCGGTGTTACCTTTAGCATTGTATTTATAAACTGATAATCATAAATTACAAGATTTAAATGCAAGGTATCTCTTACATCAATGATATCCGTAATCTTCCATGGTGTAATTGCACATAGTGTATGTGGTTTAATGTCATACTCCACGCCATCTACTTTAATCTTACCGACACCTTTATTAAAGTACATAAAACGGGCAGCCTGATGCATCAAAGCTTTGGTTGGCTTCTCAATTGCTTCAAAGTCAAATGAGCAAAATGAGATGGGATTAGTTTCCGACGTCCAGCTATCTTGAATAGTTGCTGTTTTTGTCATAATTTTTGTACCTCTGTTGTACATATCATAGCATATTTGTATAAAGGCGGAAAGTTCCGACCGTGCTCTCACACAGCCGGAACTCTATCCTAAATATATTTGAGTTTTAATTATTTGATTAACATCATTGCTAATGATAGAACAACGATATTTGCGATAGCAATCGCTACAAATAACTTCATACCCCACTTCATGTATGTCTTTAGTTCAACCTTAGCTGCACCTAGACCACCCATTACTACACCAGATGTTGGTGTGAAGAGGTTGATTAATCCGCAACCAGCGCAGAAGATATTGATCATAATTGAAGCGTTGAATCCTAATGTATTTGCTAAACCACCCATTACTGGCATTGAGAATCCAGCAAGTCCAGATGTTGAAGGAACTAAGAAACTCAATACTAAGTAAATTACATATGATAGAGGAGCGAATACGAATCCTGGAACACCCATCAACATACCTGCTGCCTTGTCCAAGATCCAGAAGTCCATATGAGTAGACTTCATAACAACTGTAATACCACGAGCAACTGCGATAACGATAGCTACAGATAATAGATCCTTAGCACCGTCTAAGAATGTATCAATGAATTCTCTTTCAGACATTCTAGCCATGATAGCGATAAGAATACTTGAGAATGTAAACCAAGCAGCTAATTGAGAGAAATACCATAGGCCTAAAGGCTCACCTGTTAAGACTGAAGTCCATCCGAATGCTGCTAAATAAGCTTCTTCATTACCTTTATAGATAATATCTATATAGGAAATCAAACTGATAATCATAACTGCAAATGAAATTGCGAATACAACTAATACAGCCTTATGCTTGCCAGTAAATTCTAACTTGTCGCCATCATCCTTTGTAAAGTGTTCACGCATATCTTCCTGCTCTTGTAGAGAAAGAATTGTTGAGCCTTTATCAGCCTTAACCTTCTTAGCGTATGCTAATACAAAGAAAATAGCGATTGCAAGTGATGTAAACCACAATGCAAAACCAAGAATCATAACTAATGTGTTGTCATAAGGAACGTTAACACTCTGCAATGCAGCCATAGCTGCAACAGTAGCAAATGGGTTAATTGTTGAACCTAATACACCACATCCTGCACCGAGCAATACAGTCGCAACTGCTACCATTGTATCGAAGCCAGCTGCTACTAATGCTGTAGTAATTAAAGCGTAGAAACCGATTGTCTCTTCAGCCATTCCATATGTGGAACCACCAATAGAGAATAAGATCATTAAGATAACGATTAGGATTTCTTCCTTACCGTGCATCTTCTTAACTAAGTGATAAACACCAGCTTCAAGAGCACCAGTCTTCATTACAACACCGATGAATCCACCGATAGCCATAATAAATACAATCAAGTCTGCAGCATCTACAAATCCTCTTGGGAATGCCATGAAGAAATCACTAAACTGTGCACCGACAACCGTAACGGTTTCGCCGTTGGCAACCATGTTAACCAAGTCACCATACTTCTCAGGGTTTAAACCACTGAATAAGCTATCGCTAATTGGTTGTCCATTTAAGAATACTGAAATCAAACAAAGTACTGCTAAAATAATAAATAAAATTGTAAACGCTGTTAATGAGCGTTTCTTGGCTTTCACAGACATACTATCCCCCCTTCTAATTATTTAGTAATAATGGTGCCTGTTTCACCTTGTAAAGCAACTTTTGCTTTTTGTAATGATGTAATTAAAGCTGTTCCACCATGTGTGTTATTCTTAACAAATTCCATGCATGACTGAACCTTTGGAAGCATACTTCCAGGAGCAAACTGCTTCTCTTCGATATACTTCTCTGCTTCTTCCAATGTCATTGTTGGAAGTTCCTTTTGATCAGGCTTGTTATAGTTGATACATACTCTGTCAACTGCAGTTAAGATAATCAACATATCTGCACCAATGGATTGTGCTAGTAATGCACTAGAACGGTCCTTATCGATAACAGCTGCAACACCCTTTAATCCTTGCTCTGTTTCAACTACAGGGATTCCTCCACCACCAACTGTAATAACGATGTCGCCAGCCTTAACAAGTTGTTCAACAACCTTTAATTCAACGATACGCTGTGGAATTGGTGAAGGTACAACACGACGATATCCACGTCCTGCATCTTCTACAAATGTAAAGCCCTTTTCAGCAGCAATCTTATCTGCTTCTTCCTTAGTATAGAAGCTTCCTACTGGTTTTGTAGGTTTCGCAAATCCTGGATCGTTTGCATCAACAACGACCTGTGTAACAATAGCTGCACATTCCTTGTCAACACCACGAGCCTTTAATTCCTGCTGAATCGCTTGTTGTAATGATAACCGATATAACCTTGGGACATCGCACCACATTCTGGGAATGGCATATATGGAGTATTGCCACCCTTTGTGAATGAGAATTCCATAGCTAGGTTGATCATTCCAACCTGTGGTCCATTACCATGACCAACAATTACTTCATAGCCGTCCTGTGCTAAGTCAACAATAGTCTTAGCAGTATGACGAACTAATTCAAGCTGCTCTTCAGGGGTATTGCCTAAAGCATTACCCCCAAGAGCTACTACTATACGCTTTGCCATGTGATTACTTCAGAGTTGCATACATAACAGCCTTAATTGTATGCATACGGTTCTCTGCCTCATCAAATTGTCTAGCTTGTGTGCCTAAGAATACATCATCTGTAACTTCCATAGCCTCTAAGCCATACTTCTGGTAAATGTTCTCACCAACTGTTGTGTTACGATCATGGAATGATGGTAAGCAATGTAAGAAGATAGCAGTTGGCTTAGCCATAGCCATCAATTCCTTATTAACCTGGTAAGGACGTAAGAGCTTGATTCTTGGCTCCCATAATTCTTCTGGTTCACCCATTGATAACCAAATATCTGTGTAAAGAACGTCTGCATCCTTAGCACCGATCTTGATATCATCTGTTAATTCGATTTCAGCACCTGTCTTGCTAGCTACTTCTCTGCACTTAGCAACAAGTTCATCAGAAGGCATTAATTCCTTAGGTCCGCATGCGCAGAAGTGCATACCTAACTTAGCACAAACAATCATCAATGAGTTAGCAACGTTGTTACGAGCGTCACCGAAGAATGTTAACTTGCGGCCTCTAACATCGCCGAATTCTTCCTTAACTGTTAAGATATCAGCCAACATCTGTGTTGGGTGATATAAGTCTGTTAAACCATTCCATACAGGAACACCAGAATACTTAGCAAGTTCTTCAACTACTTCCTGCTTGAATCCACGGTATTCGATACCGTCGTACATACGACCTAATACCTTAGCTGTATCTTCTAATGATTCCTTCTTACCCATCTGTGATGATCCAGAATCTAGGAATGTAACACCCATACCTAAGTCACGTGCACCAACTTCGAATGCACAACGTGTTCTTGTAGATGTCTTTTCGAACAAGAGAACAACCTGCTTGCCCTTTAAATAACTGTGGTCAACACCGTTAGCCTTTAATCTCTTGAATTCAGCAGATAGTTCTAAGAAATATCTGATTTCATCAGATGTAAAATCTAATAGTGTTAAAAAACTTCTTCCTCTAACATTAACGCCCATAATAGCTCCTTTTCTTTTTATCTTTCTATTTTATATGGTTTATGGTTATTTAATTTTTAAACTTAGTCTTCACGAACTAATGGCATGGACATACATCTTGGTCCACCACGTCCTACGCATAAGTTGGATGCTTCTAATTCTAATACTTCAAATCCATTATCCTTTAGATATTGGTTTGTAACATAGTTACGCTTGTAAACAATAATCTTACCTGGAGCGATTGTTAATGTATTAGAACCATCGTTCCACTGTTCACGCTCAGCAGCTAATGGGTCGCCAGCTCCGCAAGGGAATAAACGAACCTTATCTAAGCCCATGAACTTAGCAAGAATATCTTCTAACTTACCTGTATGTTCTTCGATATGAACATCATGATTTGCACGATCAGCTGTTAATGCAAATACCTGTAATGTTCCCATAATACCTGGGTGAATTGTAAATGCATCAGTATCAATCTGTGTAAATACTGTATCTAAGTGCATGAATGCACGTGAATTAGGAATATTGAAAGCTAAAATTGTCTCAATCTTATTTCCTTCGTTTTCATAGAACATCTTCATAGCCAAGTCCTGAATTGCCTCAGCCTGTGTTCTCTGTGAAATACCGATAAATAAGAGTTTTTCATTAACGTTTAATACGTCTCCACCTTCGATATGGAAGTGGTTGTTACGTCCATATAAGTCTGGAACATTTCCAGCATATTCTGGATGGAATCTGAAGATGTAATCTGCATAGATTGTTTCACGGTTTCTTGTTACAGAGTACATTCTGTTAATAACTGCACCATTACCTACAGAAGCGAATGGGTCGCGTGTAAAGTATAGGTTTGGCATTGGGTTTACTAATAAGTGTGAGTTAGTCTCAAGACGGTCAACTAAGAAGTTTGTGTGGATCTCACCAATTTCTCTGAATGTGATACCAGCCATAGTCTTTAGAACTAATTCCTTATTGTTTGTAAACTTAGCTAAGTAATCTTTAATAATCTTATGATATTCAGCTGTATGAACACCTGATTCAACTAACCACTGATCAAGGAACTGTTCCTTAATTTCTGGGTGAGCATCTAAAGTTTCAGCCATTAAGTCTTCTAGATAAACAACTTCCACGCCATTGTCGCGTAAGATCTTCGCAAAACGGTCATGTTCAACCTGTGCTTCATATAGATCAGGAATATCATCAAATAATAATTCCCCTAATGTATCAGGTGTAAGATTTAATAATTCTTCTCCTGGCCTGTGTAATAAAACCTTTTTGAGTGTTTTAATTTCACTCGTTACATGAATGTTAGACATTTGCTTTCCTCCTATTGTCTTTTCATTTGGGCTACATATCGCGCGCATGATATGTAACCGGTTTCAAATCTATACTATTATTGTATACATATTTTTTTCTATAATTGGAAACATAATGCCTAAAATTTTGTATTTTTTTGTAAACATCATCTCATTGCTTTTTGTCAAGAAATGCCTAAAATCCACAAGAAAAACCCCTATATCACTATAGGGGCCCTGTTTATCGTTCTTATTGTGGAATTACATTGATTCAGGTGCTTCAACACCAACAAGGTTTAGAGCATTCTTCAATGTTATCATTGTAGCCTTCACTAAGCCTAAACGTTGGTTTGTTAACTCAGGATCTTCTGGGTTATTTACACGTGAACTGTTGTAGTAGCTGTGGTAAACCTTTACAAGAGAAATGATATATTCAGTAATCTTGTTTGGCTTTCTGCTTGCTGCTGCATTTGCAACTTCGATTGGGAATTCACTGATGAGCTTCATCAACTGTAATTCCTTCTCATCGCTTAGACGATCATAAGTAGCTACCTGTGTGAATGCAGGAATCTTAGGATTGTTCATAATGGAATGCATACGGGAATATGCATACTGTGCATAGAATACAGGGTTGTTGTTATCTTTAGAACGAGCTAACTTCATATCGAAATCCATGTGAGTCGCAACGTCCTTAGAAACGAAGAACCAACGAGCAGCGTCAACACCTACGTCTTCGCAAAGTTCACGAATTGTAATTGCGTTACCTGTACGCTTGGACATCTTCACTTCCTTGCCATCCTCAACCATACGTACCATCTGGATGATATCAACCTTAAGTACATCTGGATAACCTAAAGCAGTTAAAGCAGACTGCATACGTGTTACGTAAGAATGGTGGTCAGCACCCCATAAGTCGATTAAGTGGTCATAGCCTCTTTCAATCTTATAAATGTGGTTTGCGATATCTGGTGTTAAGTAAGACAATGTTCCATCGCTCTTACGTAATACACGGTCCTTGTCATCGCCATATTCAGTACTCTTAAACCAAAGAGCACCATCCTTTTCATATGTTAGACCCATATCAGCCATCTTTGTTAAGCAATCATTGATACGCTGACGATTGTTTTCATAGAAGAATGTTTCATGTTGGAAGTTTTGGAAATCACAACGGTAAAGTTTTAAGTCATCTTCAATCTTCTTTAATTCTAGTTCAACACCAGTCTTCTTGAAGTATTCAAGACGTTCTGCAGGATCAGCGTTTAACCACTTGTCACCATCTGTTTCCGCAATCTGATTTGCGATGTCGATGATATCCTGTGCATGATATCCATCTTCTGGAAGTGGATACTCTTTTCCAAAGTGTTCAAAGTAACGAGAAATTAAGGATTCACCTAACATTACAATCTGGTTACCAGCATCGTTTACATAGAACTCTCTGTAGTTATTATAACCACTTGCTTCGTAAAGACGTGAGATACAGTCACCCCAAGCTGCGTTACGAGCATGTCCACAGTGTAAGTCACCTGTAGGGTTAGCGGATACCCACTCAACCAATACATTTACACCTGTACCAGTGTTATTCTTACCATAATCATCACCAGCATTGATAACAGTGTTAATTACTTCAGCTAAAGCATCTTTCTTTAAACGGAAGTTGATGAAACCTGGCTTAACCACTTCGATTGAAGAAGCTTCTGTATAGATTTCCTTTAACTTTTCAACGATAGGTCCAGCAATGTCTAATGGACTCTTATGCAATGTTCGGGAAAGGCGCATAGCTACACTTGTTGAATAGTCTCCCATCTTTGGATCACGTGGGGTCTCAACAATCAATATTGAATCATCTGCATCAATATCGTACACTTGCTTCACTGCCTCACGGACAGCTGAACTAATTTTGCTTTCAAAATCACTCATCTTTTTGTCCTCCCTCATTTGATAGCATAAATATCCTAATAAAAAAACCGCTTCTAGCGGGCTTTTTTTTAAATGGCGCGCCGAGCAGGAGTGAACCCGCAACCTTTTGATTCGTAGTCAAAATGCTCTATCCAGTTGAGCTATCGGCGCATTCGGTGTTATCACCTTGCCTTTTAATAGTATTCCATTCACCCACAAAATACAACCCTTTTTCAGAAAAAAAGTCATATAAAATCAATAAAAAAAATAGCACTTGTGAAATACATGCAAGCACTATCTAATTACCACCTGAAACATACGCACTGCAGTTGGGATAATTTCATCATCAAACGCATACAAATCGTGATGTAGCGAAGGACAAGTCCCCATCCCAACAAAGACAAACATACTTGGTGCAAATCTTTTATAATATCCAAAATCTTCACTTGCACGAATTGGTTCAGGTAATTTTTCTAGCTTTAAACCAGCAGATTTTAATTTCATAATAGTCTTCTCTACTAACGATGGATCTGCGTAATTTTCATCAAAGCGATCAAACTCCTCAATCTTCACTTCAAATGTTCCCTTTAATCTTTCAAAGTAAGAGCGAACGTATCTTTCTAATATTGATAGTTCATTTTCTCTAGCTGCACGTAGTGTCAAACAGATTTCACCGTTTGCTGGCGAGATTCCAAAGTTTAAACTACCTACATTCATATGAATGATTGTTATCATCGCAAGTGAGCTAAAGTGATAGTTTTCAAATGTAAATGGTTGAAACCCCGTCTGTTTTGCTAGAGGTTCGATTGCTTTGGCAAATGCAGATAAAGCATAGACTGGATTGCGTCCTTTCTCAGGTTCTGAAGCATGGCTCTGTACTCCTGTTAAAGAAATGCGATACCCAACCGAAGCACACATGACTGTTTCTGGTCGATAGTAAATCACATTCTTTCTTAGGTTTGGCATATTATGCAAACCAAAGATTTTATCTACATGATACTTATCGAATAATGGTTTACATATAGCTGCACCACTTCCATTTTCTTCCGCCGGTTGGAAAAGATAGATGATATTGTACTCACTTTCTTTCTTCTCTTCTTCAAGCATTACACCCAACAAAATTGCAGTATGTCCATCATGGCCACAACCATGAAATGGTGTATTCAATGAATTCATAATCGCATCATGATCAGCACGCAAAACGATTGTCTTTTTTTCAGGTTGGTACAACTTCATGCAATACAACCAATCCCCTTCATCAAAAACGAGATAACTAGACATATTTTGTGCAATAAATTCTTTGATTAATTTTCTTGTATATACTTCATGATTAGATATCTCTGGATGTTCATGTAACACATGACGAAATACAATGATTTTTTCGAGATTTTCCTGTTTCATACAGATACTCCTTTGCATACTTCTATGATTTGATTCTATGCCTAAATATTTTCGATTACAAACCTTTCACTGCGGTACTATCTCTTGAAGTTTATTGACTACCTTTTGCATATCATCTGGCAGTTTACTTTCTATCGTAATCTTTTTCTTTGTCTTAGGATGGACAAACTCCACCTTCCAACAATGTAACGCTGGTCGCTTCATCGCATGCATACTACCACCATAGAGTCGATCACCAATTAGTGGATGTCCAAAGTGTGCCATTCCTGCACGAATCTGATGTAATCTTCCAGTTTCAATATGGACTTTAATCAGCGAAAAGAAATTCCCTTCTGTAATCACTTCATAATTGGTAATACATTTCTGACCATCTACAGTTACACTTCTTCCACGTATTCCCTTTTCTTTTCCTAAGGTATACGTTAAAGTCCCACTTTGTTCTTCAAACTTTCCTTTTACGATAGCCAAGTATTCTTTATGTAATAATTGTCCTTCACGAGCAGATGCTAGTAGAGCGGCCATTTGTTTTGTCTTTGCATATACAACAATTCCCGAAACACCTTTATCCAAACGTCCTACAGTTCTAACCGTAAAGTTATCATCTTGATAGTAACGTTTCAGAATAGAACCCATATCATCATCAAAGTGTTCTGCACTCGTATGACTTGGAATTCCAGCAGGTTTATTCACCACAACAATATCAGCATCTTCATAGAGAATGATTGGTTTTGATTCTAACTGTGGCTGCTCTTCTGTACGCACAGTCACTATATCGTTTGTATGTACCTCTTGTGTCAGTCTGCACTTTTCATCATTAAGATAAATCAAACCAGACACATGAAATCTACTTATTTCACGACGTGAAAACCCATCTGTTTAGATAAAATATTCTTTACAAGAAGACCATCTTCACTTGATTTAATTTTCTTTTGTTTTGCGATTTTCATGTACAAATTATATCGCAAATCAATCTCTAATCAAAAGAGAGAATGGTATTGTATAATCATTATCGAGAGGTACGTTATGCTAAAAATCAACCAGATACGTTGTGAAGTTGGAGAAACATTTTCAATTCATCATATTGCTAAAAAGTTACGTTGTTCTATCGACGACATTCAATCCTATGAGATTGATCGCGAATCCATCGATGCTAGAGGGGATGACCTACACTATTCCTATAGTGTATATACGTCTATTAAAAATGAAGATAAATATCTCAAGAATCGTGATGTAAAAAAAGAAACAAAAGAAGTATATGTTCTTCCAACAACCACCAAGATTCCAAATCAAAGACCAATCATTGTCGGATTTGGTCCAAGTGGGATGTATGCTGGACTTATCTTAGCAGAAGCTGGCTTAAAACCAATTATCATTGAACGTGGTCAAGCAGTTGAGCAACGTACCAAAGATATCAATGCATTCTTTACGAAAGGTAAACTTTTAGAATCATCCAATGTACAGTTTGGTGAAGGTGGTGCTGGAACTTTCTCAGATGGGAAACTTACAACACGCATGAAGAATGTACGTGTTTCAAAAGTATATGAAGAGTTTGTAGAAGCAGGTGCTAACCCTGCGATTCTATACCAACAACGCCCTCATCTAGGCACCGATGTATTACAGTCAATCGTCAAAAAGATACGTGAAAAGATTATCCGTCTTGGTGGTGAAGTACACTTCGACACCAAGCTAAAAAGCCTATTATTAAAGGGCAATCAGATTATTGGTGTCCATACAAACAAGCAAGACTTTACAACCGATAGTGTCATACTATGCACTGGTCATAGTGCAAGTGATACATATGAAACACTTCTTGCACAAGGCGTAGAAATTACTCAAAAGGATTTCGCAATTGGTGTACGTGTTGAGCATCCACAGAGTCTTATCGATCAAAGTACCTATGGTAAACATTATGGTCATCCTGCACTCAAAGCAGCATCCTACCAATTAACTGCCAAGACATCTGTTAATCGTGGTGTATATTCGTTCTGTATGTGTCCAGGTGGCGTGGTTATTCCTGCATCTACTGAACAAAATTGTCTTGCGGTAAACGGGATGTCCTACAGCATGCGTGCAGGTAAGAATGCAAATAGTGCTATCCTCGTCCAAATTCCACATAATGACTTTGATCAGGGACATCCACTCGATGGTTTCCTATTTCAAAAGAAATTAGAACAATTAGGTTTTTATGAAGGCTTTGTGGCACCAGCACAAAATATCAAAGACTACTTAGCACATACACCTTCTGATAAACTTGTGATTGAAACCTCTTATCCACGTAACACAATTATGAAAGACATGCATGCATTCTTCTCAGATGAAGTGAATCAAGCAATGGAAGAAGGCATGAAACAATTCGACAAGAAAATACACGGTTGGATTGAAAACGGCATCATGGTAGGCCTTGAAACACGCTCCTCTTCCCCTATCAAAATGATTCGCAATGAGGATGGCAGTAGTTCTACAATTAAAGGACTTTATCCATGTGGTGAAGGTGCTGGATATGCTGGTGGTATCGTCTCTAGTGCAGTAGATGGTATTAAACAAGCTGAAAACTATATTGCACATTTAAATCAATAAACGTAAAAATGCAGAGTTGAATCTGCATTTTTTCTTTATCTACCACTATTCTTTTTTCTCGGTTTGTAATTCTTTGATTGATGACGTGGCTTTCTATCACTTGGTTTACGTGATTTATTTGGCTTTGTGGTCTTATGCATCGATTTATTAGATGCGACTGAATCACGTTTCTTGCCACTATTTTCGCGCTTACTTACTTCACGTTTATTTGTATCACGCTTCTTATTCTTATCACTTACGTTACGAGCATCCGTTTTCTTTTTAAACTGGCGACGTTCATTTGATTTAGCTGCACTTGCCTTCTTACGTTTTAATTCAATAGAGTATTCTGTCTTCATCAACGGAATCTCTTTCTTTAACATCTTTTCAATAGACGCAAGTAATCCCAATTCTTCATGACAACACAGAGAGATAGAAATACCCTCTTTTCCTGCTCTACCTGCTCGTCCTATACGATGGATATAAGATTCATCTTCTTCTGGTAGATCATAGTTAAATACATGAGAAATATTTGAAATATCAATACCACGTGCTGCAACGTCTGTGGCAACCAAAACATTTACCTGATTTGTTCTAAATCTTTGTAGTGCATTTTGACGTTGACCTTGTGTCTTATCACCATGGATTGTTAAAACTTTAATACCATCTTCAATTAACTTCTTTGTTAAACGATCAGCGCCTATCTTAGTTCTAGTAAAAATAATTGCCTTTGTAACTTCAGGACTAACCAGCATATCCTTTAGCACACGCTTTTTATCTGCCTTTTCGCAGTATACAAGATACTGTGTAATTGTTTCAGCTGGACTTGCTGGTGGAGCCACACGAATATCCACTGGGTCATGTAATAATTCATTTGCTAATTCTTTGATTTCTTTTGGCATTGTTGCAGAGAACATAACAGTTTGACGAACTTCAGGGATTCGACTAGCGATAGTACGTACATCACCGATAAATCCCATATCTAACATACGATCAGCTTCATCAAGTACGAATACTTCAATATCACTTAAGATAATCTCACCTTGAACCATAAAGTCATTTAAACGACCAGGGGTCGCAATTAAAATATCACAACCACTACGTAGTGCTTTTCTTTGTGGGCCAGATGGAGCACCACCATATACGCAACATGCACGTAACTTCAGATATCTACCAAACTTTTTAAAGTTCTCGAAAATTTGAATGGCTAGCTCACGTGTAGGTGTTAATACTAACGCACGAATTTGATGTTTCTTCTTATATTCAAGCTTATTTAAAATTGGTAATGCAAAAGCAGCTGTTTTACCTGTACCAGTTTGGGCACATGCGACGATGTCCTTACCTTCTAACATTACAGGGATTGCTTGTTCTTGGATTGGTGATGGTGTTTCGTACTTTGCCTTACTGACTGCACTCAGTATCGGCTCCTTAAGTTCTAAATCTGTAAAATTCATAAATTTCCTCTGCTTTTCATTCTAATCAAAGAAAAACTGATCGAGCTTTTGTATTCCCGACCAGTATAATCAGTTTTCTATAAAAGACTCATAGATATTACTGTATATTCTTTATTAACGCAACCATAACACAGTTTTGTGATGGTATTTCGTGGCCATAATTCCAATGAGTACTATGCGTTTGAATCTAAGAATATCTCCTCAATTGCTACAATTTCACTTTCTTTCACACGAATAATATGATTTATCCCATCTGGGAAAATATCAATTTCATCTTCACCAGACTCAGTACTTATAGCAGGATAGTAGTCAATGACATCTCCAATAATGATTAAATCGTTGCAAGTAAACACTCTTACATATTTCTCAAAGAAATCACTTAGTTTCATAAAATATATGTCCTTTTATAAAGTTTCCCAAAGATAAAGGAAAATGCTGCAAGTTATCTATAATATATGTTAAAGCAATACGCTTCTCCAACATTTTCATTTTAAGAGCGAGCAACGGGAATCGAACCCGCACATCAACCTTGGGAAGGTTGCATTCTACCATTAAATTATGCTCGCATATGTCAATTATATTGTATCTAAAATGACTAACCCATACAACATCTGCTAAAATATATCAGATGAAAAATACAGATATCAAAAAGTTAATACAATGGTATAACCAAAACAAGCGTAGTATGCCATGGCGTGATACAGGTAATCCTTATGATGTTTGGTTAAGTGAGATTATGCTACAACAAACACGTATCGAAGCTGTCAAACCAAAGTATATTGCATTTAAAAAGGAACTCCCTGATATATCTAGTCTAGCCAACTGTGACGATGATCGTTTAATGAGGCTTTGGGAAGGTCTTGGATATTATAGTCGTGCAAGAAACTTAAAAAAATGTGCTATATATTTGATGGAACATTATGATGGTAAGTTACCAGATAACTTTGAACTACTGAAGAAACTTCCAGGAATTGGTCCTTATACAGCGGGTGCGATTGCTTCGATTGCATATAATCTTCCAACACCTGCAATTGATGGAAATGTACTACGTGTACTCACAAGATATTATGGAATAACTGAAGATATTCGTTTGCCAAAGGTAAAAGAAATCATTGAAGATAAACTCAATGATTTCTACCGTTCTAAAAATCCTGACTCTAGTTACTCCTCATTTAATCAAGGTATCATGGAACTGGGTGAAACAGTTTGTGTACCAAATGGTGCTCCCCAGTGCAAGAAATGTCCACTCAATAAAAACTGCTTTGCCTATCAAAATGAAATGACAGATAGCATTCCATATCGCTCCTCTCTAAAAGAGAGAAAGATAGTAAAACGTACACTCTTTGTCATTCGCGATGATCAATCATTCTTGATTCATAAGCGGCCTCACAAAGGACTACTAGCAGGATTGTACGAATTCCCTGGGATTGATGCACATCTAACAAAATCCGAGATGATTCGTCATGTTGAATCGTTAGGTTTTACTCCTATCAAGATTACTACCCTACCTGATGCAAAACATATTTTTACACATCTAGAGTGGAACATGCGTGCATATGAAATCAAAGTAGCTGAAATTCAGCACATATTAGATGAAAATTACTATCTTGTAAATAAAAAGGAACTGCAATCACTTGCAATCCCTTCTGCATTTAGAAAATATACTGATTGGTATTCTCTTAGAGACTAACTCATTCCTAGTGAATGGGTTTTTTAGTCTGCACTGCCATCTTGTTCAATCAAGTACTTCACTGCTTCAATCGCAGCCTTGATTGCTAGGTCTGTATCGTGAACTTGTGGGTTTGGTAAACCTGCTCTTTGACGTTCTTGGTTTGCGACTGTAAGTAGTACAGTTCCACAACGAACGTGTAAATAACTAGCTACGATAAATAGAGCAGCAGACTCCATTTCAGAAGCCTTCGCACCCATCTTGAGCCAAGCATCCCACTTACGAATTAAATCTGGTCCATTTGGAAGTGTTTCTGGACGATGTTGCCCATAGAAAGCATCTTTACACTCTACAACACCTGTATGATATGGATGTTCAACGCGACGAGCACCTTCTACTAGTGCATTAACAATATCTAGATCTGGAACAGCCGGATATTCAATTGGAGAGTATTCCTTAGAAGTTCCTTCCATACGGATAGCACCAGTTGCGATAACTAAATCACCACTCTTTACACTCAAATCCATACCACCACATGTACCTACACGGATAAATGTATCTGCACCAACTGCAGTTAACTCTTCCATTGCAATAGATGCACTAGGTCCACCGATACCCGTTGAAGTAACAGATACCTTTACACCATTTAACCATCCCGTATACGTTACATATTCACGTGAGTCCGCTACGAGTTCCGCATCATCGAAATACTTTGCGATTTTAGCACAGCGCTTAGGGTCACCTGGCAAGAAGACATATCTACCTACATCACCCTTACCAACACCAGTATGATACTGTTTTCCGCTTCCTTCACTATAATCAATCATAAAAAACCTCTCTTTCTACATATTATTACAATAACTTTTAGTGATTCTTTTGATGTAATTATATCAGACCACTATATGAAATAAATAAAATTACGCTAAAGATACCCTAAAACAAGCTCTTATTTTAACGCAAGTAAAAAAATTTATTTTTTTTGAATAAAATGATTGCAAAGAAATTATAGACATGCTATATTATACAAGCACTTGGCGCGTTGGTGAAGTGGCTTAACACACCGCCCTTTCACGGCGGCATTCACGGGTTCGAATCCCGTACGCGTCACTTTTTATTTTAGGGGCATCGTACAATGGTAGTACATCGGTCTCCAAAACCGCTGATGGGAGTTCGATTCTCTCTGCCCCTGCTGCTTACAGTTGATATAAGTCATGCATACACGCATGATTTTTTTTCTTTTCTATAATAAAAAGCAAGAAATTAATCTTGCTTACGTAATGGCTTTACACGCTGGATTGCAATTGTTGCTACAAATCCAGTTAATAAACCTGTTGGAATAGATAATAGTAAGAAATACGGTAACACAACGATAAATGCTGGTTGCATATAGAAGAATGTAACAACCAATACCTGTCCTAAAGAGTGTCCAATCGAACTCATCACTGAAGTAAACATCAAGGATGACTTTAATAGATCCATGAGAATCAAAATCAAACTGGATAATACTACACCAGCTAAACTAATCCAGAATACACTTCCGAATATTGTTCCAGTTAAAAGATTACCAATCAATACACGCATCGCATTGACAATCAACATCTCCTTCACCCCTAGCATACGCAAGGCAACTAATGCCATGATATTTGCTAGACCAATACGGAAGACACCCATGATCGGTGGTATCATTGTAGTTTCTAAAATATTTAACGTAATAGCGATAGCAGCTAAGAGTGCTAATACCGTAAAACGTTTTGTGTTAGATATACTCATTTCACACCCAGATATTCAGATAATAGATTTGCCGAACCAATAAAGACATCATTTGGCAGACAAGTGATTGGGATAATGCTATTTTCGTCTGCCCAACCCATTTTTACACATAGTTGATTTGGACAATCGACCTCACGTACATGCCATTTCTTATCTTTTACTTCAACGTGTACTTCACCTACATTACCTGTAACAACATACTCTCCATCAACACCTGAATCGAACCATTGTACAACTTTTCCACGATATACAATACCCACCCAGATTCCAACTGGCTTTTCTGTTGGAACACCAAGAGAATCTGCATTAGTACTAGGTTCTGTACTAGGTGTTGGAGTTGTTTCTGCAGTTGGTTCATCCTTCTTTGTAGGTTGTTTTTTGTTTTTAGCGATATTTAGACCAACAATACCTAATACTGCAATTAGGATAATACTGATCAAGATATATATTTCTTTCTTCTTCATAATGACAAAATTATAACATGATTAGACAAGTTTATCTCACCTAAGTTTGTTATAATAACGACATGAATATGAGTAACAAGTATTTTCAATGTCTAATATTTCCAATTATTCCAATCGTATTTACTCTACTTTGGCTAATTTTTGCGGGCTATGAAACAAATATTAGTGTCTTACTATCTAAACCTAATATTCGTATATTCCCCCTATTACTAGCCGGAATTTCTCTGTTTTATCTTTTTTTGAAATGCAAAGAATACACTAACAAATATATACGAATTCTATTCTTTCTCATTGCGATTCTTGCGTTACTATTCCCTTACATTGAATCTGCTATTATCAAAAACATGCATCTAATCTTTGCATACGCTACGTTAGTTCTCTATGTATACCTGATAAAAGATATGCCTCAGTTTTTCCAGTATCGAATGTTATTTTTTGTGGCATGTATCTTCTGTTTCTTTTGATTGTATCTTACAGATGAAGATTACTGGTTTATCAGAGATTGTATTCCTTTGGGTGAATGCATACATACTTACAAAATAAAAGTCGAATCTTACGATTCGGCTTTATATACTATTGATTTACTTCAGAAACTTTTTTACGTTCTGGACTTAAGTTATCGCAATAGAAACGTACAGCAACTGTACCTAATACACAGTTATCTTCTGTAGGTTCAACGATATAATAGTCACCTTCAAGCATGCAGTTGTATAATGCTTGGCAAACTGTCTTTAAGTTATCCTTACCTGCTTCAAATTGAGTTAATAATGCGTCAGCACTTAACTCAATATAGAGCCAATCTAAAGCTTTCGCTTCGCCCTTCTTCCAGTTGATTGCATCTTCGTAATCTTTAACTGTCTTTAAATCTAAATCTTCCACCTTAGCCTTAGCTGTCTTCTTAACTACCTTCTTCTTTGTAGTTTCTTTCTTAACAGTCTTAGTGGCTGGTGCTTCCTTCTTAACTTTCTTTGTAGTTGTAGCTTTCTTTTCAGTAGCTTCCTTCTTTTCAGCCTTCTTTGCTGGTGCAGCCTTCTTCTTTGTAGCCTTCTTTTCAACTACTTCTTCTGCTACTTCTTTAACAGTTTTCTTTGTTGGCATGTTAGCAAATCCTCCTTTTTCTACTGCTTATGCGAATTATATCATAATTTTATTATAATTTTTCACAATAGATTTCTGTAAGTGTTAATATATGATTGTAAAGGATACAAAACATGATCGTAAGTCGTAAAGAAATGCTTGAGATTGAACAAAAATCTGGGCTTTCATCATTGATTTAATCAATCTTGTCGGCAAAAAAATTAGCTACCCATCTGCTACCTTATTTAGATGTTAAATCTAATATTTTGGTATTGGCTGGAAATGGTAATAATGGTGCCGATTGTTTTGCGCTTATCAACAATTTAAAACAATTTCATATTAAGTTGATATTGGTAAATGGTCTGCCAAATAATCCTGATGCAATGAAGGCATATAAACAAGTTCCATCTTCAATCATTCAACCTTTAACATACTTAGATACATGCTTGAAGGAATGTGATGTTATCATTGATGGTATTTTTGGTTTTGGATATCATGGTAAATTATCAGAAGATATGCGTGTACTATTCAAGAAAATACAGGATGCGAATAAACCAATCTATAGTATCGATATAAATTCTGGTGCTGAATGCGATTCAGCCATGCATGATTCATTCGCATTACATTCTACAGTAACGTTTGCGATAGATTGTTATAAACCTTTCCATGTACTACAAAAGTATCATCATCTATTTGAAAAGTTAGAACTTGTTCCACTCGATATACCACATCCAAAACAAAGTAGTTTTTTAGAGATGAATCAAACACTCTTCTTCCAAAATCTTGCGAAACGAAAAGAAACTGCACATAAAGGCAGTAGTGGAAAGATCTTACTTGTTGGAGGTTCTTATGGAATGGCTGGAGCAATCAGCCTAAATATCACTGGCGCAAAAGCCATGGGTTTTCCATATATTGAAGTTGGATGTATTGATGGTATCTACCCTATTGTTGCCACAAAGCACACAACACCAGTATTCCATCCATTCTCGGCACATAATGTTGAACAACAGCTCGCTTCAACAATTGAACATGTGAATGCAGCTGCCTTTGGTAGTGGGGTTACACAAATGTTTGAGAAAGAATTATGTCTTGATCTGATGATTCAAAAATGTCATGCTCCTTTGATATTAGATGCTGAAGGCATACGCATGTTGCGATATAATACATGGAAATTACGTTTTGCAAAGTCACCGATTATCCTAACACCACATATCGGAGAATTTGCAGACTTATTCCACTTAGAAAAAGAAGAAGTCATGCGCAATCCTTTACACTATGCCTTAAAGTGCGCAAAGGAATTAAAAGTATATATTGTATTAAAATCAGCACATACAATTATTGCTACCCCAAACGGTCAATGTTATATTAACCAAACAGGTAATGAAGCCTTGGCTCAAGCTGGTAGTGGTGATTTATTGACTGGTATGTTAACTGCACTACTTGCATATCATTGTGATATCTTTACCAGTCTACGTATGGGTGTATGGCTCCATGGCTATATTGCAGATATGCTTGTTGAACATCACTCTAAGATGCATATGAATCTAGAAGATTATCCTGCAGTAGTCGATCAATTCTTCTATGAAAATGGGTATTAAAAAACGAGGAAACCCTCGTTTTTTTATCCCTTTAAACCTTCTTCTTGACGTTGCATATTCTCTACAACAACATCATAGATGTCACCGATAGATTGTGCATATTCAAGTACCTTCCATGGTTCATTTGTATGGAAATGGATCTTAATTAAAGTATCATCGCCAACAACTAATAAGCAGTCACCTTGGAAATTCTCTGTAATATAGTCATTAATGACATCTTCATCTAAATCATGTCCATCAATTAATAACTGTGTATCAAATTTAAATTCTAACTGTTCCATTTAAGTACCTCCATTAGACGTTGTTATTATATCACGCTTTCAGCAAAAACAAGTAGATATCAATATATCAGGGCTTTTACTTAGATGTTTTGTATATAGTCTTGAGGTAACCTATGAAAACATCTTTAACAAAAATATCAACTCATGTATATGACTTCAGGAAAATTTAATAAATATCTTTTATCCTGGAAACTATCTAACATTCTTAAAACAATTATGTTATTTCCATGAGGAATCCATCGAGAATATTATTTTTAATCTTTACGCAATGTCCAAC
>CAKMPP010000022.1 GCA_927911475.1 uncultured Solobacterium sp. | reverse complement strand
CTATTAGAAATAAAATTAATGATTTTCAGTTTATCGAATCTGCGCAAGTAATTCGTTTTCATCGAGGTAAACAATGAGGAATTTCTTTTCAAGAAGTAATTTTATTACTGATATTAGCATCGATTATCTGGGGTTGTGCGTTTGTGGCACAGAATGTGGGAATGAACTATATAGGTCCATGGACATTCTCGACAATACGTTTTTTTGATTGCGGGTTTTTCACTTTTAGCAATCATTCCAATCTTAGATAAGAAGCGTACACATGTCATTCGTCCTAAGACAAAGGAAGAAAAACAGAAGTTATTATTAGGCTCTGTCTTATGTGGTCTTGCCTTATCCATGGGTAGTATCGTACAACAGATTGCGATGTTAACGGTGCCGGTTGCGAAAGCTGGCTTTCTAACAACACTATATGTATTGTTTGTGCCAATTATCACACTGTTATTTGGTAAAAAGATTCCCCTAAAAGTTTGGATTGGTATCGCAATGGCTTTATTTGGATTATACCTTTTAAGCATGGCAGGTAATCTAGCACTCGGAATTGGAGAAATATTCTTGGTTCTAGCTGCGTTCTTATTTGCAATACATATTATCATCATTGGTCATTTCAGTACCCGTGTTGATCCAGTAAGATTATCTTGTGGGCAACTATTAATTGGTGGATTTGCGACAGTCATTCCAATGATTGTGATAGAAAGACCTACAATCGCTTCTATCTTAGCAGCGTATATTCCACTACTATATACAGGTATCTTCTCTTCTTGCGTTGCGTATACACTACAAATTTTTGCACAGAAGGAAGCTAATCCTACGATTGCGGGAATGTTGTTATCCTTGGAGTCTGTATTTGCGGCATTAGCAGGGTATCTAATATTAAAATCAAGTTTTTAAATACTAGAGAAATTTAATTGGTTGTGTACTCATCTTTATTGCGATTGTAATTGCACAACTTCCTGATCGTCATGATATGGTAAATGTCACAAAAGAAATATAATATCTAAACAGAAAGAAAGACGTAACGAAGTTGTTACGCCTTTTTAAGTATTTAGTTTTTTGCGTCTACGATGAGATTTGTGATCTTCTTAGCAAACTCAACTGGATTTTTAATTGGTAATCCTTCAATCAATAATGCTTGATCATAGAGTACATCTGTATATTCCTTTAGTTTATCAGGGGAAGATGTAGATACTTCACGTAGCTTATTGAAGATAGGGTGGTTAGGATTGATTTCCAGAATCTTTGTGGCTGTAATTGCTCTATCTTTATTCATTGGATCATTTGCCATATAGCGTTCCATATCTAGGGATACACCTTCATCCGCAACGATACATACAGGATCATCAATCAATCTAGATGAAATACGCACTTCTTTAACTTTATCTGCTAACGCATCCTTCATCGCTGTTAACATATCCTTATTTTCAGCTGTCTTTTCTTCAATTTCTTTCTTTTCTTCTTCGCTATCTAAGTCTAGATTTGCTTGAGAGATGGAAACAAACTTCTTTTCATCATAGTTTTGCATAATACCAGAAACAAACTCATCACGCTCATCTAAGAAGTAGAGTACTTCATAGCCTTTCTTTTTTAACTTAGGCATGATAGGGGAACGTTCAATTTCATCTACGGAAGAACCTACAGCATAGTAGATTGCATTTTGACCTTCTACCATACGTTCTGTATATTCCTTCAGTGTGACATACATTCCTTCCTTAGAAGATCTAAATAAGATGAGGTCTTGGAGTTGTTCCTTATGAATACCATAATCTTGATAGATGCCATATTTAAGATTTAAACCAAAAGTTTATCAAAGAACTTCTCGTAGTTTTCACGATCATTCTTTAACATATCTTCTAGTGCAGAATGAATCTTCTTTTCGATAGATTTCGCAAGTAACTTAACCTGACGGTCTTGTTGGAGAATCTCACGTGAGATATTGAGGTTTAAATCATCGCTATCGATAATACCTTGTACAAAACGGTAGTAATCAGGTACGAGGTCCTTTGCTTTATCAAGGATAAATACACCCTTGGAGTATAACTGTAATCCTGCTTCAAAGTCTTGATAATAGAAGTTATATGGAGTTTTAGAAGGGATGAAAAAGTAATGCTGTGTAGGAAAGTGTTCCTTCTACGTTGTAATGAATAACCTTCTGAGGATTTTCCCAGTCATTGAACTTTGACTGATAGAAAGAGTTATATTCTTCTTCTGTTACTTCAGACTTTGGCTTCTTCCAAAGTGGAACCATTGAATTAAGTGTTACAAGTTCCTTGGTGTCAATTGTCTTTCCTTCTTCTGTTGGATCAGGGATAGACTTTGTGACTTCCATTTGAATAGGGTAGCGAACATAGTCAGAATATTTCTTTACGAGTTCACGAATCTTATATTCTACTAGGAATTCATCAAAGGACTCTTCTTCTGTATTGTCTTTAAGATCAATCGTAATCTTTGTGCCTGCTTCAGGTTTTTCAATCTCTGTGATTGTGTATCCATCTTCACCAGAACTTGACCATGCATAAC
The DNA here is from genome assembly GCA_927911475.1 of uncultured Solobacterium sp. Classification (GTDB taxonomy): domain Bacteria; phylum Bacillota_I; class Bacilli_A; order Erysipelotrichales; family Erysipelotrichaceae; genus Bulleidia. The sequence goes on along the minus strand of CAKMPP010000022.1, from coordinate 693 downwards.
CTTTTTCTTCAACTGGAGACTTCGTCTCTACAAGTAAATGTTTTGCGACGATGAATGCACTATAGAAACCAACACCAAATTGACCGATAATATCGACGTTATCTGTATTGTTTTCAAGTTGTTTACGGAATTCGGCAGAGCCACTTTCTTGCGATAGTACCTAGGTTTTTTTCTAGCTCCTCTGCACTCATACCAACACCAGTATCTTCGATAATTAGTTGGCGTGTATCCTTTTTGATTTCTAGTGTAATTTTTAAATTCTCTGGATTTGTTGCGTAGCGAGAATCTGTAAGAGAGAGATAATGACGTTTATCTAAAGCGTCAGAAGCATTAGAGATTAACTCACGTAAGAAGATTTCACGATTGGTATAAATCGAGTGAATCATCATATCTAGCAATCTTTTAGATTCTGCTTTAAATTGTTTCTTTGCCATAGTATTTTACCTCCTTAGCACTCTTGTGCTATGACTGCTAATATAGTGTAACACTGAATGAGAATGATTTCAAATCAAAAAAACAAATTCCAGTAGTATTAGAATATTTGAAGGTGAAAGAAATGGTGGTTTTTAAGACTTTGATTGAGACAATACGTATTATTCCATTTTTTTATGTAGTGAAAAATGATATCTAGTATTCCTGTAGTTCAGTATAAAAACCAGTATAAATTTTCTATATTTGAGATATGAAGAAAAC
>CAKMPP010000021.1 GCA_927911475.1 uncultured Solobacterium sp. | reverse complement strand
CATTGCACGAACAGCACGTGGTCGTATTCCTCTAGCAATCTGTTTCTGACGCTTTTCTTCCATTAATTTAATCGCTTCACGGATGATCTTTTTACCACATTGCGAATCTTTCATTAAATCCAAAGCAAGACACGCATTCTCTCCTTGACTTAGATACTCGACCCACTTCTTGGTTTGAACTGGATCTGCCATATCAATTTTTGAAAGCACAATTAAACGGGGTTTACCCTGTGCCATCTGCTTTAACATCGGATTGACAGATGCCTCAGGAATTCTAGCATCACGTAACTCTATCAACATATCAACAGACTTCAAACGCTCCGTCATCTCACGACGGGCTTTCTCCATATGTCCGGGATACCACTGAATATTTACCATGTGTATACTCCAAACCCTTTAAATGGATAAACTACAAATACACCCTTGGATACAATATCAGATTTATGAAATGCACCATAGTAGCGTGAGTCGGAGGAATGTGGACGATTATCTCCCATACAGAAGTATTCATCATCTCCAAGCTTCTCCGTCTTAAAATCACCAGTAAACGTTCCTGGATATGTACTTGTATAGGACTCATCTAAGAATGGTTCTTCTACTGGCTCACCATTAATATAGAGTTGATTATTTCGATATTCGACTGTCTCACCAGGCAAACCAATCACACGTTTGATGAGATACTCTTTCTTTTCTGCTAGATAAACAATGACAATATCAAAACGCTTTAACCCTGTTAATCGATAACCAATTAAATCAGAGAACCCAAAATAACCATCTTCTAATGTGTTATACATGGAACTACCCTTACCTGAATTGGTCTTACCACAAAGTTAACAATGATTAATACCACCGCTAGAGAAATAAATACTTCTTTAAAGAAAGATAAAACTGCACTTTCTTCTTTCTTCTTTATCTTCTTTGGTTGGTTTTGTTCATTTTTAATTTTTGCCATGTCGATAACAGTTGTCTCATCTGTTAGTCGTTCCATGACTCTAGTTTCATCAAGCATTTCTTGATCTTTATTCATATCCGTATTCATATCATGTACCTACTATTGAGTATTATATCAAAAAAAGAGAGAATAATTTCTCTCTTTGTAGACTACTTACGACGATCTTCCTTGATACGAGCGTTCTTAGCAGATAATCCCTTGAGGTAGCCAAGCTTAGCTCTACGAACCTTACCATAACGAACTACTTCAATCTTTTCGATGATTGGTGAATGAACTGGGAATGTTCTCTGTACACCTACACCGTTGGAAATCTTACGAACTGTGAATGTTGCGCCAATACCACCATTAGAACGGTCAACTACAACACCTTCATAAGCCTGAATACGTGTCTTTTGACCTTCCTTAATACGTACGTTAACCTTAACTGTGTCACCTGACTTGAAATCAGGAACATCTGTACGTAGCTGACTCTTTGTAATCTTTTCTACTAAATTCAACTTCATTTTCTTTTCTCCTTTTTACGATTAATCAGCTGCTCATGAACCCTAAATCATATCAGCGGAACAGTGACGCACTACATGTGCCGTTAAATGATAACATAAGCCGTGATTCTTCGCAAGATTTTATTTCTTTACCGAAGTTGTATGGAAATGACACCAAACGTTATATGCCACAAAGACGATGATTGCGGCCACAACAAAGATAAATAACTCTACTAAAATGATACTTTCTACCTGGCTGCGCAATAGAACAGTTCCAGCATCCATGATGAAGTGGAAAAGTAAAGCAAGGAAGAAGTATTTCTTATGCTTATACTTCACCGCAAACCATACAAGTACGGATAGAGAAACTTGTGCCATCATGGCGGAAATACGTTCGATACCACTTAGTAAGAATACATAGGATGGGGTTGTAGACAACGTCTGCATTGCTAGATTCATCTTCGCAAGTGTCAAAGAATCTAATTGTGATAGTGTATCGTTAATTGTACCCTTGTTCATCATGATAGCGATTGTGATGTAGTTTAACATCATAAACCCAACAATCATGATGGCCTCACATCCACCATGACCTACACCATACATCAAGGCATTAGAATCTTTATCCATACGGCTCTTTAATACTGTACGATACGCAATCCATCTACCACATTCCTCAAATGCAGCAGCCATAAGACCACCATATACCGCATATAAAACAATGTTATTACGAATCGTTTCTCCAATTGCACTATTGAAGATTGTTTGATTAACGGCAGTTTCTAAAGTAAATACAAACACAAACATGACAGCGATACCCACAATGATCGGGACATACTCACCCTTCTTCTTGTGGAAGTACATTGCTAATAGAACTGGTAAACCAAATGCAATCACACATGAAACAATCATGCATGCAATGGTTAAATTTGGTACTGTTAAATTCATTGATTATCCTCCGTTATCCATCCAAAGTGGACACATGCTTTATAGATTCCATCATTGACATTTGAATCTGTCACATAGTATGCAAGCTCCTTTAATGCAGGATAGGCATTTCCCATAGCGATGGAAGTCCATCTTTTATCAAACATAACTATATCATTTTTTCCATCTCCAAACACAACAACATCGCTTGGATCTGCTTGTAGATACTCCATCATACTCAAAATTCCATCTTTTTTCTTATCATGCTGGAATACACAATATGTTTTAGCCATACGCAAATGCGCAATAGAATCTACCCATATATTTTCCTGTTCATACGCATCATCAAATGCTAAGTATACCTTTAAGATATTTGGAATCTTTGTATAATCCAAATCAGGTTCATAGATATAAGTAGTTAGTTCTTTTCGTAAGCCTGCTTGTTCAAGGAAACGATAGTCACGCATATATACTTTATCACTATCATCTAACATCAACAGCCAACCGATATTCTCTTCATCCGCATGTCGTAGTAATTCCTGTACTTTCTCAAAC
>CAKMPP010000020.1 GCA_927911475.1 uncultured Solobacterium sp. | reverse complement strand
GTGAGTTTAAATAACGGTAATACAGTTACGATTACAGTAAAAGAGAAAAAAGCTCGTGGGCTATCAATCTGAAGGTAACGGAACTATCTGGTTGGAAATGGTGAAGGAACAACATTGGATGAGAACAATCGTCAGGTGATTGCTTCCATTCCAAAAACTCATCGGGTTTACAGATACAGAACTCTTGAAGAAAGTATCGAATGCATTAAATGAGATTGATGATTCAATCTTGCAGCAGATTTCTACAATTTCTGTATATCCACTGCGCTATGATGCACATGCAATACTTGTACATATGCGTATTGGTAGTTACTTTGTGGCATCCTATAGCAATCTGAAAATTCTAAATGATTACTTTACAATCTATAGCCAAGCAACTGATAAAACAAAGTGCTTATGGGGTACAAGTAAAGATCAAGTTGCATATACCGCTGCATGTCCATGGGAACAAAAACAACCAACTGAAACAGCGACAGCAGTCTCTGATGTGGTATATTGGTATGATTCAGAAGGAAATGTACGTGTGGATGCTAATGGCTTACCGATTGAAAAACATTTCTATACTGACGCAGAAGGAAATATAGCAGTCGATGCAAACGGCAGTCCGATTGCAATTCCTATTGATAATAATGGAATTGAAATGATTGATGATAAATTCCAAGAGAATTACGCTGCAGGATACTATACAACTGGTGTATTAAATATACCTACACCTGCGCAGTAACATGAAATTCCTGTGAAATAGTCGATATACAGGTTACATATTTTGTATAATAATAACCGTTTTGATATAATACATAACGTTAGTAAGGAGTAAACTTATGGCAGTTGAAAAGAAAACAAACTATGGTAGTATCTCCGTTTCAGAAGAAGCAGTGGCTTCATTAGCTGGTGGAGTAATTACAGAATCTTATGGTGTTGTTGGTATGGCCAGCAAACAAATTTTAAAAGATGGCTGGGCTGAACTATTAAAGAAAGAAAACTATACAAAGGGTGTAGTTGTTCGTAATGGTAAAGCTGGTTTAGAAATTGATTTATATATCGTTGTAAGTTTCGGTGTTAAGATTTCCGAAGTCGTAACCGAAGCACAAAAGAAAGTTAAGTATATGCTTGAAAAGTCACTCTCCCAGGAAGTTGCCCAGGTGAATGTCTTTGTTCAGGGCGTTCGCGTCGTAGCATAAGGATATGGGGTTAAAGTAATGGAAAAGATTAATGGTTTAGTTTTAAAGAACTTACTGGAAAGTGGAGCACACAATCTAAGCAATCAACGTAAAGCAGTGGATGCGATGAATGTATTCCCAGTACCAGATGGAGATACAGGTACAAATATGTCTTTGACTATTTTGAATGGTATCTCAGAAGTTACAAAGAGTGGATCAGAGTCACTTTCAACAGTTGCTAAGATCTTCAGTCGTGGTTTATTAATGGGTGCACGTGGTAATTCAGGTGTTATCTTATCTCAGATTTTCCGTGGCTTTGCGCAATACGCAAAGGATAAAGAAGAATTAACAGTGAAAGAATTCTCTGAAGCGTTAATCAACGGTTCTAAGATGGCTTACAAGGCTGTTATGCGTCCTACAGAAGGTACAATCCTAACAGTTGTTAGAGAAAGTGCTGAGTATGGTGAAATCTATATTAATAACCATCCTGAATCTTCTATTGAAGAATTTGTAAATTATATTGTGGATGAAGCAAACGCATCTCTACAACGTACACCTGAATTATTGGATGTACTGAAGGAAGCGCATTGCGTAGACTCAGGTGCAATGGGTTATGTAACAATTCTTGAAGGTTTCAAGTCTTACTTGCAAGGCAAGCCAATTACAGAGAACCTAGCAGGTGATACTGCAGATACAGAAGTACATGAAAAGGCTTCTGGGTATCGTGTAGAATATATTATTTCTCTCAGTGATAATGGTAAGAAGACTTTCAAGGAAGAAAGAGTTCGTAAGCAATTAGAACAGATTGCGAATGATATTCAATTAGTTGTAAAAGAAGATGCATTCACACTAAGTGTTCATTCTATGACACCTGGTGAAGTGTTAATGCTTGGTCAGAAGTATGGTAAGTTTGGTAAGGTTCAGGTTGAAGATATTCAATCAGACTTACAACCTTCCTTAATGGAAGCTGAAGAAGCAGCAATTGAAAATGCGGCTTATGGTATTATTGCAGTAGCTGCAGGTGAAGGCTTGAAGAAGTTATTTACAGATTACCGTGTAAATTATGTTGTAAGTGGTGGTCAAACAATGAACCCATCTACAGAAGATTTCGTTACTGCAATCTCTAAGGTTCATGCGGATACAATCTATATCTTGCCAAATAACTCAAATATTATCATGGCTGCAAAACAAGCTGCTGAAGTTACAGAAGATAAGAAGATTATCGTTATTGAAACAAAGTCTGTACCACAGGGTTTAAGTGCTTGCATTAGCTTCAACCCTGAGGAAGAAGTAGAAGCAAATACAGAGGCGATGAATGAAGCTATCACACTAGTAAAGACAGGTTCTATTACTTATGCTGTTAAGGATACAACAGTTGATGGTAGAGAAATCAATTCTGGTGACTACATGGCTATCTTAGAGAAGGATATTATCTTTAATGAGAAGGACAAGTTAGCAGTTACTAAGGAATTAATTAAGAACATGTGCGATGAAGATACAGAAGTTGTAACCCTCATCAAGGGTTCTGAAGCTACTGATGAAGAATGCGAAGAAATTCGTCAGTTTATTGAACAGAACTACGACGTTGATATCGACGTTGAAGATGGTCAGCAACCTGTATACAGTTTCATTATTGGTGCTGAATAAAATGATAAGGAACATTCTCATTTATGGAATGTTCCTTTTTTAATCTCCTTCATGTATGATAGATTTGTTGAAAATTTATGGATAATACTAAGCAATTAAATATCGAGTACTTTTCTTTACAGTCATTATTTTGGATGACATACTGCATGGTTGTTGGTTTTTCAGTAACCTATCTTTTATCATGTGGATATTCAAATAGTGAAGCAGGCTATATCCTGGCTTCCGCAAATATCTGTGCACTTGTTTTACAGCCATTTTTTGCAGATTTAGCAGATCGTTCAAAGAAGATTAACGCAATGACAATATTTTTGATATCGATTTCGATTATCTTTGTTTGTTCAATTGGACTCTTCTTTATTAGTGTTCGTTCGGTTATATTAACACTTATTTATGTTGTGATGATAACGTTGGCGAATGCTGTTATTGCATTTTTAACTTCTGTGCAGTTTTTAATGGATCCCTCTAAGACTAAGATTAACTTTGGCTTGTGTCGTGCAGGAGGCTCATTGTTTTTTGCGATTCTTTCTGCAGCGATGGGTATTCTCATTGAAAGAATTGGTATGAAATCTATTCCAACTGCATTATTTATCATTACATTTTTAATAATTATTTTATGCATATATATAACACGTCATCGTATCCATACTACGTATGAGTCTACAAATGATTTGACGGATCAGAAATCTAGCACGTTGCTTGTTTTCTTCAAAGAAAATCCGAAGTTCATGCTTTTATCCATTGCGATGTTATTTATCTATTATGCACATGCTTTTATCACAAACTTTACAATATCTATCGTACGCAATGTTGGTGGAGACCATCGTGAGATGGGATATTTGATTGCCTTTATGGCTCTCATGGAACTTCCAGGAATGATAGGGTTTAAAGAGATTAGTCAACGTTTTAAAGTATCTTCATTACTCTTATTTTCTATGATGATGTTTAGTGCAAAAGCAATTATTGTGTGGCTTTCACCATCATTAATGACATTAACATTTGGGTTTGCTTTGCAGGTTGTTTCTTTTGCGCTATATATTCCTGCATCTGTGCAATATGCAAATATTATTATTGACAAAAAGGATACAGTAAAAGCACAGATGATGTTCAATTTGATGCAAACTGGTGGAGCTGTATTTTCCTCAATCATTGGTGGATGGTTAATTGACTTTAGTGGTATATCACATGCATTACTTGTTGGAGCCATCTTATCTTGTATCGGTACAATGATTGCCTTTACAGGTATACAGAATACAAAGGGGTAACTATGAAGAAATTTACTGATCATATTTATTACATGGACAATAATCCAGAAACAGATCAACCATATATTTATTTAATACATGGTTCAAAGATGAACTTACAGATTGATGCAGGAAATAGTCCTGAAAACTATCATAGATTTTTATCTGAAGTAAAAGATTTAAGTTTGAAGGAACCTAAGCTTTTAGCGATTACACATTGGCACTGGGACCATACCTTTGGTATGGTTGCTTGTAATGTACCGATGATTGCTTCTGTAAAGACCAATGTATAC
>CAKMPP010000019.1 GCA_927911475.1 uncultured Solobacterium sp. | reverse complement strand
CTCCTTTACCATTCAAATATTCTAAAACTATTTTTTTCTTGAATTCAAAACTATGTTTTGTTCATAAAAATAACCGACCTCCATTCGTTAGATTCTTGGTCTAACTTTTGGGGTCGGTACAACATGTGGTCTTTCTTACTTCTTGGCTTTCTCGAAACGTTCTAATGCAGCAGAGAATGTACCTTGCATTAGAAGTGATACCTGGTCAACGATCTTTTGTGGATTTTCATGCATGCCATTTTCAATCCAGTCAAATACTACTCCAGCAAAGCTGAATCGATAGAAGGATGCCATGAAATGAATTGTTTCATTTGAAACATTATAATTCTTAGATATTTCACGAATTACATTTAATAGTAAGTACTCAGCCGCATCTTCTAGCATACGCATGATATGAGACTGTGAACGGGAGTGAATTGTATTTAAAATAAAATGTTTTTCTTTCTCAATAATCTTGAAGGCAGATAGAAGTCCATCTTGCCAACTATCATAACTGCGTTGGGCTCCAATCGCTTCTTCACCCTCTGCAAGATAAATCCAATCAATCAAATCATAAATATCATGGAAGTGATAATAAAATGTTTGGCGGTTTACACCGCAATCATTTGTGAGATCGGTGATTGTAATCTTTTCGAGAGGCTTCTGTAATAAAATCTTCTTTAGAGAAGCTCCTAATGCTTTCTTTGTCAAATCGCTCATTTTGTATAACCTCCATTACGTTTATTTTACGTGTAATATTAAATTATTTCTACAATAATACTTTATTTTTTGAACAATAATTGGTATTATAGTTCGTGTCCTATGAAAACTTTGCAGGAATACCCAAGCGGTTGAAGGGGCAGGCTTGGAAAGCTTGTAGATCGGTAACACGGTGCCAGGGTTCAAATCCCTGTTCCTGCGCCATAGAATAAAGCTCGCTAAAATAGCGAGTTTTTCTTTTGTGTTGGTCAACAGCTGGTCAACTATTGAAATATAAAATACAGAGTATGGGGGTATACTCTGTATCTTTTTTTGTTATTTCTTATCGCTATTTTGTTCGCCTTGATTTGGGAGAGTCTGTTGATTGTTGTTTTGGGATTGTGTTGCATCTAACGTGCCTGTAAGAGTAACTGTTACCTGAATTTGGTTTCCATCTCTATCGATTGTTAGGTCAACTGTATCGCCAGGCTTCTTTGTCTTTAAGATTGCGGATAAGTCTGGATAGTTGGAAACTTCTTTGCCATCTGCACCAACAATCTTATCGTAAGCCTTTAAACCGGCAGCCTGTGCGCCGCTACCATCGATAACATTCGTAACATATACACCTGGAGTGTAATTGCCTTGTTGTGTTGTAAGTGTCTGTAGATATACACCTAATGTTGCACGATCTGTAACTTTACCATTCTTAATTAACTGTTCAGCAACTTCCATTGCATCATTTACTGGAATTGCAAAGCCAATACCTTCGATAGTTGCTCCTGATGAAGATGTACCAGAGTCTTTAGACTGTACGATACCAATTAAGTTACCATTACCATCAAATAATCCACCACCAGAGTTGCCAGAGTTGATTGTTGCGTTTGTCTGGATGAGTTTCATAGATTCGTTATTTACGACAAGTTCACGGGATGTTGCGGAGATAATACCATCTGTAACGGTTCCGCCAAGTGTTCCTAGTGGGTTACCGATTGCGATTGCTGTATCACCAACCGAAATCTTGGAAGAATCTCCAAGAGTCGCTGGTGTTAGGTCATTTGCTTCTACCTTTAATACCGCAATATCACTCTTTGGATCAGTACCAATAAGCTTTGCGTCATATTCTGTGCCATCACTTGTCTTAACTGTAATCTTTTGTGCACCATCGATGACGTGGTTGTTTGTAACGATATAACCATCTTTACTGATGATGACACCAGAACCTGCAGCGTTTGTTGTATATGTACCACCAAACATGCCGTAGGACTGTTGTGTTATCTCTGTTTGGATTTCAACTGTAGATGGAGCTGCCTTTGCGGCTGCTTGCGCAACAGTTAAACCAGAACCATTTGATTCATTAGAAACAGAAGTCGTTTTACTACTTCCAGATTCTGTTGTTTGGTATACAACTGTTCTACCACCGTTTCCAATTTGTGCTGTATATAACCAAGCACCACCAAATCCACAAAGTACTGCAAGAGAAGCTTTACCAATTGTTGAGATGACCTTTGAGCCGATTCCATTTTTCTTTTTCACTGGTTCTACTGCAACTGTCTGGTTAGTTGTTTTTTCTTCAACTACTTTCGCTGCTACCTGAGCTGCTTCTGTATGTTGTTCTTCGACAATATCTGTTTTATTTTCTACTGTTTCAGCTTCATTTATTTCCTTGTTAGTTTCATTTAAGTTATCTGACATATTTTAATCCTCCTTGTACTACGCTTACTATCTTAGAGCACAAATGTGAACAGAGTGTGAATGATACTCGAATTTCATGTGCAATTTCACAGAATATATACAAATTAAAATGCTAGACTCCACTCGAATCTAGCATTGCGATGCAGATAATTAATGACTCTTGCGTAGTGTCATACCAAAGATGCCACCGATAATACCACCAATAATATGAGTTAGTTGGGATACATTATCAACATTGAATACACCTTGATAAATTTGCGTTCCGATATAGAGTACTGCAACGATGATAAATGTAAGAGGGATACCTTCTTTAGAGCCTGTTACAGCAGATAATAGGATAAAGGCAAATACAACACCACTAGCACCTAATAACATTGTGTTTGGAGCGATGATAATATGTGCGATACCTGTGACAAGGGCAACGACTAAGATAATGATAAGTAAACGTTGACTACCATACTTTTCTTCTAGCATTGGACCTACTAATAAGAATAACAACATATTATTCATATAGTGTGATAAGTCTGCATGTCCCAATACGTGCGTGAATAAACGTAGATAGAATAGGGGATTTAGTAATGAACCACCATATACAGAGAATATGAGTTGATTTGTAGTGCCATTTGTTAGAGTATTCAATCCTAAAGCGATTAAGCTAATTAGGGCAAACGATAAGATTACTGGTGAATTCCAAGTTATTTTTTTCATATATTGACTCCTTTAAATCTTCTCTATTATAACAGGTGAATGATATCAAAAAAAGCGTATAATTACTAGGAGCGAAAAGGAGTACATCATGTCAGATAAAAAAGCAAAAATCCAACAGGGAACGATTGCCCCTGTGACAAACCCAGAGGTTAAGAAAGCAATCAATGATTTAAAACTTGGAAGTACCCCTGAAAAACAAGAAGCGTTATCAAACGCATTAAAGAAAGCAAGATTACTAGCACCTTGTAATTTTGATGTAGAACTAAAACCAGATCACAATGGTATTTTACCAACTGTAAATCCATCACAGATTAAGTTCTTCCTCATCAATACAAATGATGGTAAAGCATTCTTCCCTGCATTTACAGATGTTGAAGAATCCTCAAAGTTTAAAGTGGCTGGTGAAAAGGATGATACACCAAAGAATATCGTAAGAACAATGAAAGAGTATGATGCGTTATTATCTGATCCAAACAAAAAGATTCAAGGTGTCATCATCAACCCAGGAACAGATAATATTGTCATTCCTAAGCCCTTAATCGCATTGCTTGCAGGTAGAGAAAGACCAAAACCTGTACAACCAACAGCACCAATGAATGTGACATATTCTGAGCCAAATGTATATCCAACACGTTTGGTAAATGCTGTATATGATTATTGCGAAACAAATGATGCGATTAGCAGAGTTTGGTTAAAGTCTAAACTATATGGACCTACAATGGCATTCTTCTTAGTTGTTGAAGCTGAGAAGCAAGAACATGATATCTTAACAAAGATTCATGAAGCTGCAGTACCACATGCTAAGGATTTACCAGTTGAAGTTGTATTCATCAATGATGAATTACGTAAGAATGTGATTAAAGAGGCGGTTGCGATGTATGACCGTAACATCAACTTCTAATGGATATTAGAACATTAACTGCAGCTGAACTTGATGAAGCAATCATTCTAGCCAAAGAAGTAATTCTTTCTGAGAAGGATGCTTCATGGAGTAAAGAGGCTGCTAAGAGTATTAGTGAATTTATGGCTGAACGCCTAAAACAATTCACGGTTTATGGTTTATATGCAGAAGGTTTAGAAAGTATCTTAGCCTATGATCCAGATAAGATGCATGTCATTTTATTACTAACAAGACAAGTTTCCCGTAAGAAAGGATATGCGACTGCACTCTTAAATCATTTGAAAGAAGAAGCTGATGAGAATCATCTTTCAAAGATTAGTGCCAATGTTGTAGATTCAGCAGTAGACTTCTATCATCACTATGGATTTGAGGATACTGGAAAATCCACTGAAGCTGGTGGTATGAACTACACACCAATGGAATATTTGATTGGTAGGGAATGGTTAGGGAAAACTGTAACAGTTATTATCGATCATACATACGGGAGCTTCCATCCACATATTGCAGATTTAACTTATCCTGTTAATACAGGCTATGTTGAAGAACTATTCCAGAAGAATGGTGAGTTCCAAGATGCGTATGTCATTGGTCCTAAGGAACCTTTAGACACGTTTCAAGGTGTTGTTAGTGGTATTATCTATCATAAAGATGATTACCGTTCTTATTTCATTGTCACCCGTGTTACGGAAAATATTGATGAAAATGAAATTATTCAGGCTGTTGGATTTGAACAACAGTTCTATGAGACGAGAATCTTATGGAAATAACAAAAGAACAGTTTATAAAACATCTTCTGATTGAATTTGTGGGTTTGATTCTTGTAGCGATTGGTGCTGCAGGAATTATGAAAGTGGCACTAGGAACAGGTGCTTATGACGCTTTGGCATTAAGTATTAGTTCAGTAACTACAATTGAAGTAGGAACAGTTGGTTTAATTACTAACTGCATCTGCATTGCATTACAGATTGTAATGCTACGGAAGAAATACCGCTTGATGTTTCTGTTACAGATACCAGTATCATTCCTGATGGGAATGACAATCAATTATTTCTACTACACAGTCTTTGCAGGAATGAATTCAGATTCCTATATAATACGTATGATTCTATTGTTCGTATTTATCATTATTTGTTCATTTGGAGATGCAATGATGGTTGCAAGTGGAATGATAGGACTGCCAGTAGAAAGTACATGCATGATTTTTGCAAAGAACTTAAAGATAGAGTTTGGTAAAGTACGACAGCTAGCAGATGTGGTCTTTATCATACTGATATTGATTTGTTGGTTCTTCTTCCATGCAATATTCCCAATGCGTGAAGGAACGATTATCTTAGCTTTTACTTTTGGGCCACTACTAGGCTACTTTACAAAGAAACTACAACCAGTCATCCACAAATGTGTATATGAAACAACAAACTAACTCAGTCAATTTTGACTGAGTTTTTTCTTGTTTACCTATTGACATAAATATAATGACTGTATATATTGTATATATACAGATAGGTTGGAGGTTGATAATTGTGAAGCTGATTATTGACAACAGGAGTGGACAACCGATTTACGACCAAATTTATAATCAATTACGAGATCAAATCATTAATGGTACGTTAGCAGAAGATGAAAGTTTACCATCTATTCGCACACTTGCCAAAGATTTGCGTATTAGTGTCATTACCACAAAACGATCATATGAAGAGCTGGAGAGAGAAGGTTATATCTATACAATTCCAGGCAAAGGGAGTTTTGTGGCAGGAAAAAATGTCCAACTCATTCAGGAACAAAAATCTTCGCATCATTGAAGAACATCTAGCAGAAATCAAAAAACTATCCGTATCTTGTAATTTATCACAAGAGGAAGTAGCCAAAATGATGAAAGTCATTTGGGATGAAAATGAATAATTGGGGGAAATCGTTATGAATGCAATTGAAGTAAAGGATATTACAAAAAAGTATGATAACTTTCGTTTGAATCATGTTTCTTTGCAGATTCCTGAAGGAACAATCTATGGCTTGATTGGTGAAAATGGTGCAGGTAAAACAACACTTATCAACTGTATCCTAGGACTTGTACAACCAAACTATGGGGATGTTGTAGTACTAGGAAGTAATAATTTCATCAATGAAATAGAACTCAAAGACCAGTTAGGTTTTGTGATTAATGATATGGGCATTCCTAATATCCTGACAGTAGATAAGATTGAAGAAATCTTTAGTAAAATCTATAAACATTGGGAGCATGAACAATTTGTAAAACTATTAAAACAGTTTGAAATTGATGAAGAAGCAAAATATGAGACGCTATCATTAGGTAACAAAATGCGTATCGCAATTGCGATTGCGTTAAGCCATAATGCAAAACTATTAGTATTAGATGAACCAATGAACGCATTAGACCCAGCAATTCGTGCGGAGGTTGTAGAACTTCTCATTGAATATACACGTCAAGAAGACCGTACAATCCTTATCTCTTCCCATATCGTTACAGATCTTGAGAAGATGTGCGATTACATTGGATTCATGCATGCAGGTGAATTAATAATCAATGATGAAAAAGATAATATCCTATCTAGCTATGGAATATTGAATGCAGCACCAGAAGAAATAACGAATATTCCAGAAGGCGCAATTGTCGCAAAGAAAGAAACACCATATCAGGTAAAACTATTAATCGATCGTAAGCATGCTCCAAATCTAGAAGGTCTACAGCCAGCGACGTTAGAAGAAATTTTCGTTGGTATCGTAAAAGGTATTATTTAAAAATCATATAATATTAGAAAGGATTTTCTAAGCATATGAAAGCACTGTTAATAGCTGAGTATGAAAGACTTGTTAAAAATAAGAGATACATAGCATATATCATATATCTATTACTTTGTGTTATTAATGGGGTTTATGCGAGTAAAAGTTTGAATCCTCAGGATAAATTCCCATATTTGATATGCATATTTTTGTTTGTTCCTGATTTTGAAAAAGGAAATTTGATCAATTCACAGAATATTAGATTATTACCAGTTAAACCAAAATCCTATGTGAGAATTTTATTCCTGGAAGTAGGAATATATAATCTTATTATTATTCTAGGTTGGTTTATCTATTGCACAGTTCTTGGAAGATTAATTTTTCCAGATTTGATAGAGACTGGTTTGTTAATCTTTTTAGAAAGTTTGTTCATTCCGGCCGTATTACCGAAGAAAAAGATGACCCAACCTTATTTTGAGCATACGTTAATGGTAGGACTTCTTATGTGCTTTTATTATGGAGTTATACTAACTCAAACAACACTGGATAAGAATATCGGTTTTCTGTTCTATATTGCTATCTTATTTGTGATGACATACTTTTCTTCCATTCGTATTCTCAAAGAAAAAGGATGATTTTTAACGAAGTGAACTCGTCAATTGTAAAGGGGGGTGTTAAGAATATGAAAGCACTATTAATAGCTGAATATGAAAGATTTATTAAGAGAAAGAAATATTTAACGCCTATCTTATATTTAGTGATATGCATTATTGGCGCTTTTAGAGCTCGTACAGATACCGTATATATTCAAACATTTCCTAGTTTTCTCTATTTTACATTTTTTGCACAAGACTTTGTTGATGGAAACTTAGTAAATGCAGATATTATGCGTTTATTACCTGTGAAGCCAAAATCACGTGTAAATATTCTGTTTTTAGAAACAGGGATTTATAATCTTGTGCTGGTTCTAGGTTGGGCAATATATTGTGTAATCTTGGGAAGAATAATTACTCCAAGTCTAGTCCAATTGGAATAATTCTCGTACTTGAAAGTATCGCGACACCTGCTATACTACCAAAGCAAAAATTGAAACAGAGTTATTTTGAACATATTGCAATAGTAGTAATTCTTGCGTGTTTCTATTGGGGTATTATTACTCAAACAACATTAGATAAAGGAATTTGCTTTCTATTCTTTGCGAGTTTATTGATTGTATTAACATATTTTTCTTCAATTCGAATATTAAAAACCAAAAATAATTTTTAACAAAGTAGAATAATCTATTTTAGGAAGGAATTTCTAAGAGTATGAAAGCACTATTATTAATGGAGTTTGAGACATTCATAAAAAAGAAACAGTTTATCTTTCCTCTTTTATATATTTTGTTTTCGATTTATTCGTTATTTTATATTGTGAAAGTAAAGTCAAACTATGATAACCCTCTTATGTTGATCTTCTCGGTTCAGTTGATAAATGTTTTTGCTAAAAATGAGCGACCGTTGAAGAAAGTTATCTGCTTGTTGCCAATTAATGCAAAAGAAAGAGTAAGTATCCTTTTTCTAGAAATATTCATGCTCAATATAATAATATTCCTTGGATTATCCATATCATATTTTCCATATAAAGAGGTGGGTACAATATTGGTTGTGCTATATATTATCTTGTTTGTTGAGGCTTTAGCAATTCCTGCTATTTTACCAATCAATATGTGGCATCGAAATTATTTTGAGCATTTGTATATGTTGCTAGTTGTGATTGGTGTTGCTGCACTTATTTATATAAAACAAATATTCATCCTATTATTCAGTTTTTGGGATATGCAGGTGTTCTTTATACGCTAGCGTACATCTCATCCATTCGTATCTTGACTAATAAAGATTGATAGAAGGAGGTCTTTTATGCAAGGGATATATGTATTGTATCGACATCGCTTATTTAACTTCTATAATGTCGTAGTGAATTGTGTAATAATATTTTTCTATCTTTTTCTCATGCGCATACCTAGTAGTATTGTTAGAGAATACATTGGAACAATATTCTTCTTCATATTTCAGGTACAAATTATCAGTGTTTTGATTGACGAAAATTGGAATCCAATTCTACAAATTTTGCCAGTTCGAAAGAGTGATTACTTTGTTGCGTACGTGAGAGTTATGTTAATATACTTCTTTCTATATTTGGTTTGTACGATATGGTTTGATACGATGATCACAAAACTGTTCTTATTATTTGTTGTTGCACCAGTAGGTTGTTTATATTACTGCTTGCGTAATTTTAAAAATATGACGGTAGTAAAATCAAATAATATGTATATTAGATACATTGCATTCATCATTTTTACAGTATTGTTTGTATGGATTAGAAATCAGTTTGAATTGAGTAGATCTGTAATCGTATATGGGAATTTAATTTGTTTTGGAGTTATTGTTATACTTATGCTTGCATGTATGTATGAAATTCGCAAAGGGGAATCGATATGAAGAAATTATCATTTTATCAGGCGTATACTTTAATTGGATTGATAGGATTTGTAATTATTGTTCCGTGTTTGTATTACTTGCTTGGTGCAGAGCGTAGTTATAGTATCTTGATAGATTTATTCCCATATGGGACAGCTTATGTGGCTGGGTTAATGTACCAAAAGCAGTTAGATTTAGATAATCTTTCTCTTTATCCACTTTCTATCAAAGAGAAAATAATACCTCGCATCAAGCGCATCTTATTGGCATTACTCAGCAGTAATATGCTGTATTCATTATTTTCTAACTTTCTTCATCGATTTAGTCCTGTTGACTTAGAAAACCTTGTAGTATCACTGCTGATATTATTTGTGTTAGAAGAAACATTTTTATATCAAATTGAAAAATATAAACTAGCATTGGTTCTGGGTATCTTATTCTCTGCGGTTGTCATTGGCTTAAGAGTAGTGATTCCTGAAATATTACAGCTTGTGATTATCTCTTTATTCATAACTTGTTTCTGTATCTTTTGGATGTATCATCAAAGTACCAGAAGAAAATCATGAGTGAAAGCTCCCATAAGGAGCTTTTTCTTTCTGAATGAAGTTTTTACAAGTATAATATGGGGTAGATGAAGGAGGTTTCTATGGATTTATTTGGGTATGCAAGCGAAGAGACAAAGAAAAATGAAGAGCCTTTAGCGGCACGTATGAGACCTTCTACTTTAGAGGAAGTTGTTGGTCAGGAACATATCATTGGTAAAAATAAATTGTTATATCGTGCAATTAAAGCGGATAAGCTTGGATCATTAATCTTTTATGGCCCTCCAGGAACTGGTAAGACAACACTAGCACAAGTGATTGCAAATAGTACCTCTGCCGATTTCCAGCAAGTCAATGCGACAATTGCAGGCAAGAAAGATCTTGAACAGGTAATTACACATGCGATTGACTTGATGTCGATGTATCAAAAGAAAACAATCTTATTTATCGATGAGATTCATCGATTTAATAAAGGACAACAGGATTATCTACTACCATATGTTGAAGATGGCACAATTATCTTGATTGGTGCGACTACAGAGAATCCATATTTTGAAGTGAATCAAGCGTTGATTTCACGTTCTCGTATCTTCCAGTTAAAGTCACTAACAAAAGAGAATATTGTGACTCTTTTAAAACGTGCTGCTGAAGATGCGATAAGGGGTATCGGCAAAGACAATGTTATCTTAGATGAGGAAGCTGCTGAATTTTTAGCAGAGATTTGTGATGGAGATGCACGTGCTGCGTTAAATGCGTTAGAACTTGCAGATCTTACAACAGATCGTAGTGACGATGGCTACATTCACATTACCTTGTCTGTTGTGGAGGAATGCATTCAAAAGAAGGCAATCCGTTATGACAAGGATGGGGATAACCATTACGATACGATTTCTGCATTTATTAAATCGATGCGTGGTTCTGATCCGGATGCGACGCTATACTACCTTGCGCGCATGTTGACGGCGGGAGAGGATGTTCGTTTTATCTCTCGGAGAATTATGATTGCGGCTGCGGAGGAATGTGGTAATGCAGATCCAAGAGCGTTACAGATTGCGGTGGATGCGGCGTTAGCCGTTGAACGAGTTGGAATGCCAGAA
>CAKMPP010000018.1 GCA_927911475.1 uncultured Solobacterium sp. | reverse complement strand
TCTGATAGTGCGGAAATTCGACGTAAAGTTGGAGAATACTCCATATTGGAGATGGTAATGCGAAGACCATGCTTGCAAGGTTAAACTGTCTTACGATTAACAAAGAAGAATTACGAGAGGTTATAGATAAATGAAGAAATTAATTTCAACACCGTCTCGCACAAAAGAGATACTAGATCAATTTGGATTACGAGCGAAGAAAGGATTTGGCCAGAACTTCTTGGTTGATCCGATTATCGTAGAACGCTGTGCTGAAATGTCACATTGCGAAGGTGCAGTCATCGAAATTGGTCCAGGCATTGGAAGTTTAACCGAACAGCTGGCGATGCATGCACAACATGTACTTGCATTTGAGATAGATGAAGGTCTAATTCCAGTACTACAACATACTTTAGAAGACTATTCCAATGTAGAGATTATCTTACAGGATTTCTTAACATGTGATTTAGATGAAGTTGTACATGCATTAAAAGAAAAGTATAAAACTGTATCTGTATGTGCAAATCTTCCATACTACATTACGACACCAGTACTTTTTAAAATATTTGAAAATCCAGATATCTCTTATATTACAGTTATGGTACAGAAGGAAGTCGGTGATCGTTTTGTCGCAAAACCAAAAGATCCTGAATACAACGCCCTATCTGTAGAGGGACAATATCTATTCGATATCAAACGTTTATTTACAGTACCAGGTAGATCCTTTAATCCTTCCCCTGCTGTCGATAGTGTCATCATTCAATTTGCCAGAAAGAATCATGACGCAAGTAATGAAGAGATTCGAGACTTCTTTGAACTGGTAAGAGCCTGTTTCAAGCAACGTCGTAAAACTATTTATAACAATCTGAAAGAATATGTAGATGATGGTACTAAGGCAATAGAGATACTAGAGAAGGCTAATATTCCAGCCAATAAACGTGCCCAGGAATTAACCATCGATGAATTAAAACAAATTCATGAGGTCATGAAATGAAAGAGCGAGCATACGCAAAAATTAATCTGTGTTTAGATGTTGTAGGTAAACGAGAAGATGGTTACCATGATTTAAAAATGATTATGGTTCCAATCAATTTCTATGATGTTTTAGAAATGGAATTTGCAAAACAAACAACACTGGAGTTAAATCGAGACTACTTACCGATCAATGATAAGAATACAATTATCAAAGCGATTCATATCATGCAGGAAAAGTATACTCTCAAAGAAGAGTTTCGCTGTCGTTTGGAGAAACATATTCCTACAAGAGCTGGTCTTGCGGGTGGTAGTGCAGATGCGGCTGCCGCAATACGTATGATTAATCGCATGTGTAATCTAAATCTTACAAAAGAAGAGATGATTGCGGTGGGTAAAGAAGTTGGTGCAGATGTACCATTCTGTATCCTCAATCGACCTGCATTTGTGGAAGGGGTTGGTGAGAAGATAACAACATTCTTATGTAAACCAGATTTCTCATTATTGTTGATTAAGCCACGCAAGGGTGTATCGACTGCTGAAGCCTTCCACATCGTGGATGAACAAGAAGGAATTCATCCTGATTGTAAAGCAATGCAAGAAGCACTAGAAAACAACGATTATGACGGCATTATCCATTGTTTAGGTAACTCCATGGAAAATGCCGCAATGACATTGGTCCCTGAAATCCGAAAGGCCAAACAAGATTTATTGGACTTAGGATTTGATGGTGTGCTGATGTCAGGTAGTGGTTCAACTGTATTTGGTATCACAAAAGACATAGAGTTGTTAGAACGTTCCATCGATGTATTAAAAAAGAAGAGATACTTGTCAGAAAGACAACAGTATATACACGATAAGTCATGCTTGCATGAAATATAGGAGGAAATAAAATGAAGAATGCAATTATTATGGCGGGTGGTAAAGGAACTCGCATGCACTCAGAATTGCCAAAGGTATTACATAAGATTCTAGAAGTACCAATGTTAGGTATGGTAATCAATAGCTTAAAGAAGTCTGGTACAGAAAGAATTGTATGTGTAGTTGGTTATAAGCACGAAGAAGTTGAAACTGCGATGGCTGGAAAGTGCGAGTTTGCGGTACAAGAACCACAGCTTGGAACAGGACATGCGGTCATGCAGGCACAACAGCTCGCAAATGAAGAGGGTATTACTCTAGTTGCTAGTGGAGATACACCTTGCGTAAAACCAGAAACATACCAGAAATTATATGATTTGATTGGTGATGCGGATATGGCAGTACTCACTGCAATTCCGGAAGACAATGGAGCATATGGTCGTGTCATTCGTAATGCGGATGGAACAGTTGAAAAGATTGTTGAGTTCAAAGATGCAAATGATGCTGAAAAGGCAGTACGTGAAATTAACACAGGTATCTATGCCTTCAATAACCAATCACTATTTGAAGGTCTCAAGCATTTGAATAACAACAATGCCCAGAACGAATACTATCTAACAGATTTAGTTGAGATTTTAAAGAAACTAGGTAAGAAGGTTGTAGCAATTCCATGTGATGATTGGCAAGAAGTACAAGGTATTAATGGAAATGTGGAATTAGCACATGCCGCAAAATATATGCAAGAAAGAATTAATACAGAGTGGATGAAGAAGGGTGTTACAATCTACGATCCTAATACAGCGTATATTGGGCCTAATGTAACATTTGGAACAGATGTGATTATTCACCCAAATACATATCTCTACGGAGATACCACAGTTGAAGATTTCGCCGAAATTCTACCAGGTACATGGTTAGAAGACACAAAAGTTTCAAAAGCTGAAATAGTAGGGCCATTTATACGCCGTAAGGGTTGACGAATAGTTATAAAACATCTTTAATTAATAAGGATAAGCAACATTCATATGGGAGAAGAGAAAAATCATGGTTAAGGAAACTGTCGTATTCGCTCTAACATCTAGCACCGATCTAGCAGCGTCTATTTGTAAACATTTGGGATTACCTTTAGGTAAAATCAAGGTTGAGCATTTCGCAGATGGTGAGATTTTAGTCGAACCACAAGAGTCAGTCAGAGGTCGTTCTGTTTTCATCATTCAGTCAACATGTAACCCAGTATCAGAGCGTTTAATGGAAGTTCTCATCTGCATCGATGCATGTAGACGTGCAAGTGCTGGAGAAATTAACGTTATTATGCCTTATTACGGATATGCTCGTCAGGATCGTAAAGCAAAACCACGTCAGCCAATTACATCGAAGCTAGTCGCAAACCTATTACAGGTTGCAGGAGCTAACCGTGTTGTAACATTTGATTTACACGCTGCACAGATTCAGGGCTACTTCGATATTCCTATCGATGATATTACAGCAGTACCGATGCTTGCTAGTTACTTCAAGGGTCTACAAATTCCAAAGGATGAATTAGTAGTTGTTTCACCAGACCATGGTGGAGTTACACGTGCTAGAAGAGTGGCTGATTTATTAGATGCACCTATCGCAATTATCGATAAGCGTCGTCCAAAGCCAAACATGGTAGAAGCACAGAACATCATTGGTGATGTTAAGGATAAAACATGTATCGTCATTGATGATATCTGCGATACAGCAGGATCACTTGTAGCCGGTTGCGAAATCTTAAAGCGCTATGGTGCTAAGGATATCTACACTGGAATTACACATGGTGTATTCTCACGTGATGCGATTGCGAAGATTGAAAACTCACCAATCACAAAGATGGTGATTACAGATACAATTCCACTTCGTGAAGACCAGAAGACAAGTACAACAAAGATTCAAGTATTATCTATCGCTGAAATGCTTGCGAATACAATCGAATCAATCGAAAATCATACACCTGTCTCCAAGGTATATGAAGAATACTCATTCGACAGTTTTAAATAAGAGATATAAAAAGATGGCACACGCCATCTTTTTTCTTGAACTAATCAACAATAAAAAAGAACGGATAAACCGTTCTTTTGTTCGTACAATGTTCTTAATTAGAGCTTTGTTACGTTGGAAGCCTGTGGTCCACGATTAGACTCTGTGATGTCGAAGCTTACTGCAGCGCCTTCATCAAGTGTCTTGAATCCTTCACTCTGAATTGCTGAGTAATGAACGAAAACGTCCTTACCTTCATCAGTTGTGATGAATCCGTAGCCCTTTTCAGCATTAAACCATTTTACCTTGCCTGTTGCCATTGTGCCTTTGAATCTCCTATTCTATGATACGGAAGTAAATCCTGTATTCTTTATAATGATATACTGGCAAGGTTAAAACACAAGGTTTATTTATGTAGAACGCTTTTATAAAGGCGATAGAAAAGGCTTTTGCCAACACAAATATACATTCTGTGTATTTGCAAAAACACACTTTCAACGTATAATAATACCGATAACAGCAATGAAAAGAAGAGTACATTTTCTTAGAAACGTAGAGAGTATGTGGTAGGTGAAAACATGCATGAAGGGAAAATGGAACATGGTCTTGGAGCTGGTCATGCGAAGAGTATGATCCGGAGACGTCCGTTACAACGAAGAGAGGCAGATGAGTGATTCATCCGCAAGACAAAGGTGGTAACGCGTGCAAGACGTCCTTTCATTTGGGATGTCTTTTATTTTGAGGAGGTACGCAAAAATGGAAAATAAAAAACCGTATTACATTACAACCGCAATCGCATATACATCAGGAAAACCACACATCGGAAATGTTTATGAGATTGTACTAGCAGACGCAATCGCTAGATTTAAGCGTGCGGAAGGCTATGATGTACGTTTCCAAACAGGAACAGACGAACATGGTCAAAAGGTAGAAGAGAAGGCAAAGGCTGCAGGTAAGACACCTAAACAATTCGTAGATGAAGTAGCTGCTGTCATCAAACAACAATTTGATGTCATGAATACTTCTTACGACTATTTCATTCGTACAACAGATAAGCCACATGAAAGACAAGTACAAAAGATCTTTAAGAAGTTCTATGACCAGGGTGATATCTATAAGGGATATTATGAAGGCTTATATTGTCAAGAAGATGAAGCCTTCTACACAAAGAGTCAGTTAACAGAAGAAGGTAAGTGCCCGGTTTGTGGTGGTGAAGTTGTACCAATGAAAGAAGAAGCTTACTTCTTTAAGATGAGTAAGTACGCTGATCAGTTGATGAAGTATATCGATGAACATCCACACTTCATTCAACCAGAAAGCCGTAAGAATGAAATGGTAAACAACTTCTTAAAACCAGGATTACAAGATCTTTGTGTATCACGTACATCATTTAAGTGGGGAATTCCAGTAGAGTTTGATCCAAAGCACGTTGTATACGTTTGGATTGACGCATTATCCAACTATATTACAGGTCTTGGATATGATGCGGATGGTAATCATGATGAACTCTATAAGAAATACTGGCCTGCCGATCTTCATTTGATTGGTAAGGACATTATTCGTTTCCATACAATTTATTGGCCAATTATGTTAATGGCATTGAATGAACCATTACCTAAGCAGGTATTTGGACACCCATGGCTATTGATTGGTGATTCTAAGATGTCTAAGTCACATGGTAATGTGATTTATGCGGATGACTTAGTGAAGTTGTTTGGTGTAGACGCTGTTCGTTTCATCATGTTACATGAGATGCCATTTGCACAAGATGGACATGTGACATATGACCTAATGATTGAACGTATTAACAGTGACCTTGCGAATAACCTAGGTAACTTAGTAAATCGTACAATCTCCATGCAGAATAAGTACTTCGGTGGAGTTGTTGCGAATCCAAATGTCAGTGAACCAGTTGATGATGAACTCAAGACAATGGCTACAGGCACAGTGAAGAAGGTTATCGAGAAGATGGATGAACTCAGAGTGGCTGACGCAATCCAGGATATTCTTGATTTATTCTCTAGATGTAACAAGTATATCGATGAGACAACACCATGGGCACTTGCAAAGGATTCCGACAAGATTGAGCGTCTTGCGACTGTTCTCTATAACTTATTAGAATCTGTACGTATCGCAGCTGTATTAATGGAACCATTCTTCCCAGAGACATCTAAGAAGATTCTAGATGATTTAAATACACAACAAAGAGACTTCGAAACAATTTCTGAATTTGGTAAGCTTGAAACTGGAATCCACGTTGCAGAGAAGCCAGAAATCTTATTTGCACGTATTGATGAAAAAGCAATTCAATCTAAGATTGATATGATCAATGAAATCAATGCGAAAGCACGTAAGAAGGAAATTGAAAAGAAGCCAACGGTTACGGTAGAAGACTTCCAGAAGATTGACCTGCGTGTTGGTAAGGTTCTTTCTTGTGAAAGACATCCTGATGCGGATAAGCTCTTTGTTCTTAAAGTGGACTTGGGTGATGGTGAAGTGCGTCAGATTGTTTCTGGCTTAGCACAAAGCTATACACCAGGACAAGTTATCGGTAAGAGTATTGTAATGATTGCTAACCTACAACCAACAGTCATCCGTGGTATTGAATCACAGGGTATGTTACTAGCTGGTAAGGAAGACAAGACAATCGGACTTGTTGAAGTCAACGGCTTAACTCCAGGCACAAAGGTGCAATAAGTACTAAACCTGTATTGGGAATATCTTGATACGGGTTTTCTTTTGTTTCGGAATATGAAAATCAAACATATAATAGATATGGATTAAGAAAAGGAGAAACCTTCCATGGTCGCTATACACGAAGCAAAACAATCAGACATAAAAAGACTATTAGAATTATCTTTGATGTGGGAAAAAGAAGAGAGTTGTTATGGGTATCGAGCCAATACAAAAGATGACTTTCAAGATTGTTATATCCTAGCGGCGTATGATGATGAACTGATAGCTTATGTTTTTGGCAAAGAGGAAATTCAAGATAAACAAACCAGTGTGATAGATAAAAACATGCATTACTTTGAGGTACAAGAAATCTATGTACATCCATCTTATCGCTCACGTGGGATTGGGAAACAATTGATGGAAAGCCTTGAAAAAGAACTGAAGAAAAAAAGGGCTGGAAATGATGATGTTAAGTACTGCTACAAAGAATTGGAAAGCAATCATGCACTTTTACATTGATGAAATAGGGATGAATTTCTGGAGTGCAAGATTATATAAACGTCTATAATCCACTTGGATTCAAGCAATGTGATGTATAATACAAACAAGGAAGTAATTTATGGAAAAATTTACAATCGTAACAAGATTTGATGAACTATCAAAACAGATTGGTGACAAAATCAAACAAGTATTACAAAGCAATCAATATGAATATAACGAAGAAAATCCAGATACAGTCTTTGTAGTTGGTGGAGATGGAACCTATATCAAAGCGATTCATGATTACATGGAACTGATACCAGACGTGAAATTCTTAGGTTTACATACAGGAACGCTAGGTTTTTTTACAGACTATCAAGACAATGAAGTTGATGCTTTATTAGAGATGTACTTGTCTGGTAAATATGAAATTAATGAATATCCATTACTAGTAACGGAAGTAAACGGGAATATTTACCATGCGGTAAATGAAATACGTGTTGAAAATATTGCACGTACACAAATCTTAGATGTTCATCTAAGCGATGAATATCTAGAAACATTCCGTGGCACTGGTATGTGTGTATGCACACAACTAGGTTCCACAGCATATAACCGTTCATTAGGTGGTGCAGTCATTCAAGAAGGTTTAGATTTAATTGAACTTTCTGAGATTGCTGGTATTCATCATAGTAAATCACGTTCACTATTTGCGCCAATCGTATTAAGTAAAGATACAAAAGTGAAGCTAAGCTCCGCAAGCTTTGAAAAGGCAATCCTTGGTGTAGACTCTGATGTTTATCCAATTGACGAGATTAAAGAATTAGAGATTCGTATATGCGATCAAAAACGTGTACGTATGATCAAAGGAAAGAAAGTATCCTATTTTACAAAACTAAGTTCACTATTTTAACAGGAGGCTAGTATGCAATACATGCATTCATATTTTCAAATTTTGAAATTTCCACTGATTGTAATTGCATTCGCATGCTTTCTGTGTGGTGTATCAAATATAATCCTTCATCCTGCATATGGATTAGTCACCATCATCGCAAATGATGGTGTCTTCTTGGTAGGGGAACTATTAGGTATTATTGCACGAACAATCTTAATGTATGCACCATTACTCATTCTATTAAGACTATTAACGCAAAAGAAAAACAGCTCCATAACAGTAGTTGCCGGATTAACTGGTTATTTTGCATTCCACATTGCTACGATGTTTGTGCCAGCACCAGTATTACCATCTTATGCGTATAATGCACTATTCAATATAGGTATCGCATCTTCATCTGTTAGTTATTTATCAGGTTCTGCAAACTATCCATTATTAACAGGAATGGTCGGCACAATTATCGTGACAATGTTAACGTATATTGCTTGTCGAACAGGAAGACATCATGGAATTGGGCAAGCTTCACTATTAAAACAAACAGATGCGTTATTAAAAACAGTTATATATTGTATATTAGCAGGTGCTGTATTTGGTGTTATTTGGCCATACTTTATCCTGTTCATTGTACGTTTGGTAAACTATATCTCTTCTGATTTAGGTAGCCCATTTAATATGATTCTCTATGGAGTCACTGATCGTTTCTTGCAACTGTTCCATTTGAATGCACTCATCCGACAACCATTATGGTATTCATCATCTGGTGGAGTGTGGACAAATATTGCAGGTGCTACGGTTGTGGGTGACGCAAATGTGTGGACTGCACAGCTAGGCGCAGGAACACTTATATCTGGGGCAGGAAGATTATTTGCACCATATTATGTTATGAATATCTTTGCGATACCTGCAATGATTTGGGGAATGTACAGTATCGGTACATCAAAGGCACAACGTGCAAAAGTACAAAAATTATGTATTGTAGGTACACTCATTTCCATGATATCTGGCACAACGATACCACTACAAATTATGATGTTTATGGTTAGTCCATTACTATTCTTTTTCCATCTTGGATATAATGGATTCTTATACGGATTATTTTCAACATTACATGTAAATCTTGGCTATCTTACAATAGATACCAATACTGTTACTGCAATTCCAGGAACACTGCCAGAACTATTAAGCTACTTAAAATATACAAGTTTATATCGTAACTTGATTATTGTAGTCATTGTTGGTGTGATTTCCGCAATCGTATACTTCTTAGCTACAAGATTATACTTCCGTCATCTATCTACAGGTTTAATTATTCGTGATGAAGGTGAAAAAATGGTAAAGCAAATCATCAAGCATATTGGTGGCCAAGAGAACATCAAACATGTAGATGCCAACGCTACATCACTTGTGATTACGGTATATGATAAAGAAATTGTACATGAGAGAGAACTTATGGATCTTGGCTCAATCACTATTACACATGAGGAAAATGTATATACATTACTCTATGGTGCAAAGTCTTATTTCTTGTATAAAGGAATTATCAATTCATTACGTGCAGTAATGTAGAAATTTATGTAATTGATTTTAATATGATTAAGCCAGTTTTCTGATTGAGAACTGGCTTAATTAAGTTAATATACTTAATTAATAACAGATACTAGAATAAATTATCTATAAAATTAAGTGAATATCACTTAACTATTTATTCTTAATTTTAATAGAATGTAGGTATAAGAGCCAAGGAGAATGACAATGGTAAAAGTAAAAACAATTATTACAACAGATGGTGAAGTAGATGATATGAACTCGCTTATCCATCTCTGTTTATATCTAAACGAGATAAATCTGGTAGGCGTTGTATACACATCTAGCCAATATCACTTTAACGGAGATGAGATTCATACCCTTGGAGAAGTTACACCAAATTATCGAACTTCTGGTTTAGCAGGTTTAGAAAGACCTAGAACTAAATTTGGGCCTGATCCCGATGGCAAATTCTTAAAAGAATTTCGACCTTTCCCTATGGGATGGATTGAAGAACTATGGAAAGGTGCATATGCAAAAGCATATCCATTTCTAAGTAAGAACGCAGATGGATTTCCATCACCTGAAGAATTATTAAAAATTACAAAGGTAGGAAATATTGAATTTGAAGGGGATGTACGATTTGATACAGAGGGGTCGAATCTGATTAAGAAGTATCTTCTTGATAGTGATACACAACCTCTTTATCTACAATCTTGGGGTGGAGTTAATACAATTGTAAGAGCACTATTATCGGTTTATGAAGAATATAAAAATACTGAAAAGTGGATTGAAGTACGTAATCAAATCGTAGATAAAGTTCGTATTCTTGGCATTAATAAAGGAATTGGTCAAGATAACTCGTGGTTAGATAATAAGATTCCGGAAATATATCCTGGAATTATTACGCTATGTCCAGAGAACTTATATGGTACCTATATGGGAATCGTACCACTGCAACCAGATATCGCAAATATGTTCAAAGCTAATTGGTTGAAGAAAAACATTCATAATGGAAAGTCTGCATTAATGGACGAATATCATCTCATGAAAGACGGACGTAAAGTTGAAGGGGAGGCAGATGTATATCAGTTTGGGGTACATGGAGTGTTAGACTTTGGCTTTCCGAATGTACCTGCGCAGAATTTTGAACAATACGATTTTATTGGTGAAGGTGATTCTAACACTTATATCCCATTACTATCGTTTGGCTTAAAAGGGAATGAGAACTATCACTATCCAGGTTTGTTAGGATGCTTGTTAACGGGAGATGCAGAAGCTGAAGTACCTTATAATCCACAAACAGGTAAATATGAGAAATACAATCCATTTATAAAGTCATACCAAGAAGACTGGGCAGCTAGAGCAAGATGGTGTTACCAAGAGTATTCAGAGGCAAATCATGCGCCTGTTGTAGAAATTAAAAATCCAAACATTACGGCAAAACCTTCAGAACATGTTGCTATAAGTGCTGATGTATTTGACCCAGATTACGATGATGTAAAGACAGTTTGGGAGATTTATCCTCAGTACAATCATTATGGAGGTAAGGCAAATTTATTGTGTGTTTGGGAACAAACAAGTCTAAATACATACTTTACAGTTCCAGATGATGCAAAGGCTGGAGATGAATTTGTTTTGATTCTACGTGCACAAGATGTAAATGAAACACCAATGACTACATATGGTGTTGTAATAATTAAAGTAAATTAAGTTAAAAAACTTAATCTTAATTATTTATAGTGAAATTAAGGCTTTAAATTAAGCAATTTAACTTAATAATAGATTGAAAACACATACAAGATTACATAATATAAATAGTGTAAAAACACTCTTAGTGAAAGAGTAAGCCATTGAATGAATCAATACCGATAAGGGGAGATTCGGAGAGGAGAAGA
The DNA here is from genome assembly GCA_927911475.1 of uncultured Solobacterium sp. GTDB lineage: Bacteria > Bacillota_I > Bacilli_A > Erysipelotrichales > Erysipelotrichaceae > Bulleidia. The sequence goes on along the minus strand of CAKMPP010000018.1, from coordinate 21,653 downwards.
TGATGGCAAAATATGATGAATTTTGCGCCCAAATTCTAGAGAATGTAGGGGGAAAAGAAAATGTTGTAAGTGCAGTTCACTGCATGACACGTTTGAGAATTAATTTTAAGAATAAAGATAAAATTAATGTAGATGCTATCAAGGCAATAAAGGGTGTCCTTGGTGCACAGTTCTCTGGAGAGCAATTTCAAGTAATTATCGGTCAACATGTTTCAGAGGTATATCCAGAATTCTGTAAGTTGGCTGGAATAGCACAGGGTGCGACAGTAGATGAGAATCTTGATGAGAAAGAACCGTTCGATATCAAGAAGCTTCCTAGTAAAGCATTAGATTATATTTCAGGTTCGATTGCGCCAATGTTACCAGTTATGATTGGTGCAGGTTGGTTTAAACTATTCTATTCCTTGTTTGGACCTGGATTATTAAATATTGTGGCACAAGAGAGCGACTTCATGCGAATCCTCTATATTGTAGGAAATGCTGGTTTCTATTTTATGCCAGTACTAATTGCTTATGGTGCAGCCAATAAACTTAAAACTAACGTTCCATTAGCATTATTCCTTGGTCTATTATTAGTTGATCCTAATATTATTAAGATTGCGGCAGATGGAATTCCATTTAAGATTTACGGTTTGATTCCAATGCCTTTGAACAACTATACACAATCACTCATTCCAATCTTACTGGCTGTATGGGCTATGAAGTATGTATATGACTTCATGAATAAGATTACACCTAATGCAATTAAGATTATCGGTATTCCAATGGGTACAATCGGAATCATGTTACCATTAATGTTCTGTGTATTGGCTCCTATTGGAAACTGGGTGGGTGTTGGTTTAACAACAATTATTACAACAATGCATGGTATAGCAGGACCATTTGCGGTTGCACTTCTTGGTGGTTTCTGGATGTACTTTGTTGCTACAGGTATGCATGTAGCTATTATTCAAATCGCATTCTTAAATATTACAACTCTTGGATTTGATCCAATTGTATTAGCTGGAGCACAGGCAGCAAATATCGCATTAATGGGTATGACAGTAGCTTACTTCCTCCGCACAAAAGGTGAAGAAAAGCAGTTGGCTGCAACAAATGCCATTACTTTGATTGTAGGTGGTATTGCTGAACCAACATTATTCTCAGTATTGTTAAGAAATAAGCGTGCGATGGTTTCCTATACTCTTGGTGGATTAGTAGCGGGATTAATCGTTGGATTAACAGGTGCTGCAATCTATACACCAGGTGGTGCTTCAAATATCTTATGCTTCTTAACATATGCAGGTGGACCAAGTTCTTCCTTTATCTGGGGATCAATCGCATGTGGAGTTGGCTTTGTAGTTTCTCTTGCGGTTGGTATTATCACAGGATTTGGTGACGACGCAGATGGTTTACAGAATTACAAACCAAGACCAAAGAAAGCTAAGGCATAAACCAAAAAAGGGTTCAAGTTTAGCTTGAACCTTTTCATATACTCATTTTACAGATTTTCGGATGACAAGATCGGTATTAATTGCAATCTTGATAGGGTAATGGACCTCTGAGCGAATGGTATCTAATAGTCTATCAGCAGCGATTTTACCCATGTAAGCTTTAGGAACATTCACTGACGTGAGAGGTGGTGTTACATAGGATGAATAAGACATGTTATCAAAACCAACGATTGAAATATCTTCAGGAATTTTAATGCCGCGCTCTCTAAAAGCGCGAATTGCACCAATTGCAATTTCGTCATTATCACAAAAATAGCAACTTGCAAGAGGTTCCTTTCGATCAATGATTTCAATCATATCTGCATAAGAATTTTCTGTAGATGCGATTACTTCATGAACGATTGCTTGGCTAGAATGATATCCAGCATCTCGAATGGCTTTGTAAAATCCGTCAGAACGCTCACGTAAGTTTGGGAATATAGAGGATGAGCGAATATATCCAGGACATCCCTTGCAGTGGTCAATAAGATATTCAGTTGCGGCACGTGCACCATCAACATTATTGATAACAACACTATCACCAGTAAAGGATGGAAAGTACGCATCTAATAATAAGACCGGTAGAGATAATTGGTTGAAATAGCGGATTTCGGAATCAGTCATTAACGTTCCAAATAAGATTAGTCCATCAGGGTCGTCTTTTAAAATCTTTTGTAATTCTAATGAAATATCACTGTGTTCATGAATATGATAAGCATTTAAACGATATCCATATTCCTTCAGTCGATATTCGATAGAATTTCCAAGTTCTGAGAAAAACGCAGAATCAAAGATAAAGTTTTTATGTATAAAAATAACACCAATCATCTTATGGTTCTTTCTCAACATTTTCTTAGAGTATTGAAAACCCATTTCATTTGCAGTATCAAAAAATCTTTGCACGTAACTCATCAGAAACACCAGGTTTATTATTGAGTGCCATAGATACAGATGCTGCAGATATATTTAATTTTTTTGCAATATCTTTCGCAGTAATAGACATAAAGAATCACCTCATAAACATTATACAAAATGATGATGGTACAGGATAGAACCTGTAGAGCATGAAAAGGAGAAAAACATGGCAAAAGTAGTAATTGGATTCGCCCCAACAAGAAGAAGTATATTCTCAGCACCAGATGCAGTAAAGTATGCAAATTTAACAAGAAACAGATTAAAGGAACTTGGTGTAGAGTTTGTCGACATTGATGATATATCAAAAGATGGACTATTACATAACGATAATGATCGTATCAAAATTGCTGAGAAGTTTAAGGAGAGAAAAGTAGATGGTGTATTCTTTCCACATGGAAACTTTGGCACAGAGTATGAAGTTGCAAGACTCGCAAAAGAGTTGAATGTACCTGTACTTTTATGGGGACCACGTGATGAAAGACCAGATGAAAATGGAATTCGTTTGCGTGATTCACAATGTGGTTTATTGCGACAGGAAAAGTACTTAGAAGATTCCGTGTTCCATTTACATATCTTTGTAACTGTCGACTAACAGACCCAGAATTTGAACGAGGTATAAATAATTTCTTGGCAGTTTGTAATGTTGTTAAAGCATTTAGAAATACAAGAATCTTACAGATAGGGCCACGACCTTTTGATTTCTGGTCGACAATGTGTAATGAAGGTGAATTATTAGAGAGATTCAATATTCAACTTTCTCCAATTCCCATGCCTGAACTAACAGCAGAAATTAAAAAAGCAAAAGCGGAAAAGGATGAAGTTGAAAAAGTAGTGGTATACTGCAAAGAAAAATTTAACGTGAAGGTAACTGATTCACAGTTAGAGACGATTGCGGCATTAAAGGTAGCCATGAGAACTTTAGCAGATAAATATGGTTGTAATGCAGCAGCGATACAATGTTGGAATGCACTACAGTCTGAAATTGGCATTATGCCATGTGCGGCGAATTCATTAATGAATGAAGAAGGATTCCCGGTTGTGTGTGAGACAGATATTCATGGTGCAATCACAGCTGTAATGTTAGAGGCTGCAGGCATGGATACCACACGTACTTTCTTTGCGGACTGGACAGTAAGACATCCAGATAATGAAAATGGAGAATTATTACAGCATTGTGGACCATGGCCAATTTCCTGTGCTGCATGCAAACCTACGATTGGGTATCCACTTGCGTTTGATCATCCAGGTGCTGTGGAAGCTGAAGCGAAAAAGGGTGACTTAACACTCTGTAGATTTGATGGTGATAACGGTGAATATTCATTGTTATTAGGAAATGCGAAGGGCGTAGAAGGTCCATATACAAAAGGGACATATCTTTGGGTAGAAGTTGAAAATCTCAAGAGATTAGAAGCGAAGATTGTAGAAGGACCATATATCCACCATTGTGTAGGAATTCATAAAGATGTAGTACCGGTGCTATATGAAGCATGTAAGTATATCGGCATCAAGCCAGATTTGTATGATGATGTAGAAGAACAAGTGAAAGCATATATTCGAGGTGAGTAGTCATGGATACATTAACAAGAAAAGCATATGAACTGAGAAAAGATATTCTGGAAATGGTATATCGCTCAAAAGCAGGACATATAGGTGGGGATTTATCGGTAATTGAAATTTTAACAGTACTTTATTTTGACCAAATGAACGTATCACCTAAAAATTTTCATGATCCAAATCGTGACCGTTTCTTATTATCCAAAGGACACTGTGCAGATGCGCTCTTCTGCGTTCTGGGTGAAAAAGGATTCTATGATAAACAAGAAGCAATCCACACATTCTCTCAATATGGTTCTAAATTCATAGGACATCCAAATACAGAGATCAATGGAGTTGAAATTAATTCAGGCTCTTTAGGACATGGCTTATCTATTGGTGTTGGTATGGCACTTGCGGCTAAGATGGATAAGAAATCATATCGTACTTATGTGGTTATTGGGGATGGTGAGATGGCTGAAGGATCTAATTATGAAGCAATGATGGCTGCAGGTCATTATCATTTGAATAATCTTTGTGCAACGATTGATTTGAATGGATTACAGATTTCAGGCACAACTGATGATGTGATGTCTTCTTCTAGCTTGGCAGAGAAATTTAAGGCATTCCATTGGAATGTGATTGAGGTTGAAGATGGAAATAATTGCCAATTATTAAAAGCAGCGTATGAGGATGCTAAAAAAGTGCTTAGATAAACCTACATTAGTACTTGCCCATACCACAAAAGGAAAAGGCGTTTCCTATATGGAAAATGCGACCTCATGGCATCATGGTGTTATGACAGAAGAACAATATAAACAAGCAGTGGAAGAGATTGAGAAGGTGCTAGAATAATGAATAAGATTAGTAATCGACAAGCAATTTGTGATGTATTAGTAGAAAAAGCTAAAAATGATAATGAGATTATTGTTGTATGTTCTGACTCGCGAGGGTCTGCATCTCTAACACCATTTGCGCATACATATCCACAACAATTTGTAGAAGTTGGAATTGCAGAACAGAATTTAGTAGGTATCTCTGCAGGGTTAGCATCATGTGGGAAAAAGGTATTTTGTGCTTCACCAGCAGCTTTTTTTAACAACACGTTCATTTGAACAATGTAAGGTAGATGTTGCATACTCAAATACAAATGTAAAGTTGATTGGTATTTCGGGAGGAGTCTCTTATGGTGCATTGGGAATGACACATCATTCAACACAAGACTTTGCGGTAATGGCGTCACTTACAGGCATGAGAGTTTATGACCCAAGTGATCGTTTTCAGACTACAAAGTTAATCGAAGCATTATTAAAAGATAAAGAACCTGCATACATTCGCGTATCACGTAGTGCTACAGAAGATGTGTATGATGAAAATATCGACTTTGAGCTGAATAAGGCAAATCGAATTTGTGAAGGAAAAGATGTACTGATTGTATCCTGTGGGGAATTATTACCATATGCAAAAAAGGCAGTAGAGCAATTACGCACGAAGGGAATTTCTGCAGGTTTATTAGATATGTATTGTATTAAGCCATATGATAAGACTACTTTATTAGAAATGGCTAAAGATGTTAGATTGGTTGTCACAGTGGAAGAGCATGGATCATTTGGTGGACTAGGTTCAATTACAGCAAAAGTATTATCCACTCATCTACCAAAGAAGCTTGTAACGATTAACTTACCAGATGAACATTTGATTACCGGAACTAATTATGAGATATTCGCGTACTATGGATTGGATGATAAGGGTATTGTTTCGACTGTTGAGAAGAATTTAAAATAATGAAATATATTCTAAGTATCGACCAATCTACACAAGCAACAAAAGTAATATTGTTCGATGAAACAGGTAAGTTAGTAAAGCGAGTGGATAAAGCGCACAAACAGATCATCTCAAACGAGGGATTTGTATCGCATGATCCAATTGAGATTTATGAGAATACCATTAAGCTAGTAAAAGAACTACTCAAGATTACGAAGATTCAATCTGATAATATTGTAGCTCTTGGTATTTCAAATCAGAGAGAAACAACTGTCATGTGGGATAAAAATGGCATTCCACTTGCGAATGCAGTTGTATGGCAATGCTCACGTGCAAAAGGTATTGCTGAAAAATATATGAGTTATAGTGATAGAGTCCATGAAATAACAGGATTGCAGCTATCACCATACTTTCCTGCATGTAAAATGAAGTGGTTAATCGATTATGTAAAACCGAAGAAAGAATATTACCTTGGAACAATAGATTCATGGTTAATCTACAAACTAACAAAAGGAACGAGTTTCAAAACAGATGTGACAAATGCATCAAGAACACAGTTATATGATATTCATACAGGGACGTGGTCAGAAGAACTATGTAAATTATTTGGTATCGATCAAAAGAATCTGGCGGGAATTCATGATTGTAATGCAGTATTTGGCTATACAGACCTTGAAGGAATACTGTCAAAAGAAATACCGATTACAGCAGTAATGGGTGACTCTCATGCCGCATTATACGGGCATGGATGTCATAAAGATGGACAAGTAAAGACAACACTTGGTACTGGTTCTTCTATTATGATGAATATCGGAACAAAAGAAAAGTTATCCACAAATGGATTATCTACTTCTGTCGCATATAGTATTGATGGAGTACGTACATTTGCGATTGAAGGGAATATCAATTATGCAGGAGCTGTTATTAGTTGGCTAAAGAATGACCTAGAACTGATTGAAGACGCAAATGAAACGCAAAAGATAATCCTGGATTCAAATCCGAGTGACGAAACTGTTTTAGTACCTGCCTTTACTGGTTTAGGTGCACCATACTGGAACATGCATGCAAAGGCTATGTTTTATGGTATGACGCGTACTACAACATGGAAAGAGTTAGTGAAGGCATCGGTAGAATCTATCGCATATCAAATTACAGATATCTTAAATGCGATGGAAAATGATACTGGCATCTCAATGAAGGAAGTTAAGGCAGATGGAGGCCCAAGTAAGAATCAGTATTTAATGCAATTCTTATCGGAATGTGCACAGAATTCTGTATATGTTAGTTTACAAGAGGAATTATCTGCAACAGGTGTAGCATATATGGCTGGACTAAAGGTAGGTATATATCAAAAAAGACAATTTATTTCATCAGCTAAAATATAATGTCTATCAAAATCATTTCAGTTGTTCAGAGTGGCAATCACAGATGAATCGATGGTATGAGGCGATAAAACTCATACAAGGAAAAGGAGTATAACTATGTGGTGGAAAAAGAATATGGAAGCTCTGGACTGGTCTAGATTTTCAGACATCTTGATTGAAGATGAAGATGGTGATATACGACCAATGTCAGAGCCGTATTTTAAGGCAAAGAAAATCGCAGAAGGCACATGGCAAGTATTATCAGATGGTGATTACTCCTATGTAATTGAAGGTAGTAATGAGGCAATTGTTATAGACTCTGGCATGGGTGCGGGAAACATTCGTGCATACTGTCAAACACTAACAGACAAACCAATCTATCGTATGTTACTGACACATTGTCATTTTGATCACACTGCAAATTGTTATTTGTTTGATTGTGTATGTATGTCAAAAGAATCTTATGCACGTAGAAATGAACCTATGGGTGAATTTCTTGAAAGAGGTATGCAATTTCCAGATGACTATCCAGTAGTATTCATCAAAGAAGGAGATGTAATTGACCTAGGTAATCGTAAACTGGAAGTATATAACATCGCAGAACATGCATTAGGTTCATTACAGTTTTTAGATCGTTCAACTAGAATACTATTTTGTGGTGATGAATTAAACGGGAATTTCTTTGACTCAAGAATATCAGTAGAGACGTCCTTCCGTAATGTTGCGAAGTGGAAATCATTTAGAGATGCATATGATGTGTTAGCAGCAGGAAATGGACTACACGATGCTGTATATGTAGATCGATATTACGATACACTAAAGTATATTCTGGAAGGTCATGCACATGAAGGTGTTGAACACTATCTACCATATAATGATCGCTTTTCATCTATTGATGAATTGGATGGAAAGCCAGTATACGCAAGAAGAGCACCACACTTTAGAGCACTTACTAGTCCACTCATTCAAGCGGGATATGGATATGATATTGAACTCAATGATGGTAAGGCTTGTTTTAACTTACTACGTAAATTAACACCAGATGGAATATTTGATCGACAGTTAAAAATGAATAACTGCACAGTATGTTATTATTTAAATCGTATATGGGATAATGACGAAAATCATAACTTGATTTAAGGAGGGATTATGAGTTTTCCAAAAGAATTTTTGTGGGGTGGCGCAACAGCCGCAAATCAATGTGAAGGAGCATACCAAGAAGATGGTCGTGGTCTAGCAAATGTAGATACAATTCCTTATGGGGAAGATCGTTTTCCAGTCATGCTGGGATTAAAGAAAATGTTGGAATGTGATACAGAACATTTCTATCCTTCTCACGATGCAATCGATTTTTATCATCATTATAAAGAAGATATTAAGTTATTCGCTGAGATGAATATGAAGTGCTATCGCTTTTCCATTGCTTGGACGAGAATTTTCCCAAATGGGGATGATGAAACTCCAAATGAAAAAGGCTTAGATTTCTATGAAGCAGTTGTAGATGAATGTTTAAAGTATGGAATTGAACCGTTGATTACAATCTGTCATTTTGATGCGCCAATTGCTTTGATTAAGAAGTATGGTGGATGGAAAGATAGACGCATGATTGACGCATTCATGAAACTTTGCCATGCATTATTTACAAGACTTAAAGGAAAAGTAAAATATTGGTTAACATTTAATGAAATCAATATGCTGTTACATTTACCATTTATGGGAGCTGGAATCTACTTTGAAGAAGGTGAAGATAAGAATCAAGTGCTATATACTGCTGCACATCATGAACTAGTAGCTTCTGCCAAGGCTGTAAAACTAGCCCATGAAATGATGCCAAACGCAATGGTCGGTTGTATGCTGGCAGCAGGACAGTTCTATCCATATTCATGTCATCCACAAGATGTATACAAGGGGATGGAATGTGATCGAGATAATTACTTCTTCATAGACGTTCAAGCTAGAGGGGAATATCCAGTTTGGGCAATTAAGAGAATGGAAAAATTAGGTGTAAAAAATTGATGCTACATCAGAGGATACAAAGCTTCTACAAGAAGGAACAGTTGACTTTATTTCCTTCTCTTATTACGCATCACGTTGTGTATCTGCAGATCCTGAAATTAACAAGCAAAATGCGAAAGGAAATGCGGTATTCTCTGCTGTTAAAAATCCATATCTTAAGGCTTCGGAATGGGGCTGGCAGATTGACCCACTTGGTCTAAGAATTACTTGTAATACTTTATATGATCGTTATCAAAAGCCATTGTTTATTGTGGAAAATGGATTAGGTGCAAATGATACAGTAGAAGAAGATGGTATTCACGATCCATATCGTATTGACTACATGAGAGAACATATCAAGGCAATGGATGCGGTTATTAATGAAGATGGCTTACCATTACTTGGATGTACCTTCTGGGGTATTATCGATTTAATTTCTGCATCTACTGGAGAAATCAAAAAGAGATATGGAACAATCTATGTAGATAAACAAGTAGATGGTAGTGGCAATTTAGAACGGAAGAAGAAAGATTCCTTTGTTTGGTATCAAAAAGTAATTGAAAGCAACGGAACAATTCTCTAATTGTTGAAAGGAGATAATAACTATGAGTGAGCTACACGCACTTACAAAAGATAAAACAGGGAATTATATATTCCCGTTTTTCTGGCAACACCATGAAAGTGAAGATGTACTGCGTACATACATGAAAGTGATTGATGAAGCGAATATCAAAGCTGTATGTATTGAATCACGCCCACACCCAGAGTTTTGCCAAGATGGGTGGTGGCACGATTTAGATATTATCTTCGATGAAGCTATCAAGCGTGATATGAAAGTGTGGATACTAGATGATTCGCACTTTCCTTCAGGTTATTCAAACGGAGCATTAAAGGGAAAGTATCCGGAATTGCATCGTAAATTCCTTACATATAAATCACTTACAACAATTACAAATACAAAATTTCAAGTTGAAGAGGAATACTTAAAAGTTCCTCCACATCAGAAAACGGAAGTAGAAAAGTTTATGATGGCTGATGTTGAACTTCTACCAGGTGATAAGTGTATTGGTTTTGTAGCAGTGAGTGATGATAAGAAGCTAGTTCAGGAAATTCAAAACAATGAATATTTAAGCGGTAATTGGGAAGTGTTTGGAATATACGAAACTTTTAATCGTGGTCCACATCGTGATTACATCAACATGTGTGATAAATGTGCTGTCAGATTATTTATCGATACTGTCTATGAATCACACTATGCACACTATAAACAATATTTCGGAAATGTCTTAGAAGGATTCTTCTCAGATGAACCTGAACTTGGAAATGGACACTTGTACGATAAAGGTAAGAAGATATCGGAATTAGATGACTATCCGTTCTCTAATGAAGTGGAAATGGAACTTCGAAATCTCTGGCAAGAACAGTATCTTGCGAATATAGCGCTATTATTTGTTGATTTACAAGACCAAGAAAAGGTTTCGAAGATACGTATTCAATTTATGGATGCTATCACACGTGCAGTTGAAAGAAACTTCTCCTATCAAATTGGAGATTGGTGTAGAGAACACCAGGTTAAATATATCGGACATATTATCGAAGATAATAATGAACATTCAAGAATGGGTTCGTCCCTTGGGCATTATTTCCGTAGTTTAAAGGGACAAAGTTATGCAGGTATTGATGATATTGGTGGACAGTTGATTCCTTTTATGGAAGACGCGGTAATTCGCTCTAAGTTTACGGGCAGTATTCGGGATGGTGTATTCTATCACTTTGCGTTAGGGAAACTGGCGTCAAGTGCCGCAAATATTGATCCATTAAAACAGGGAAACAGTATGTGTGAAGCGTTTGGGGCGTATGGATGGCAAGAGGGCGTATATCTTGAAAAGTATTTGATTGATCATTTGATGGTAAATGGAATCAATCATTTTGTGCCACATGCATTCTCACCAGCACCATTCCCAGATCCAGATTGTCCACCGCATTTTTATGCGCATGGACATAACCCTCAATATAGACACTTTGCAGAGCTGATGAATTACACCAATCGTATCTGTCACTTACTTACAAATGGTAAGATGATACGACGGGTCGCAGTGTTATATCACGGCGAAGCGGACTGGACTGGGCTGGAGTATATGAAGGAAGATGTTATCGCAAGAGCGTTGACAGAGGTACATATTGATTTTGACATTATTCCATCAGATGTGTTTACGGACTCTGATTATTACTATGAAATCAAGGATGGAAAACTTCTCGTTTCTTTAGCAGAATATGACGCAGTTGTAATACCGGAGTATCCTGTAATTCGTGCAGAAGTATTGCAAGCCTTAAATTGCTTCAGTTCTCTCGGTGGACGCGTGTATGCAATCAACAAATTACCACCAAAAGTAATTGGCAAAGCAGAAGAAAATCTAAATGCTTGCATTGTTACAATTGAGGAATTCCTGAATCAAATCAGTGACTTACGTGATATTAATCTGAGTGGAGATTCTAAGCATATCAAATACTTGCATTACGAAGGGAAGCTACTAATTTACTACTTTGTAAATGAAGGACAAAACCTTTATGAGGGAGTATTAACACTACCAAGGTTAAAGAAACCAGTTATCTATGATGCATGGAACAATAAAATTTATGAATTATCCTATGAATTTGATAATGGTTTCGTTCGTACAACGATAAAACTTGAAAGTCGTAAATCACTCATTATTACAGAAGGTGAAGGATTAATGACATCAACTTCCGTTGAAGATAAATGTAAAACACTAAACAATCAAATGTCACTCAAAGATTTCCAACGTTCAATTTGTACAGGAATTGAATATCCATCATTTAAAGATGAAAAAGTAGTAACACTTCCTGATATTGTAGAGAATGACTATCCAACTTTTGGTGGTTATATCCGTTATAGTACTGATTTTGAAATCAACACAGATACCGCAATCCTAAAGATTGAAGGCATGTTGGAAGGAATAGAAGTATTTCTAAATGGAGAAAGCTTAGGAATACAGATTCAACCGACATATATTTATGATCTATCAGGTAAATTAAACAGAGGTAAAAATCATTTAGAAATTATTTCGGCTACTACATTAGAACGTTTTGTCCCTAATGAACGTTCATCAACAAAACCAACGAATTCATTGGGTATTCAAGATAAAGTTGTAATTTATTATTGAAAATAAAAATTGAATACTCGGTTAAAAAGCAGACACAAAGAATCACTCCATTTTGAAGTGATTTTTTAGTAGAATCTTACTCTTTGTCTAATAGCCAGTGGATGATATTTTTATGGATATATCCCTCTTGGCTAAAATCAATAGTATCCATAGATAAGACATACTTTGGATGGTTATCGGAAATCTCGTGATAGATTTCAAACTCTCTTTTGCGTGTTTCGGCTGTTGCTAATAAATAACAAACTTGGAAATAGAAACGTTTACCATCCTTTTCTGCGATGAAGTCGATTTCTTTATCCTTTACTTTGCCAATATAGACGGCATAACCACGCTGTAATAATTCTATATAAACAATATTTTCTAATACACGTTCAATGTCTTTGCCATTGGAGAAACCTTTTGCCTGTCTAAAGCCGTGATCAGTTAGGAAATATTTTTCTTCAACTTTTAAAATATTTTTGCCAATCGTATCGTAGCGAGCTACTTTCTTTAAAATAAAGGCATTGATACAAAAATTCAGATAATTTAAAACGGTATCTACTGAAACATTACGACCTTCACTCTTTAGAAAATTTCGGATATTTAAAGCTGAGAAAGTATGACTGATATTTTCGGCAGCGTATAACAGTATACGATTGAAAATATCTATATCGCGAATCTGATTATATTCCAAAACATCCTTCACTAAGACGGTATTATAGATATCTGAAAGATATTTATAGCTTGGATTTGGATCGAGTTGAAAGTGTTTAATAGCAGGAAGACCACCAATTTCAATAAACTTAGTGAAGTATTCTTCTTGTGATAATTGCAAATCTTTATAACAATCAATAAATTCCTTGAATGTAAATGGATAGATTTCAAATTGAACATATCTTCCCGCAAGTACAGTGGCTAGGTCACTTGACAACATTGTCGAATTAGAACCTGTAATATAAATATCACAATCATAATCTGCTTGTAGGCCATTGATAACTTCTTCCCAATGATGAACTACTTGGATTTCATCGAAGAAGAAATATTTTTTGTCATTATTTTGTTTGAGGAATGGCTGTAGATACTTGGCAAAAGTTTCTGCATTTCGTATCCCAAGTCAATTCCAGAACTTTCAAAATTCATAAAAGATTTTGTTTTCACTTGGGATATCCTTTAAAAGGACTTCAGAAATCATTTTCAATATTGTAGATTTACCAACACGGCGCATACCAATCAATATTTTAGTGATGGGCTTATTAATAAATTTTTGAATTTCATTTAGATAACTTTGTCGTAAAATATACTCCATATAGCACCTCCTATTATATTTCGATTATAGTCGAAATATAAATCATTTTCAATATTAATTTCGATTATAGTCGAAACTATGAGAAATAATTAATATCATTTCGATTATGGTCGAAATAGTAAATATATTATATATCTTGATGCATACCCATCGGTCTTCGACCACAAGGAATATGGACAACTATGCTATAATACATATGTTTTGAGAGGCGAATATGGCAGAAAATTATACACCGATGATGCAGCAGTATCTTGCAGTCAAAAAAGAATATGAAGACGCAATCTTGTTCTATCGTATAGGCGATTTCTATGAGATGTTCTTTGATGATGCGAAGATTGCGTCCAAAGAATTAGATCTTGTACTAACAGGAAAGAATGCGGGTGTTGAGGAACGTGTACCGATGTGTGGTATTCCACATCATGCGGCAGCTGCGTATATCCCAAGACTTGTATCTCGTGGTTTTAAGGTTGCGATTTGTGAACAGACACAAGATCCAAAAGAAGCGGTTGGTCTAGTTACACGCGATGTCATTCGTGTGATTACACCAGGTACTGTCATGCAAGAAATCTCTGATGAAAAGACCTCTGTATATTTAGCTGCAATTACTGATTATGGATATGGGTATTCGCTAGCAATTGTAGAAATGAGTACAGGTGAAAACTATGTACAAAATATCGAGCACAAAGATGTATTGTTAATGCAAACACTACTGCGTTCAAATGTACGTGAAGTTGTAGTATCTAGTGATTTTAAAGAAAAGACACTCAAGAGTTTTAGAGAATTGCAGATTGTCATTTCTTATTGTGACGAAACATGTATTAAAGAAGAGTATCTACCATTGACCGAAGGTATCCTCAAAGATTATGACATGCAAGCATATGGGCGTATGCTAAACTACCTGGAAAATACCCAGAAGCATATGTTGGGTCACTTACAGGTAACACGCATCGAACGTGAAGACGAAGTATTATATATGGACTTTGCGACACGTCAGAATCTAGAACTTGTTCAATCCTTACATGAAAATGGTAAGGCAATTACACTATGGTCATTTTTAGATATGTGTAAGTCTGCGATGGGGTCAAGACAGCTACGGAAGTGGATTGAAAAGCCACTTGTTTCAAGAGAGAAGATTGAAGCACGTTTTAATAAGACCGAATGGCTCATTCAAAAACTTCATGCAAAAGACAACAAATTGCGTGATAGTTTTTAGTAAATATTTATGACTTACAAAGACTCATTGCTAGATGTGCAATGAATACGGCAAATGCGGTGGATTGTCAACGTTTGACAAAGACATTAGCAGAAGTACCGTCTATCATGCATGCATTAGATGAGACGGTCTTTGATGAAAAGCGTAAAGTTGATCCTTTGCAAGAACTCTACCAGAAGTTGAAGGATGCGTTTGTGGATAATCCGCCAGTTCAGATAAGCGATGGTGGAATGTTTAGGGATGGCTATAACGCAGAACTAGATGAAGCACGCAAGATTCAACATAGTGGTCGAACATTCATTGCGGAGCTTGAAGCCAAGGAAAGAGAAAGAACAGGTATTAAAGCACTCAAAATCGGCTACAACAAAGTCTTTGGTTATTATATTGAAATCTCTAAAGCAGCTGCACAAGCTGTACAAGACGATTGGGGATATATCCGTCGTCAAACATTAACAAATAATGAACGATTTATCTCTCCTGAATTAAAAGAGAAAGAAGACGCAATCTTACATGCGGAAGAAAATGCAATTCGCATTGAGAAGCAATTATTTCAAATGATATTAGATGAAATTCGTGCATACTTACCAAGACTTCAGAAATTAAGTAAGTTTTTGGCAGAGGTCGATGCACAGGTTGCCATGGCAGAAGTGTCTGCGAAGTATGGTTATGTTCGCCCACAGTTTGATGAGGACCATCTCTTCATTGAAACGGTAAGCATCCAATCTTGGATGACATGATGAAGAATCCAAAGTACGTCGCAAACTCTACAGATATACATAAGAACCAGGATATCTTACTGATTACTGGTCCAAACATGGGTGGTAAATCAACCTATATGCGTCAAACTGCATTAATCGTTATCATGGCACAGATGGGATGTTTCGTACCTGCAAAGAGTTGTATGATGCCTATCTTCGATAAGATTTTTACACGCATTGGTGCTTCGGATGATATCCTCAGTGGACAATCTACATTCATGGTAGAGATGTCAGAAGCTAACCTCGCTCTACAGGAGGCAACTTCCTCATCCTTGATATTATTTGATGAAATCGGGCGCGGTACATCCACTTATGATGGTATGGCATTAGCACAGGCAATGATCGAATATATCGCAACCTGTATACACGCTAAAACCATGTTTAGTACACACTATCATGAACTAACAGTGATTTCGGATAACCTTCCAAACGTGAAGAATATGCATGTTGTAGTAAAAGAAAACAATGATGAAGTCACATTCTTATATAAGATGGCAGAAGGTCCTGCTGGACATTCTTATGGTATCAACGTCGCAAGACTTGCAGGATTACCAGATGCAGTATTAAATCGAGCAAAAGATTTACAGAAGGAATTAGAATCAACCAAGAGAGTTGTACAACAAAACTACCAGTTGGTAGAAATGTATAAAGAAGATCCACGTACAGAAACTTTGATGGAAAAACTCAAACAAGTTGATCCAGATAATCTTTCCCCACGTGAGGCTTGGGTGATGTTAAATGACCTTTGTGAGGAGGTGAAGAAGTAATGGAATTAGATAAGATTACAATACGAGGTGCCAAGGAGAATAACCTTAAGAATATTTCCTTGGAAATACCTCGCAATAAAATGGTAGTAATGACAGGTCTTTCAGGAAGTGGAAAGACCTCACTTGCCTTTGATACAATTTACGCCGAAGGACAACGACGCTATGTAGAATCTCTTTCCGCATACGCAAGACAGTTTTTAGGTGGAGTTGAAAAGCCAAATGTCGAGTTAATTGAAGGATTATCTCCAGCGATTTCCATCGATCAGAAAACAACGTCTAACAATCCACGTTCTACGGTTGGAACCGTGACAGAAATCTATGACTACTTGCGTCTTCTATACGCAAGAACAGGTGTACCATACTGTCCAAATCACAATATTCCAATCACAGGGCAGACCATTACAGAGATGGTTAACCAAGTGATGGATTTACCAGATCGTAGTAAGTTAACAGTACTTGCGCCTACGGTCAGAAATAAAAAAAGGAAGTTTTAAAGATGTATTTGCGAAACTATTGAAAGATGGTTATATCCGTGTACGCATCGATGGTGAAGTTGTGATGTTGGAGGATGAACCAGAGTTAGAAAAGAATAAACGTCATGATATTGATGTGGTAATTGACCGTATCGTAAAGACAGATGAATCTAGATCCCGTGTATATGATTCTATAGAAACAGCATTGAATCTAGCAGATGGACGAGTAATCGTACTTAATGGGGAAGAAGAATTGGATTTTTCCACACACTTCTCTTGTCATATCTGTGGTTTTACAGTACCAAAGTTAGAACCTCGTTTATTCTCCTTTAATGCGCCAATCGGTGCCTGTGATAACTGTCATGGTTTGGGTATTACAGAGGAAGTTGATGTGGATAACTTAATTCCAGATCGTTCTAAGTCTATTCGTCAGGGCGGGATTCGCTACTACAAGAATATTATTGGAACAGATAACATTGAGTGGCAGACATTCGCAGTCCTGCTAAAGCATTATAAGATTGATTTAGATACACCAATCAAAGATCTAACAAAGAAACAGTTAGAAGTAATCCTCTATGGTAGTGATGTGCCAATTCGTTATACCATCACATCCTCTGGTGGGAATAGTTATAACCGTAATGACTTCATCGAGGGAATTAAGAATATGATTGAACGTCGTTACGTAGAGACAACTAGTTCTATGAGTAAAGAGTGGTATCATTCCTTCATGGTAGAGTCGGTGTGTCCTAAGTGTCATGGACAAAGACTCAATCCAGAAGCACTTAGTGTACGTGTTGGAGATAAAAATATCTGCGAGTTTACACAACTATCCGTAGGCAAAGCACTAGATTGGATTAACAATCTAAAGCTAGATGTTGAAAAGACAAAGATTGCGGAGTTAGTACTCAAAGAAATTCGTAACCGTTTATCCTTCTTGAAAGATGTAGGTCTAGAATACCTATCACTTGATCGTTTGGCAGGAACGCTCTCTGGTGGTGAAGCACAGCGTATCCGTCTAGCAACCCAAATCGGTTCAAGACTATCAGGTGTTCTATATGTATTAGATGAGCCATCCATTGGCTTACACCAACGTGATAATAGTAAGTTAATCAAGACCCTTCAAAATATGAGAGATCTTGGAAACTCACTCATTATCGTGGAACACGACGAAGATACGATGTTACATTCAGATTGGATTGTAGATATTGGACCTGGTGCAGGTATTCATGGTGGTGAGGTTATCGCAAATGGCACACCAGAAGAAATCAAGAATTCTCCAAACTCCATTACGGGACAATATTTGTCTGGTAGAAAAGTGATTCCAATGCCAGAAACACGTCGTAAAGGCAGTGGAAAAGTTGTAGAACTGAAGGGTGTATCAGAACATAACCTCAAGAATATCAACGTGAAATTTCCGTTAGGGAAGATGGTGCTTGTAACAGGTGTATCTGGTTCTGGTAAGAGTACATTAGTTAATGATGTATTCATGAAAGCCGTCCAACAAAACCTTGGAAAACAAAAAGCGAACCCAGGGAAGTATAAGTCTATCAAAGGACTTGAGAATATCGATAAGTTAGTACAAATCGACCAAGATCCGATTGGACGTACACCTCGTTCTAACCCAGCCACATATACAGGAGTATTTGATGATATCCGTGATATTTTCGCTAAGACACCAGAGGCAAGATTACGTGGTTATGAAAAAGGAAGATTCTCCTTTAATGTCAAAGGTGGACGTTGTGAAGCTTGCCAAGGTGATGGTGTAAAGGTCATCTCTATGAACTTCTTGCCAGATGTTTATGTACCATGTGAGGTATGCCACGGTAAGAGATATAACGAAGAGACATTACAGTGTACATACAAGGGTAAGAATATCTACGATGTATTGGAGATGACAGTTGAAGATTCACTCGATTTCTTCGCAAATCATCCGAAGATTAAGAATAAATTACAGACACTCTCTGATGTAGGACTAAATTACATTAAGCTTGGACAGTCATCAACGACTCTTTCTGGTGGTGAAGCACAACGTGTCAAACTCGCCAGCGAATTACAGAAGCGTCCAACTGGCAAGACCATCTATATCTTAGATGAACCTACAACCGGTCTACATACAGATGATGTGAATCGCTTAATTGCAGTACTTGAAAGAATTGTAGATAATGGTGATACAGTTATTATCATTGAACATAATCTAGATGTGATTAAGTGTGCTGACTGGATTATTGACTTAGGGCCTGAAGGTGGTGATGGCGGTGGAACAATCGTTGCCCAAGGAACACCAGAAGACATCATCAAAGTTGAAAAAAGCTGGACAGGTCAGTATTTAAAGAAGACAATTGCGTGGACGAAAGAACACCAATAGTAAAGGGATGCCAAGTGCATCCCTTTTATGTGATTAGAACTCTGCGTATATCATCGCAACAATATCATATCCAGGGCCATAGGCACCAAAAATGAGGAGTGCAAATATACAAGTATAAATAATTGACCAACGTATCCATGTTGGTTTTAGTTCGATTACGTTACGTATAGAACCATGGAATTCTTTATAGAAATCTACCAAGAAAATAATGACAATACCTACAATTACAATACTCCAGTCAATCATATCTAAACGTAAGAATGGTAATGTATCCTTAAATGTGGATAGATGGAAGTTTGTAAAGATACTACTAAACATCGTCCAACCAACTACTAATGTTTTGGCTCTAAAGAATAGTTCACCAACGATAACAATGATGAATAGTTTTACAAATCTAAAGATTCGTAGACCAATGTGATTGTCACCTATTTGATATTTCTTTAAGAAATCTTCGACTGGTTTCTTCAACAGTATTTCTAGAACCATAAAGCAGAAGTAATATAGACCATAGAAGATGTAAGACCAATAAGGACCATGCCATAAACCGTTTAAAAACCATACCGCAAATAATGCAATGAATGGACCAATAAATTTACCGGCGGCTTTACCAAAATGTTTTGTAAAGAATTTTGATAGACGGCGAGTTGTTTTGGCGAGTGAAATTGGATAGAAGACATAGTCACGTAAGAAAGTTCCTAGCGTGATATGCCAACGACGCCAGAAGTCGGAAGCGTTCTCCGCAAAGAATGGTTGTCTAAAGTTTTCGGGTAACTTAATACCAAAGATTTCTGCGCTACCTAAGCAGATATCCACAATACCTGAAAAATCCATATACAACTGGATTGTACATAATACAGCACCAATCAAACTAAATAGTCCATCCTGTGTGTATGATGTAAAGATTTTACTCACCGCAGGATCGAGTCGATCTGCGATAATCATCTTCTTCATTAATCCAAATAGAATTCGTTGACTACCAAACTTCAGATTTTGATATGTAATTGGATTACATGCGAGAATGCTATCTTTGATTTCATTGAAACGTGTAATTGGGCCCTGAATCAAAGTAGGGAAGAAACTTGCATATACCGCAAAATCAACAATACTATGATCAGCGTGAATCTTTCCACTAGAGATGTCCATCAAATAGGAAACCATCTGTAGAGTATAGTAGCTAATTCCGATCGGTGCGATTAAGCGTACAGGTGTAAATGGTTGATGGAAGATAGCGAAGATGTTTTCACCTAAGAAGTTTGTGTATTTCAGTATCACTAATACGCCAAGGTTTATTACAATTGCTAAAAAAAGAATGAACTTCTTGGTTTTCTTGTTTAATGTATGGTCAATGATTTTCGAAGATACATATGTTATGACCATGGTAATTACTTGATATACAAGGAAGAACTTTGACCATATATAGAAGAATGCATAGTTAGCCAGTAACAGTATATACTTTCTAAACTTTTGTGGACAAAGTTGGTACAGTATTATTACTGCTGGTAAGAAGGCTATAAAATACAGTGGTGCGGAGTACATTAGTTTATTCATTTTGTACCTCCGTAGAGTGCTTGATAATCTTCTTCCCAATCTGCGTAATCACTATCATTGTGATGGTCACTGAGATTGTAATTCTCTTGTAGGTATTGGCCTAAAATCTTTATAAACTTTTTAGCACCATAGAGTTTAGGTGGTCGCCACCATCACGATAGTCTTCTTGCCAGTTCATATTTAACTCATCTAGTTTTAGATTATAGTCTAAATAAGTGACTTGGTTTTGATCACACCATGCTTGAATGGCATTATGTTTAGCAGTATTCCAATAAAGTGGATTTGGTGCACTGACTAACAGAAGCTTTGTGCCTTGTTTTTCCAAGCTTTCCTTGACCTGCTGTAAGTAGTTTAATGTCCATGCATCAATTGGATAATAGGATGTATCTTCCATCATATATTCTAAAGAGCCAGTAAATGGTACAGCCTTATCAGTTGGGCTAAAGCCTTTCAATATATCTGGTTTATCAGGATGAATTAGATATTGTTTATAGAGTTCATGATAATTAAAAATTGGAAGATACTTTGCTAGAAGGATACGTCGTTTACGAAGAGTTGTAAGAATGAAACTAGCTTCCATCACAACAAGTTTAGGTTTTTGTGATGCATACATGTGATTTGTAAGTGCTACCGTATCAATAGCCCATTGAAAATTTGTACACAGATTATAGGAACTAATACCATGTTCATGGAAAAGACTGAGTGAATCGAAGGCAGCCTTTCCTTCACTATCGCCTAAAAACATGACATCGATAGAGTTATCCTTCTCCATGGAAAGAAACTTCAATTTTGTCATGACATTTTTATATTGATATCCATATTCCTGCCCCTTATAAAAAGGGACCTGTATGAGCATAAATAGAATAGATAATATAAGTGTAAAAAGTATAAAATGTTTGGAATGTTGACGGATGCGATGCATGGGATAATTTACCTCTTTTTATAATACAAACTAAACTAGTTAGTTATAATTAATTGTATGCGTAAACTGATATTTTTTTCGAGTACTTTTATAAAAA
>CAKMPP010000017.1 GCA_927911475.1 uncultured Solobacterium sp. | reverse complement strand
ATCATCGATACCGTATACATATCCACCTGTTAAGGAGTTTGTTAGATGGAATACACCATCGTATACCTGACGGCGATGATAGAGTGATACATTCACTACACCAGGAATATTCTTTAAATCATCTTTTGAGAAGCAGAGATTTCTCTGTATTTACCAGGGATACCCTGTCCAAAGTCATATTCCCCAGTCACCTTGTGTCATACGTACATTGACTGTATTAACACCTGAACCAATGAGGTTGGTTTGAATCTGTTCATTTGTACCTTTGATAGTGGAACGATAGCGATGATTGCCGCAATACCGATAATAATACCTAGCATTGTTAGAATCGAACGCATCTTATGTGATAGGATTCCACGAATTGATAATCTAATATTCTCGCCCATTAGTAGCCTCCTAACATTGCATTATCATCCATACCAATTTGTGTACGAGTTCCTTCTATCGCACCATCACCATATGGGAAAGCAATATAGTCTGTATCTGAAAGGCCAGATAATACTTCTGTCGACATATTGAAATATACCTTACCAGTCTTGATATATGTCTTAACAAGCTTGCCATCTACATCCTTCATAACATACTTCTGTCCGTGTTCATCACGGATGAAAGCGTTGCTGAGATAGATAGAAGATGTATCTGTATTCTCTTGTTGGATTGATAAGGAGAGATAAGAACCGTTGTTTTAAATCATCACCCTTTTCAATATATGCAGTAAAACCATACATTGAAACATTTGGATTACCACCATAGAAACCTTCACCTGAATTTGTCGGGAAGTTGTCAATATGTGTCACAACTGCTTCATAGATGGATCCTGTTTCATAACTTGTAACAGATACTTTTGTGCTCTTTTGAATCGTCGCTAATAATAACTCAGAGATAGAACCTTTAACTTCTGTTCCAGTTCCACCTGCAACAGTTAAGAATGGTGTTCCATCTGTAGGGACATTGTTCATATCCTTTAGACCTTTGATAACACCACTACGTTTAGCGTAAACAACACCATCTGCTAACTGTGTCTGTAGTTCTGATAGTTCAAGTTGTTTACGACGAACATCGATATCATACTCACGCACTTCAGATTCCTTGGCATGAATTGCACGTACAAGTTCAGAAGCTGTCATACCCTCTGGTTCAATTTCAGGTTCTGGAAGTTGTGGTTCGATAAGATTCTTACGAATCAAACGTGTCTGAATTTCAAGTTTTGCCATATCCTCTGTTACAGTACCTAAGATTGACTTTAACTTATCTACAGATACTAACCAAGAATCTTCAAGACCCTTCGTCTTATCATCCTCTGCATAAACGTCTATAGAAACGTAGAATGTCTTTCCATCCGTTTCTGCTTTCTGGATGAGTTCCTTAATAAACTTACCAGAAAGGAAGCCATCATGTTTAATCGCAAAGTGATATGGATTTGCCTTTGTACCCTTTGCATATGTATTTACAGCAGGAACCGCTGGCGTTGGCGTAGGAGTAGGTGCAGGAGTAGGTGTTGGTGTTGGCGTAGCTGTTGGATCTGGAGTCGGTGTAGGAGTTGTAGTTACTGGAGTTGTTGCCTCATCAAGATCCTTTGTAAACTCTGTATCCTCATCCGTTAACGCATTCAGATAATTCCATACTTTATTTTCTTCTACCTGTGTTACTGCTTCTGCATCCACTTTATATTCTGGTTCTGGTGCAGGAGTCGGTGTTGGTACTACTCTTCTTACCACCGGCTTTGTATTTTGTAATTGTTGTAATTCTTTTCTAGCTTGTTCTAAACGAAGCTGTGTCGTAGAAATTTCAAGCTTCTTTAATTCCACGGTATAGTTCAAGCTTGTAATATCATAAGCTAATAATTTATCACCAACTGATACTGCTTGTCCTTCGGTAACATATACCGCAGTGATAATTTGAGATACAGATGGTGTAACAGTCTGTGTAGCTGGATCAGATACCAAGCCACTCATCTGTGATTCCATTGGATTACCACCCATATTCATTGCACTGACTTGCACCACATCCACCTTGCGGGATGCCTTGCGGAATTGAAGGATTCCAAAGTATCCAAGTACTAAGGCCGCAACAATAGAAACACTAATAATAACTCGTTTTTTATTCATGCGTGCCCTCCTGTATCATGCCATCAATGATATGAATGACACGCTTTGCCTTGCTTGCGACATGCGCATCGTGTGTAATCATTACAATTGTGACACCTTCTTTATTAAGTTCTTCGAATAGTTCCATAACCTGTTTACCAGATTTCTGATCAAGCGCACCAGTTGGCTCATCCGCTAAGAGAATACGTGGATGATTAATCAGTGCACGTGCAATCGCTACACGTTGTTTTTGACCACCAGATAATTGATTTGGCTTGAAGTTTACACGTTCACCCAAACCAACTTTTGTCAGTGCTTCCACTGCAGCTTTTTCACGTTCAGCCTTTGGAACACCTGCATATACAAGTGGTAAGGCAACATTTTCAATTGCTGTTTCACCTGGTAAAAGTTCAAATGTCTGAAATACGAAACCAATCTTCTTTAAACGGACTTCTGATAATTCATTCTCAGAAATGCGTGAAATATCTGCGCCATCTAGTTCATAGGTTCCTTCTGTACAACGGTCTAAACAACCAATGATATTCATTAGCGTTGTTTTACCTGAACCAGAAGGACCCATAATTGCGACATACTCACCTTCTGCAACCTGTATAGAAACATTCTTTAATACAGGCACTTCAATGGTGCCGCCATAACTTTTATAGATTCCTTGTAAGTTCAATAACATACTTATTCTCCACTTCCTACTGTAGAGATTGATTCTGTCTTCATACCTTCTTTGTAGTCTTCCATTGGCCATGCAATACTATCAGATTCAGATACACCAGATTTAATTTCATATTGGTATAAGTTCTGATCCAATTCACCAACTTCAACTTCACGCTTCTCTAAGCGATGATTCTGATTGGCAACCCAAAGATATGCTTTCTCGCCTTCCATTACAACATAAGACGCGTCTAACCAAATACCATCTTTCTTTACAGCAGTGCCATTATTCTTTTCTAGATAAACGTGCTGTCCTAGCATTAAGCCATCAGAAGAATCTAATGAAATATAGAATGGATATGTGCTAGCCTTTTCAGAGCTACTGGAACCACCCATACTATACATATCATTTTGTTTTGCGTTTGGTTCTGTCTTAATTTCTGTAATCTTACCGGTCCAGAACTTTGTTTCATCTGTTCTAGAACGTACAATCATTTCTTGTCCAAGCGAAATAGATGTAATGGAAGTTTCATCAATTGTACCCTTGACTCTAAATTCACCAGACTGAGAAATTTCAATAAAGGCTGTTGTGTTACCTTGTGCGTCAGTACCACTTTCATTAATTGCCTTTACGATACCATTTGTATTGGCAAGAACATCTGCGCTAGCAATCTCTTTTTGTTTGGCAGCGAGTTCTAACTGTTTTTGTTGGATAGATAACTGTGCACCACGAATTTCATTTTCAAAAATAGAGATTTGTTCCACGTTTATCCCATCATTTCGTGCATCTGAGATAGCCTTATTTTTATCTGCAATTGTACCGTTTAAAGATTCAATCTCTAAATTGATAGAACTGATTTGTTTTTGTGCTTCCGATACGTCATAGCGGAAAAGAACTGTTGAAGGAATTACCTGATCACCAACAGATACAAATACTTGTTCAATTTTCTTCTCTTGGTTTTTATTCACCTTCACACTCTGCTGGGATTCAACTACACCAGAGTAACGATCATTTCCACCACCAGAAAAACCCATGATATTACTAATGGTATCTACGTAGGCAACTGTTCCTCCACTAGCACCACCTAGATTCCTTTGGAAAAAGGTAAATATTGTAGCGACAATCGCTACAACCGCAACAAGTACCGCAATCAAAATCTTTTTTATTTTTTAACATACAATTCTCCTGTATC
Organism: uncultured Solobacterium sp.; assembly: GCA_927911475.1. Lineage (GTDB taxonomy): Bacteria > Bacillota_I > Bacilli_A > Erysipelotrichales > Erysipelotrichaceae > Bulleidia. The sequence continues at coordinate 2,562 of CAKMPP010000017.1, read as the reverse complement.
TTCTATAACAGTTTATATCTAGCAAAATGATATCTTTTCTATGATATAACTAGACTCTTTAACAATATTCTACCATCTTGCAAGTTTAGTATATATAACAAAAAGTGACAATTTCGTTACAATCCAATTATAATATCCTTATGAATAAATTAAGACGACTCATTCCACTTGTGATTACAGCTATTTTACTTATCACAAATATCTATTTTTATCAGGATTATCACAAATTAGATCAAACAAATACTATGTTTTTCATTGTAATCATCGTATCAATTTTATCTACTATACTGAAGTGGTTACCACATAGGCCAAAGATAGATAGGTTTGTCAAAGTGATTACAATCTTACTTGTTCCATTGCTCATTGAAATGGCAGTCGAACTTTGTAATAACAACCTTCTTTCCGATATTGAAGGTATCGGTAATGTATTTGTAAACTACGGTATTATTCTTCTGATTGCGATGATATTCTACATACTATTCGCAAGCATGAAAATCTCTTTTGCGATTACTACAGTTGTTCTATGTATTTTTGGAATCGCGAACATGTATGTAAAACAGTTTAAAGGCATCCCCCTATTACCATGGGATATAAGCGTGATTAAAACGGCAGCTGGTGTCGCATCCAACTATCAACTAACATTCAATGTTCAGATACTCTTTACACTGACTGTCATCAATGTCATCTTCACCTTATTATTCTGGTTACCAAAAGCAAAGAAGACAAAACAGCGAATGCTTTATCGTACAATTTGTCTCTTTCTTTCAGCCGCAATTCTTATCACTTTCTATGGTACGGATTTCTTCCAAGTAACATTTGGCGCAACACCAGACTTCTTCAATCAAGCAAGAGGCTACGAAAACTATGGAGCGATTGCCGAATTCTTCGTAAACACACGTTACTTATCACTAGAAAAGCCGCATGGATATGATGTAGAAACACTTGCAACACAATTAAAAGAGAATACAACTTCAACACAAACTATCACAGAAACAGCACTTGGTCAGCGTCCAAATGCAACGGTAGAACATCCAAATATCATTACGATTATGAATGAAGCGTTCTCCGATTTACAGGTGATTGGAAAGTTTGAAACAGATAAAGATTATCTTTCCTTTGAAATAGTATGAAGGATGATAAAAATACCATTCAAGGAAATGTATATGTTTCTACAATCGGAACAGGTACTAGTAATACGGAATATGAATTCTTAACCGGTAACTCTATGGCCTTTTTGCCAATTGGTTCAAATGCCTATACGCTTTATGAAAAACATACTCAACCTGGTTTTGCGATGACATTATCGGATCAAAACTATAGTACAACCGCCTTCCATCCTTATTACAAAGAAAACTGGAATCGTGTGAATACTTATCAATACATGAACTTTGACCGATATATCGGCATAGAGGATATTACAAATTATCAGAAGCTACGAAACTACGTCTCAGATGAATGGGATTTCCAACATGTTATCAATTTATATGAACAACGTGATACATCAAAACCATTCTTCATGTTTAATGTGACGATGCAAAATCACTCTCCATACAATACAGGGTTACTTCGCGATGTTCACATCACTTCTATGAAGGGTGATTATCCACAAACAGAAGAATATCTCAGCATCATTCGCCGCAGTGATATGGCTTTAGAACAACTTGTAAATTACTTCAAGAATGTCTCTGAGCCAACGATTATCCTCATGTATGGAGACCACCAACCATTTATTGAGGATGAATTCTATGAAGAACTTTATGGTAAAAGTCTACATGATTTAAGTGATGCGGAAAATCAACGTAGATATATCACCCATTTCTTCATGTGGGCTAACTATGATATTCCTAGTGGCACACTCCCTTATATCAGTGCAAACTATCTCAGCACCCTACTTGCGGAAAACGCAAATGTTAAGCTAACGCCATATCAAAACTTCCAACAGAATATATATCAGGATGTACCTGTTGTATCAGCACTAGGTTGTATTGATAAAGATGGTAACTACTTTGTGTATGGGGATGAAAATACACATTCCAATAGACTTCAAACTTATGCACAACTTGCCTATAACAACCTCATTGAAGAAGAAAAAACGGAAAAATGAATTATTCACTCTTCTTCCTACAAATCCAAAATAAGTACTGTATAATATCCTTATGAATGGAATTCAATACGAACGCAGTTGTGCAAAATATCTTTCCTCACTAGGATATAAAAATATAACTCTTACGAAGGCAAGTGGTGACCAAGGCATTGATATCATCGCTACCAAAGGAGGCTTGAAGTATGGTTTTCAGTGTAAGTACTATAGTGGAACCGTTGGTAACGATGCAGTTCAGCAGGCCTTCTCTGGCATCGCTTATTACAAGCTGGACAAAGCAGTTGTGATTACAAATAGCGACTTCTCCTCTGGTGCTCGTAAGTTAGCGGAAGAGGTAGACGTCCTATTATGGGACCATGTTGATCCGATGGAAGAAGATAGCCGATATACACTTTATCAAGTGATGGCAATTCTATTCTTTGGCTGGTCTATTATTCAGCTTTATCAAATCTTCTATATCA
>CAKMPP010000016.1 GCA_927911475.1 uncultured Solobacterium sp. | reverse complement strand
ATATTTGTAAGTTTACGAATTTCTTCGGTTGCTTTAATGCCATCCATGATAGGCATCATAATATCCATTAATACCAAATCCACAGTTTCTGCTTTAACGATATCGACTGCATCTTTTCCATTTTGAGCAGTTAATAAACGATACTCGTCTTTAGATAAATAGATTTTAAGGGCTTCTAAAATATCAATATCGTCATCCACAATTAAAATTGTATGTGTTGTTTTCATATGTTCCTCACGATTTCTACAATACAAAATGTATCACAAAGAAAAAATAAATCCACTATTTATCGTATTTTTAGTGTTAAACTAGGCGTTTTTTGGTATCCTCCGGATACAGAAACACGTGTATGAGCAATTACGAAGGCATTTGGATCAAGTTTTCGAATCTCTCTTTGAACGGAAGAAACCTCACTCTTTGCGACAATTGTAACAAGTACTTCTGTGTGATTATTAGTATAAGCACCTTTACCATCCCAACAAGTAACACCTCTTGCATATTCATGCATGATCATCTGTTTTACTTCAGGCACATGTGTGAAAATCATAAGCTCAACTTCAATGTTTTGATAATGCCAACGATCAATTGTCACAGAGAATACCACAATATAGATAATAGAGTATAGTGCAGTTGAGACATCGAATAGTACTGCCATTAATGTATATAGAATAATATTGTAAATAACATTAAAGATTCCTACAGAAATCTTCTTTGACTTATGACTTAGATATAGACCCAATAAATCTAGGCCACCTGCACTTGCACTATTGGTAAGTATCAATCCACATCCAACACCCCCTAGTAGTCCAGCAATAACAATACATGCGAGTTTATCATCGAGGATAGGTGCACTAGGGGCGATGATATATGTAAAGATAATTGTTTGTAAAGCAACAGATAGCACTGTTCCTACAACCATGCGTTTCTTCATCTTCTTTAAAGCGAGAAGAAAGAGCGGGATATTAAACGCAAGGTTGATAAGACCCGCAGTATCTACATTTTGGACATTAGAAAAGAATAATGTTCTTAATATCTGAGCTGTACCAGGGACACCACCAGAGTACAGCTTTAAAGGTACTAAAAAGAAGTTAACTGATAATGCGTATAAGGATGATCCTATCAGAATAAGTAGGATATTTAAGGCTGTAACTTTCTTGGGTTTTACATAGATTTCTTGTGACATATGATGTTCCTCTTTTTCACTAACATAATCATAAAGAAAAAGATGGTATTTTCATACCGCTTTTATGAAATATCTTCTGTTATATTCATGCTAGAGATATTTAGGATATAGTATTTTGATTTAGTAAAGATAGTGCAAATGAATAATTTTGACAAAATAGTGAATGTGTATTAATGTGATAAAAAAATAAGCAAGTATTTTGAAGACAATCCAATTGATAGAGAAGTATAGAATTAGCATCACCAAATAATTACGTGAATGGGGGGATATTTATGCTAGGAAACTTTAAGATAAAGAAACATACTAAATATGAAATTATTTCATTTATATGTTTAATGATTTCCTACGCTGTTGGAACATTTTTTAGTAAATACGAAAGATTTGATATTCTTGGTTTTCTTGGATCTTTTGGATTATTGGCTGTATCAATTGTTACATATATGCTTTCTATCAAGAATAATCCAAATAAAAATAAGATATTCCACTCCAGAAAAGGAAAGATATTATTTGTTTTAGGATGTTTTATAGCAATCATTCTGTTAATGATTTTGATGTATGAGCATAAGTGATTTTCTAATATTAAACTAAGGGAAATATAATGAGGAGAAAAAAGGTATTATATTTTAGATGTTTTAGCAATATTAACTTTCCTATTAGTATTGAATTTGGAGAATATTGCTAGGCCGCTAAGAATATATAGGGAATATCTGATTGATTATATTCAATTGATTGCATTTATCATGATTGGTTGGATATTTATAAGATTTATTTCTGCGATAACAGTAAAATTAATCTTTAAAAACTCAAATTATATTTTCCTCTGTTTTCGATTCGCACATAACAAGATGATGATTGATAAATCTATTGATGGATTAGCAAGTGACTTTAACGGACCTATCATTGAAGAAAGTGACACGTTGAAAACTTATCAAAATAAGCTGCGCCAATTTGAGAGAACGGTTTTACTGATACTTACGTTTGTTTGCGTATTGTTACTAGTAGGATATTTTTTGACGCATCATGATTTATATCTGATATGTATCAGTGCATTACTGTTTGTTCTGGCAATAAAAAACAATACTATATGTAAAAATGCTAATTATTTATTTTATAGTCTATATATCGAACAGGCGCTCTTACAAGATGTACATGCTCCCGCGATTCATCAAGCATTAACACAATATATTTATCAAGACGATAATAAAGATTATAAAAAGGCAGATCTGCTCATAAAGAAAATGATATGGGATTATAACCATCATACTCTTCAAAGAGAGATTGAATTTGATAAGTGGGATGTCGATGCTTCGCTATATCTTTATGGAGAGATAATATTAAAAGCAATATATTTTAAAGAAGATGCTATAGATAAATTGGAAGAATTGTGTCAAACTACTGAAAATAGTATATTCTTAGAAAAACTGAAAAAGACAATTACATGGATGAAAATGCATGAGATAGATGAATACTCTTCATTACTACCAGAAAGACTACGTAACAAAATAAAAGGAAGCCTTACATTATAGTAGATTGGCTTCCATTTTATTTTAGTAATTTTCCTTCTTAACTTCGAAGAAGCTTTCCTTGTAGCTGCATAGTGGGCAAATCTTAGGAGCCTTCTTGGACTCAATTGTGTAACCACAGATTTCGCACTGCCATACTACAGGCTCGTCCTTTTCGAATACTTGTGAGTTTAAGACATTAGCCTTTAACTTCTCGTATCTTTCTTCGTGTTCCTTTTCAACCTTAGCTACCATGTCCATCTGTGCTGCGATACGTGTGAATCCTTCTTCACGAGCTTCTGCAGCCATTCTCTTGTACATGTCTGTCCACTCGTAGTTTCACCATCAACACCCATCTGTAAGCATTCATGAGTTGTTGGGATAGCGCCACCGCATAATGCGATGAACCACTGCTTAGCGTGTTCCTGTTCGTTACGTGCTGTTTCTAAGAAGATGTTTGCGATTTGTTCGTAACCTTCTTCACGAGCCTTCTCAGCGAAGAAAGTGTACTTGTTGCGAGCCATTGACTCGCCAGCGAATGCATCATTTAAATTCTTTTCAGTTTTTGAACCCTTTAATTCCATTGCTTGTGTCCTCCTCATTTAGACAATCTTTGCAAATTCCCTCAAAAATAGTGACATGACTAAATACTTTTCCACCGGTGAATTTTTCTACCTTTTCATCTGGGCAAGAGTCATAAGGCATTTCACCAAGGTCGATCATCTTACCGCACTTTGTGCAACGTAAGTGATCGTGTGGAGCAGGGTTACCATCATAGAAGTTGTAGCCTTCACCTGTATACTTACGAATCACACCTTCTTGGACGAGAAGATTGAGATTACGATATACAGTTGCTAAACCAATGCCGGTCTCCTTTTGATCCAAAGCAGACTTAACCTCTTCCGCAGTCATATGCGTTCCAATTCCTTGGATAATATTTAATATTTCTTGTTTTTGATAAGTCTGTCTTCTTTTCATAATCACCACTTATTGAGAACTATTATCATTATAGAATTTTTTATTTTGAATTCAATACTTTTGCTCAAAGAAGTTTGTGATTTTTTCGCATGTTAGAACTAACTAACCTGAAAATATTTCATTTTTAATGAAAGTTAGACACATTTTAACAATAAAAAACGGCATTTCTGCCGTTTTAAGAGATTGGATCAAGGATAGTATATCCTTCTTCCTTACATTGTTCGATTGTTTCTGTATTTGCGACAATGCAGGATGTTGGATTTTGTAATGCCTTTTCAAAGAGTTCTACGTATCTTGCAAGATCTTCTCTTGTCATAGATAGAATTTTCTTACGTGCAGTACATAAGTTTTCGTATGAAGTATTACGGAAGTAGCGAATATCTGCTAGTCGAACTTTCGCAGCTGGTGCTAAGAGTGGCTCTGCTGCCGCAATTGTTCCAATGATATATCCAGCTAAGTCGGTTTGCTCATCTTCAGCGAGTTGCTTGATACGTTTGTAAATGTCTTGGTAGACTTCGATAGAATGAAGAGGACTTGGGTCACGATAGGAGTATGCGGCGATATTTCCATTTGGATTTGCACTAAAGCCTGTACCATATGCATTACCTTTCACACGTACTTCAGTCCATAGATAATCGTAGGTCAATAGATGAGCGATTACCTGCAAGCGTGGATCATATTCAAAATCGAAGGACTTGATGTTAGTGCCTGCGGCAGAGTAGGAGATACCTGCAGGGATTTGAAGTGCTTCTTTTGGCTCTTGTAAGAGTGGGTAGTGTACAACGTTACCCTGTGCTTCAACGCGATTGATACCAGCGATGAATTCTTCTACAACATCTAAATGATCACCAGTTACACTCGCAATCAGACGATCCTTAGAGAATAATACTTCCTGATACATCTCAAATTCATTGATGACTTCATCGATCATCTCATCGTAGTTATCTTCTAACTGCTTACTAAATAATGCATTTTCGTATCCGCCGATGTATTCACGGAATACACCTTCGGCACTATGGTGTGCAGATACACGACGCATTGCGAAGGAATGTCCATTCATGATGATGGATTGTCTTGCGCCTTCGTTACCTTGTTTGAGGATAGGTAAGATTTCTTCCTTTGTAAACTTAGTATCTTTGATTACTTCTAAAATGAGTGGGACAACCTTATCTATATTTCTTTCAAGTACTGAACAGGATACCGCAAGGACTGGAATGCATGCATCCGAACGGTTATCTGGTGAGTATACATCTGTAACAATATTCAATGACCCAAGGTCCTTGCGTACAGCACGTTGTAACTGGCGAACTGTCTTCTTTGTAGTTGGTAAGTTCATAAGTAAATCAGTAAATAAACCAACTGCTGGTAAATGCTTGATAGTAATTCCTGCAAGTGAGAAGTAGAAGAAGAGGTATACAATACCTGATTCTTGCGCAGGGTGAACCAGTGTCTTGACAGACTGCACTTTTTCAATTTGTAGTGGTAAATCTTCTGGTTTTTCATCAATCTCAGAAAGATGAATCTTAGGTAGGGTAGCTAGCTGTTCCTTTGTATCTGTAGATTGTTGCCAGAGGTCTAATACCTTGTTTTGCTCAATATATTTTAGAACGTTCTCTTGGCTGGAAGCCTTGATATCTGCTAGACGTTTCTTTTCGTCTGCGATACGCTGGGCTCCCATTGTTGTGGATGGCACAACTGTAAGAGAGTTCAGATGCTCCTCATCTAATAAGAAGGATGCTAAGAGTTCTTCAAAATATCCCTGTTCAATCTTTTCACGTAAGATATCGAAAATCTTTCCATTAGATAATGGTTCTGCTGGATCACCACCATATAACCAACTATCCATTGCACGTTGTCCATACATTAATCCCGCAGGCTCATGGCTTTCACGGTAACGGAATTCCATCTGGTTGATTGTTGCGTGTAATTCTTCATGGTCTAAGCCATTTTCTACAAGCTTGCTTGTTGTAGAGCGTAATGTTTCACGGATAGCATCAAACTTCTCTGCGTCTGTGTTACGAATGGTTAAAACGAGCCATGGTTGTTGGATACCATCATATAAATCTAAGTCAACATCTTCACCAAGGTTGTTGTCGAGGATAGCCTTTTTTAATGGTGATTCATTGTTGGCAACAAGAGTAGAAGAGAGTGCAGACCATGCGATATTCTGTACATAAGAATCGTATGTAGAAATAATCTTTGCAAAAGAGATATGAGAGCGATTTTCTGTAGGTTCATTTTCACTGACTTCGTAGGATATACGATTGTGCACAGCTGGTAGAACCTTTTGCATCGGTATTGCGAAATCCATTTCTTCCTTTTGATAATTAACAAAGTATTCTTCATGGATAAAACGAAGTACTTCATCAATATCTAAGTTGCCATCTACCCAAATACGCGCGTTGGATGGATGGTAGAACTTTTGGTGTGTTTCAATAAATTGTTCGTATGTTAAATCTGTAATATAACGTGGGTCACCACCAGATACATACTTATAGCAGTTATCAGGGAATAACATACGATTGAGTTCATCTACGATTGTTTCATCAACAGAGGAGAAGGCACCCTTCATTTCATTGAGTACAACACCACTATATTCCATCTCTTCATTTACATCATGAATCTGATAATGCCAACCTTCTTGTAGGAAGATATTTGGGTTTGTGTAGATGGCTGGTTGGAATACCGCATCCATATATACAGAAATGAGATTCATGTAGTCTTTGTCATTGCGGCTACTTACCGGATACATTGTCTTATCTGGATAAGTAAATGCATTTAAGAATGTTTGTAAACTACTCTTTAATAGTTCTACAAATGGTTCACGTACAGGATATTTCTTTGAACCATTTAAAACACTGTGTTCTAGAATGTGGAAAACACCTGTATCGTTATCTGGGATTGTTTTAAAAGTAATCGCAAAAGTCTTGTTGTTGTCATCGCGTTTTAACCAGCAGAGTTCTGCGTTTGTTTGTTCGTGACGGAACATATATAAAGTTCCTTTTGCGTCTTCAATATCTTTGATTTGTTCAAGGACAAATCCATGTAGCTTGTTATTTAGTTCTAAATTCATAGGGAACCTCCATACCTGTTAATCATACAGCATTATTGTATAGAATTATAAAAAAAGATGCTCGTAAGCATCTTTAGTCAATAATTTGATTGATGACGATTTCTGCACGTCCTAGGTTGATATGATCTCCCTCGTGGATACGAGCCTTACCAAGTGGTGGTAGTTTAATTCCATTTAAGTATGTTCCATTATGTTCAGAAACATCTGCTAAATAGAATGTATCACTTTCAATCAATATGCGTGCATGTTTTCGGCTGATTGCTGGCTCATTAATGACAAGGTCACAACTTGCGGCTTCACGACCAATCAAGCATGGTAATGTACTAATTGTATGATCCTTTGCTTGTCCTGCTACTTTGATTGTAACAAGAATCTTAGGATCAGCTTCATCTAAGTTTGTTGTAGAGAAGATTTCTTCAAATAATGTTGCGGAATCATCATTATTCTTTTCGCGAATTGGTGTATCCAAGGAATCTACCTTTACTGGAGCGATTGATGGAGACACTGGCATTACAGGTCTTTCTAAATCAGTAAGAACTGTTGTCGCAGCGAGCTTATCTTCTTCATTCTGCTTTGGTTGTTGTACTGGTTCTGGTTTTGGAGCGATTGGTGTAGCTTGCACAACTTTCTTAGTCTGTGGCTTTTTTGTTGTACTAATATCATTTCCTTCCGCATCTACATAATATGTATTTTTCTTAAATGCCAAATAGATAACGGCTAGAAGTAGAACAACGTTTTGTACCGACTAAGCCCATGATAATCAATTTGACAATTGTTGGATCACTTAACATAAATTACTCCTCTTATTAATAACGTTAACCTTATAATACAACAAACCTTACATTTTTTTCACGTTCACTTACATCGTGTGTAATTTCAACGATTGGAGATGGTCGTGATAATTGGGTTTCTGCGTAGATATCCTCTTCTGTTGGTGGAACGATAGGAATATCATTCTTGGACTCTAAGCGAATCGTACGGTATACGACGATATCTAGGATTGCAACGAAGATAAAGAAGAAGATTAGTCCAATATCGGATTCTACCATCAGAGTTGCGTCAAAGATTGTATGCAGTAATACCGCAAATGCATATGATGCTTTTAGATTGAGTGCCTTTGCGTCTGAGTTATTGACAGCTTCAGATACTTTAGCATGACCGTAGTATAAGCCCATGTATACCGCAAAACTCATATGTCCTGGAATTGTGAGAAGTGCACGCTGTAAAGCAACACCTGTTCCATAATTAAATACATAGAAGACGTTTTCTAATGCCGCAAATCCAAGTGATACAAATACAGCGTATACAATACCATCAAAGCGATAATTGAATGCTTTGTCTTTCCATGTGAATCGATAGAGGAAGAAGAACTTTGCACCTTCTTCGATGAGTCCAACAAAGATTGCGGTTAGGATACCGTAATTGACTTGTGTAGCAGTTACTACATTTCCAAAAGATAATAGACAACCTGTTCGGAAATCATCTCTAATATGATTGCGATTGGTACAGAGAGTAGACCACCAATAATACACTTTAGTAATAAGAGTGGTGGTTCTTTTTCTTTATCATCATTGCGATAGATATAAATCATGAAGAAGATTGCAGGGAAAATCGCAATCACAAGATAGAACAGTGTTTGTTCTAAGGTTAATTGTCCGTATTGATTTAACATTCGTTAACACACACCTTTCTGATCAGTTTTTCCATGAACTAAATCATAGATCTGATTTTTTGAGATACCTGTCTGTTTGGCAACTTCTTTGATTGCGGCACTTGTAGACATTCCACTTTCAATAGAAGTATTTACCATATTGAGAATCTGCCCCATATCGATATCTTTTTCATAGTCATCTTGATTGCCTTCAATCACAACAACCATTTCACCTTTTAACTCTGAGGCAATCGGTAGTATCTCGGAAATTGTACCACGGATAAACTCTTCATGTACTTTTGTTAATTCACGAGCGATACAGATATGACGATCACCTAATACATCTAAGCAACTTTGTAGCATCTTCTCAATGCGATGTGGTGCTTCATACATAATAAGTGTCATTGGATATGACTGGTACATACGTAGTTTCTTAACACAATCATGTGTAGAAGGTGGTAAGAAACCAATGAAGATAAATGGCTGTGCAATTAATCCTGACGCAACGAGCGCATTTAAGAAAGCACTACAGCCTGAAATTGGCACAACGTTATATCCAAGCGCTGTCACTTCACTGACAACTCTTTGTCCTGGATCATTAATTAATGGATATCCAGCATCAGAGATTAAGGCAACGTTATTTCCTTGTGATAGTAAGTTGATAATGCCTTTTGTACTGGATGCTTCATTAAAGTTCTGATAAGCAATCAATCGTTTTGAAATACCAAAATGCTTTAATAACTGCCCACTATTACGGGTATCTTCACATGCGATTACATCGACACTATTTAAGACATCAATTGCACGTGGAGTCATCTCATTGAGATTTCCAATTGGAGTAGGTACTAAATAGAGTGTTGGTTTTTCATTTTCGAAGGATTTCTGGCGGTTCATGCGTTATCGCCCTCATCTTTTTTCTTGCGTCCAAATGTACGCACAGTTACATTCTTGCGTTCAGCAGTATTCTTTTCCACATTTGGACGTGGCTGACTCTGCTTGTTGGAATGATTTCTGCTTGGTTTCTTATTGTTATTGTTTGGACGATTGTTTTGTGGTTTGGATGACTCTACCTTAACTGTTGGTAAGTCTATTGATACATGTACAGCCTTGTCTTTATTCACTGGTGCAGCTACACCTTCATGAACGGTTGTACGATGTACTTGTTTATCACTCTTTTTGGTTGTTATTCTGTTGAACAAAGCCTTTACGTGGGATAGCTTTCTCGCGTAAGTTTTCCAGGGAAATAAAGAGTACTTGTTCGCGGTTTTCTAACTTCGCTTCCTGTTTCATGACATTCATATTTGTAAGACGATAAACCATACCATCATATTCAACTTGAGAACCCATCTTAGGCAGTCCAGCTGTTAGTTCCTTATAATCATTTTCTTCATACTTCAAGCAACACATTAACTTACCGCACATACCGGAGAGTTTCTCTACGTTTAGTGCAAGCTGTTGTGTTTTTAGCCATATTGATGGAAATTACATCAAAGTGATTCTTGTATCGGCTGCAACATGTTTCCATACCGCACATACCAATACCGCCGACCATCTTAGCCTTATCACGTTCGCCAATCTGACGTAATTCAATACGGCAGTGTAGACGAGTTCCTAGAACTTTTAAAAGCTCGCGGAAATCGACACGTTGATCAGCGAGGTATACAAATAGAACCTTTGAGCGATCAAGCGTATATTGCGCACTCATAAGATTCATATCGAGATTTAAACTTTGAATTTCTTCGTTACAGATACGATACGCTTCACTTTCTGCAATGGCATTTTCAGCGTACATCTTTTGATCTTTCTCTGTAGCGATACGAATAATTGGTTTTGTTGGCATATGCAGATTATATCTATCAATAGATAGAGCATCTGCATCTACCTCACCCATTTCAATTCCTTGTGCTGTTTCTACAACAACCCAGCTTCCTTTTTTGATATCTGCAGTATCGCAGCCAAAAGAATACGGTTTTGTAGCATTCTTAAATCGTACAGCGACGGAATAGTCATATTTCACTGTCGGTTGTTCTTGTTCTTGGTGCATTGGACAACCGCATGAACCGTGTTCACATTCCATGTTCATGGTTGAATTCCTCCAATCTATAGAAGGTTTGATTCCATTAATAGATTTAAATCAATAAATCGATTAATCTTATCTTTTTGTTCTTGTAAGATAATGATCAATTCTCCATATTCTTTCTGTTTGTGTATTTCTTGTTGTAATAATTCTTTGTACCAATGTGGTCCTTCAATATGTTTGCATACAACATCGTGAGCAAATAATGACATCAGATCAAAGAAGCCATTGAGTAACAGAATATTTTCTTTCTTAGCTTTTGCGCTGTCTTTTTCGCTTGAACGGTAGGAGATATCATAATCTACTAATAGTTCTTCGCGACTACCTTCAAGATTAAAGTATTGTTTAAACATCATCTTGCAGGTTTCAAAGATAGAACTGTCCGCAAATTCCTTCATTTCGTTGATATCTTTTACAAGATGAGAGATAAAGTAAGCATCTACATCTTGAACACCTACTTCTTTCGCTTTGGAAAGTAGATACTCATCGGAAAGTGGAGAGAAGGGAATTAACGTACAGCGAGAAACGATGGTTGGTAAGATACGATCGATATTGTCGGTTGTAAGAATTGCGACAACACCAGATGCAGGTTCTTCCAAAAAATTTCAACATACTGTTTTGTGCAAAGATACTTGCGTTCTCTACGTTTTCTAGAATGTATACACGAGATCCATCCCCATCTTCTAATGCAGTCTTAGAGAATTTCTCTTGGATTGCGTCTACATCATCTTTAGAGATAGCACTCTTAGAGCCATCTAATAAAACCATGTCTGCATACAAGCCCTCATCTACACGACGACATGTATTGCATTCTTCACAAGCAACTCCTTGGTGCCGCTTACAAAAGATACTCTTTGTAAGTAAAGAGCAGCTTCATGTTTTAGGGTTCCATGAGGACCGGATAAAAGATAAGCATTCGCAACTCTATGATTCATGCATGCATTTTCTAATGCATGATAAAACAGAGGTTGTTGTTGCTGTAACTCATCCTTGCGCATCTAATAATCCTTTCACAATTTCATAGGACTTTTGAATCACGGTATCGACATCTACAGTCGCATCGACGATAATCATACGATCAGCGTACTTATCGATAACCTTTTGATAACCTTCATGAACACGCTCGTGGAATTCGATACTTTCTTGGTCAAGTCGGTCTAATACTTCTCTTCCTCTACGAATACGCTTTAAACCTGTTTCTGCATCAATCTGTAGGAAGATTGTTTTATCAGGCATATGGTTTTCAATCGCAAATTGGTTGATTTCATAAACTTCATCCATGCCAATCTCACGACCACAACCCTGATATGCTAGGGAACTATCCACAAAGCGGTCACTAATGACATGTACACCTTGTTCAAGGACAGGTAAAACCTTATCTATAAGATGCTGTCTTCTGCTTGCGGCATAGAGTAAAGCTTCTGTTCTAGCATCCATCTCTGTATTCTTAGGGTCTAAGATTACATGACGAATCTGTTCAGCAATATTGGAACCGCCTGGTTCTCTTGTATAACGTACCTGATAACCATCTGCTTCTAGCATCTTTGTTACGGCAGTACTTACAGTTGTCTTGCCGCTTCCATCAGGTCCTTCAAATGTAATAAATAATCCAGTTTTCATAACCTTTATTATACCATTCTTCTACTGCCCTGCATATACGCTCAACTGAGCAGATAAACGAAAAAGTCGCCAATAAAGCGACTCTTTGTTACTTTCGACGTAGTTTCAGTGCAATTTGTGTTCCGTTTTTTGAACTTTGTACAACATAAACATCACCACCGTGTTGGCGGGCAATCTCTTTTACAAGGGCAAGACCAAGACCTGCACCACCCATATCACGGCTTCGTGATTTATCAATTCTAAAGAACGGTTCAAAGATATGTTGCCAATCTTCTTGCTCGATACCGGGACCATTATCACTGATAATTACGCTTGCAAATTCACTATCCTCTTTGATGGATACAGTTACGTTTCCACCGGTATTGTTATACTTAATGGCATTTTCTACAAGGTTGTAGATTGCACGATAGACAAGGGTATCATTACCAATGATTTCGGCAGTCCCTGGATTTTGAGAGATTGTAATATCCTTTTTTTCGGCGACTGCCGTTAAATCACAAATTACTTCTTCTGTCATATCTGCTAAAGAGATGTGGTCTTGTTTTTGGGCGGATTGTAAATCCGTCATCTCAAGGAGAATATCAATGACATGTGACAAGCGAGATGTTTGCATACGAATCATGTTGACTGTTTCTTGATAGTCAGTGTCACTTGGCTTTTTGTTTTTCTCAAAAACTTCTAATTTTGTACGCATTACCGCAAGAGGAGTACGTAACTCATGAGCAGCGTTAGCAGAGAATTGCCGTTGTGCAGCGAAGGTATTACTTAAGCGTTCTAACATTTCATTGAAGGCATTTGTTAATTGTTCAATCTCAATAGAACTTTGATCTGTTAAAACAAGATGTTTTAAATTTTTGGCTTGGATATCTTCAATCTGTTCGCCGAGATTCTTAAGTGGTTTTAATGCGTATCCAATAAAGAAGTACATCATAGAACTACTTGCAACTGTGATGATAATTGTGATTAGTAAGCTACTCTTCCAGAAGTCTGCTTGGATACCTTTTGCCATATCAGAAATGACATCTTTGGTTGAAATCTGTAATTGTACAACTTCACCAGTCGTATCTGTTGCTGGATTGGCTGGTAAAATTGCGACAGCAGAATTTTCAATCTTACTCATAGACGCAATCGCAGATTTACTGATGGCATAACTAATCGCAAGACAGGATAGAATGACAATAATAGCGGTAATGACAGTTAGTTTCCATTGCAGGGAACGACGCTTATTCATCTTGTTGTCCTCCAATCACATAACCTTGACCAATCCGGTTTGCGATAGGGTCATACCCAAGTGCTGCACGTAATTTCTTACGTAAAGCAGAGATGTGTACGCGGATGGAATTACTGAAGCTATCAACACTGCTATCCCACACGTGTTGGATGAGTTCCTCTTGTGGGACTGGGCGTTCTTGATGCAGTAATAAGTATTCTAATAGTCCTAACTCTTTTCGCGTGAGGGGAAGCTTTTCACCTCTAGCCATCACGGTACGACTCTTTGTGTCTAATGAAAGTTCTCCACATGAAAGAATGACATTATTTTGTACGGTGCGCCGTCTAGTTAGACTACGAACGCGAGCTTCCAACTCTTCAAAGTGGAATGGCTTGCATAGGTAGTCGTTTGCACCGCTATCGAGACCATCAATCTTATCTTGTAAATGTCCACGTGCAGATAGGATTAGTACGGCTGTTTCAGAATCCTCCTTACGAATGTTACGGAGTACTTCCATACCATCCATGACTGGCAAGTTTAAATCTAGGATGATCAAGTCATAACTTTCATCCATAGCCATATTCCAAGCATTACCACCATCAAAACATGTGTCCACTTCATATCCATCAAGACGTAAACCCTTTGCGATTGTTTCACAAAGGGTGATTTCATCTTCAACCACTAATATTCTCATATGCAAAATGTTCCTTTCATACGATTACGAAATTGTCAGAAACTGAGTATATATGAACTCAGTATAGCACATCCGTATTGAAACAAAATAAGTAACTTATAAATCAGACACGTACATTTATGCAGGCATGAATCAGTATAAAAATAGAAAAATAAATTGTTAAATTTCTTAACACAAATTTTATATCTACTTTGTTATATTTTTCACGTCAGATAGAAATTGAGTGTTAAGGAGGACTTATCAATGGATTTTATTAATAAATATCCAACACAAATAAGAATCGCAACACAGGCATTCCTTGTTGTATTGTCAGTTGTGTTTATTCTGATTGGTGCTTCTCGTGGAGAAGTGGAAAGTGTATTCGGTAAAGCGATTCGTCTTTGCCTAGAGTGTGTAGGAATTGGATAGTTATGACATCAGCTAAATCAAGAGCATTTCTAAGATTCCTGAAGAGACGTAATACAATTCAGATGTTTGCGACATTCCTAACAAACATGCATATCCCTAACTTTTTCAAGGGCGTTCTCTATAATGGAAAAATTAAACAGGTATGTGTACCAGGTTTAAACTGTTATTCATGTCCAGCTGCTACAGGAGCGTGCCCAGTAGGCTCCTTCCAAGCAGTTGTAGGTTCATCAAAGTATAACTTCTCATATTACATCAGTGGAATTCTAATTTTATTTGGTGTGTTGATCGGAAGATTAATCTGTGGATTTATGTGCCCATTTGGTTGGTATCAAGATTTATTACATAAGATTCCAACAAAGAAGTTTAGTACGAAGAATTTAAGATTCTTAACATATACAAAGTTTATTGTTCTCGCTGTAGCAGTTATATTACTTCCAATCATTATGACAAATAAAGCAGGTATTGCATTACCTTACTTCTGCAAATACATATGTCCGCAAGGCATTTTGGAAGGTGGTATTCCACTCTCTATTGTAGATAAAAATATTCGTGCAACATTAGGTGCATTATTTAATTGGAAGTTTACAATTCTTATTACGATTACAACATTATCTATATTTGTATATCGTCCATTCTGTAAATGGATTTGTCCACTCGGCGCATTCTATGCATTATTCAACAAGATCGCAATCTTCAACTATAACGTTGATAAGAACAAGTGTGTATCCTGTGGTAAGTGTGCAAAAGTTTGTAAGATGGATGTCGATATTACAAAGAATACTGGTGACTTGGAATGTATCCGTTGTGGAGAATGCATTACTGCATGTCCAACCAAGGCAATCAGTACTTACTTAGCCATGAAGAAAAAGAGTGAAGCTAAGAATCAAAAAGTAGCAAATAAGAATTTACAAAAGGCATAAAACAGAAAGAGGAAAAAGAAAATGAATTTGTTCAAGAGATTTACCCTAGTTGGTGTAGCAGCAGTTATGGCAGTTACATTAGCAGCATGCAACAACAAGAAAGAAGACAACGCAACTACAACAACTTCTACAACAGAAACAGCTGATGCACAGATGTTCCCTAAGTTTAAGGGAAAGGACTTTGATGGTAAGGATGTTGATGAATCCTTATTCAGCAAGAATGAAGTAACACTTGTTAACTTCTGGTTCAATGGATGTGCAGCATGTGTAAATGAAATGCCAGCACTTGAAAGTTTCAACAAGAAGTTAAAGGAACACGGTGCAGAACTCATTGGTGTAAACGTAGAAGCTAGTGATGAAGCAACACTAAAGGATGCAAAGGATATCTTATCTAAGCAGGGTGCTACATATAGAAATATCGTCATCAATGGTGGTGATGATGCGAAGGCTTACCTAGCTAAGATCTTCAGTTTCCCTACAACAGTTATGGTTGATAAGAATGGTAACATCATTGGTGATCCAATTGTTGGTAACTTAGAAGATGAAAAGAAACAAGAAGAAATCATCAAGATGATTGAAGAAGTGAAATCTGGAAGTGGTGTTACAACAACAGTAACTGAAGGACAGTCTGCAGGAGCAAATGATGAATTAACAGATCTTTATGCAAAGGAAAGTGAAATTTTCGGCAAGCATCAAGATATCTGGAATAAAGTATTCGCAACAATGTCCAAGGATCAGATTGAGCAATCACAGAGTAAGCCATATGACGAAGTGTTAAAGGCACAAGTTGAAGCAAACAAGGCATCTTTCTCTGAGGAAGAATTAAAGACACTTGAAGAAGATATCAAGATGATTTCTGAGATTGAAAAACAAATCGCAGAAGCAAGCGCAAAAGCTAGCAAATAATATTAACAATATATTGTGGTTTTCCCCATCTTTTCCCTGGGCTTATGTCCCAGGGTTTTATTATGGGGGGGGTAGTGCGTATAATGTAATTACAGAAAAACTCATAGAACTATACGGATTTGTCAATAAATAGAAGAATCATT
>CAKMPP010000015.1 GCA_927911475.1 uncultured Solobacterium sp. | reverse complement strand
TACTCATGAAGTTTTGATAATAGTTACCGATAATCCTTTCGACTGCATTTAATGTCATAAATGCACGTTCATCCGCTTTGCGAATACAACTGATAACTTCCGGTAACTGATAGTTATTTACCGTGATTAACAACATCGAATGTGGTTGATGCTTAAATGCACCTTCTACTTCAATACGAGTAATACCATGACGTACTGTACTAAACACAGCATCACATACTTTATCTGCATGGTCAGTAATGACTTGTACGCGTGTAATCTTATAACGTTGATGCATTGTATTTACAACCTGTGTAGAAACATATTGGAAGATAATAGAGTATAACGCTTTATCCCAACCAAATGCTAGACCTGCAAGCATCAATACAATTGCATTTAAACCAAGTAAATAATTCCATGTAGGTCTCTTTAGTCTTACAGATAAATCAATCGCGATAAAGTCTGTACCACCACTACTTGCATTTGAACGAAGTGCAAGTCCAATTGCAAACCCGTTAATCAGACCACCAAACACAGCAATCAATAACATATCCTGTGTAACAATAGGAACATTAATAATAATTGAGAATAGCGAGCTAAGTGAAAACCAAAGAATGGAATATAGTACAAACTTATGTCCAATGCGATTCCAAATAAATAGCACAACTGTAAAGTTCATAATCCAATAGATTACACCAAATGGAATTACTATACCTATTTGTCTTTCTATTAGCATGACTACAAGTCGTGATATACCAGCAAATCCACCTGGAAATAAGTTACCTGAACTTACAAATGATTCAATTCCAAACGCATATACAAGTGCGGAAAATGCGATGGTAATAATATATTGAATATCTTTCTTTGTAAAAGTGATGTTTAGTTTATGAATAGACATACGAAAATAATCTCCACTACGTACAAGCAATATCATATCATAGTTCAAACAAAAAAGACCCTAAGGTCTTATTGAATTTCTAACTTTGTTTCACAACAATAATCATTACATGTATGGCATCCATCATCAGCGCATAAAACTTCTAGTGCACGTGTATCCATTGCGAATGCTTCAATTTCTACCTTCGCATTAAGAGCAATATCTTTTACCGCAACAGCACTTCTTGCTGGGAATGGCTTTTGGAAGAAACGAGTATAGACTTCATTCATTGCTGCAAACTCTTCCATATTCTTTACATAGACTGTTGTTTTTAAAACATAAGACATATTTAAGCCAGCTTCAATCAGTAATGCCTCAATGTTTCTAAGAACTTGTTCTGTTTGAATACGAATGTCATCTGATACAAGTTTACCAGTTGTAGGATCTATTGGTAGTTGCCCAGAGATATATATAAAGTCGCCTGCACGAATAGCGGGTGAATATGGCCCTACCGCTACTGGGGCATTGTTTGAACTAATCGTTTCTTGAATCATTGTTTACTCCTCACTATCACTTATCGAATCATCTGAAAGTGTTGCTAAAAAGTCACGATGCTTTGCTTGTCTTTTTTTCATTAACTTTAGATGCTTGTTACTCGACATTACAAGAAAGCAATACACAGTTAGAACTAGCATAACCAAAATGACTGCTAGTGAGATGAAATCATCAAAAGTTTCTAACATGTAATCACCATCTTTCCTTGTAAGTATACCTATGAATACTGAGGTTGTCCAAATATATGCCTAATCAAATTGTTGTAAGAAATCCTTCCCTTTTATCACCTCAGTATGTGATAGTTCTGGAAAGCCAAGTTGGTCTAAAACTTCATAAACACAGATTGCTACACAGTTTGAAAGATTTAAACTACGCGCTTCTGCTACCATTGGAATCCGTACACAACGTTCGTAGTTATCATGGAGTATATGCTTATCAATTCCAGTACTTTCTTTACCAAATACAAGATAGATATCCCTACCTTCATCTAATTTGTAATTAAACTCTGAAGGCGTCTTTTCACCATAACGTGTAATGTAATAATAGGAACCTTCATGCATGTTGTAAAATGTTTGCCAATCAGGATAAATTTTATAATCCAATTCCTTTACATAATCCATACCAGCACGCTTTAAAGATTTATCCGTAATCTTAAAACCCATTGGTTCAATTAAATGTAGACGACAATTCATTGCCATACATGTACGCATGATATTGCCTGTATTCTGTGGGATTTCTGGTTCATATAAAACAACGTTAATCATACTAACCTTCTTTCAATTTTATGTTTGAATAACACTAATAATAACTTTATTAAAATAACTATACTTACAAATAATAGTATAATTCCAAAAACAACTGCAAAGAAGAAGTTTGATGGAAACATATTAATCATAATCGAGATATTTGGGTCCAACAAGAACAAATCATTATCAAAGAAAACGTAATGGAAATTCATCCAGAACCCATTAAAGTCTACAATTGCATAAATCGCAATAAAGAAAATGAGTGAGCCTAAGAACAATAATCCATTTCGATATGCATTTGATAGGATTGTATAGCTTTGATTACGATGTGTGAATGCTAATAAAGTTAGTATTACAATACTACCAACCAGAAGAACTGTTCTAGTATTCATTGCATTTAGATATAGATTTTTAACATCTACCATATGCAATGTTTCGCGCTCATCAAAGATTTCGCGTTTACTACCATTTACCACTTCAATTACTTTAATATCATCTCGTTTATCCTGCATATAATCGAGTAAGGCATTTGTTGCATTCATTAAACCATCCTCTGAAATACCAATGCTTTCAGCTGTGTGATTTAAAGAATATTGCCAACGGAAGAACGAACGATTAAAGCATAATAAATCAATCGATGTTAATAACAAAGATAGAAATAATGCTAGTCCTGCTAGTGCAGATAATACCTTATAACCCTTCATGTTCCATCCACGCTTCTAAACGGACAACTGCCTTGCCACGATGAGAGATACTATTCTTTTCTTCGTTTGTCATCTCTGCCATTGTCTTAGCATATGGTTCATAGAAAACTATAGGGTCATAACCAAAACCATTTGTTCCAGCAGGCTCTTTGGCGATAACACATTCAACTGTATCTTCAAATACTACCGGCTCATGATTTGGTCTTGTAACAGCAATCGCACATACATAACGACAACTGCGATTGGTTTCATCTTTCATACGGTCTAAAACAACTTGATTCTTATAGGAATATGGTGTGTCATGACCCAACCAACGCGCACTTTGAACACCAGGTTGTTTATCAAAAGCATCAATCTCTAATCCTGAATCATCTGAGATTGCCATAATATGATACTTATCTGTAATTGCTTGCGCTTTAATGATAGCGTTAGCAGAGAAAGTCATACCAGTTTCATCAATCTCACCAACATCTGGATAATCAGCTAAGCTTTTCACTTCATAGCCCTTTGGTTCTAACATCTCTTTAAATTCTTTAATCTTACCAGCATTCTTACTAGCAACAACAATTACTTTATCCATTTTGATAAATTCCTTTCATCAGATAATGATAATCTGTATTCCTAAATTCATTTACTGCATTGTTAAATGCAGCGCTAAAAGATGTAACTCTTCCATACTTATAAATATATGGATCAATATATCTCTTCTTCGCATCTACCATGATATCACCAGTAGTATCTTTCATAACATCTTTTAGTCTTGTATATTCTTCCCATTCATTTTGTAACACACTGTCATTTAATTTCTGAATCACATCGACTTCCGATAGATATAAATCATCTTCTGTTAAAATATGAGTTTGAAAAGCTTTTCGTAAAAGAGTTGCTAATTTCTCCATTCCATAACGGTCGAAATCACAAGAATATATCATGCCACAAGAAAGTGCTGCAAATGCAAACTCTTCTGCAATATCCGCATGTTGAAACACAATTTCTTGCGCACCTTCTTCATTACAACCTACAATCAAATCTTGATAATATCTCTCAATATCATCGATTGTACATTTACGATAATTTAATAAGTTACCAAGTGTATACTCCAAACGGTCAGAAGATAATTTAGGTGAATCATTATCTGCAATTGGATATATATGATAATCAGAAACTTCATCTACTGATATACGATCCACTAAGAGTTGATTCATAATCACTTTATCTTGTAGTATGACTTCCTTTGTTTCATCTTCAGTAGATTCCTGTGTCAAATAATCTCTTTTTACAAAATCAATCACATGAGAGAATGCACGTGTTGAAATATCATGGAATAAACCAGCTAACGTTTGTTTTTTGTCATGTGTAAAATGCCATATAATACAAGCAACTCCAACACTATGTTCATAGCGTGAATATGATTCATAGCTAGAAAATCCAGCATGTGATGTAAACTGCAACCCACAATTCATATCTACTCCTTTTAATCTTTGCATAGACTTAGATTTTAGATAAGGATTGATAATATCCGGATATTCTTTGTGGTATATTGTTTCTAATTTACTCATGCTAAATATTATATAAAATAAAAGACCTGATTAACAGGTCTTTTTAGGCTGGGATAGAGAGATTCGAACTCCCGAAATGGCTGGTTCAGAGCCAGCTGCCTTACCGCTTGGCTATATCCCAATAGCGCAATAACTATTATAGCGAAAAACCTTACATATGCAAAGACTTTTTTCTAAGACTATTTGAAGTTATTGCGAACCATACAATTAAAGAAATGAACTTATTGGTTTGTTACTGTAAAGCCAGCATCTTGGAATGCTTTTACGATTACTGATGGGTCAATACCATGGTTAGCAGCTGCCATTAACGGTGTCATGACTCTTGTATGAGGATTGTCCTCTACACAATGACGCATACCTCCAAATCCTAAAGTTTCCATAATATCTAAGAATTCAGGAATGGATGTAGCTAGTTCATAAACTGATTTTGTTAAATCGATTTCCTTCATATTTACCTCTTTTCCTATCATATTTTAACAAGAAATGTTTATTTACGCATTTAATATAATCTTCTGCATTGTTATAAACACACAAAAAGCGTAAAATATATAAGAATAAAAGGAGTATTAAAATGGCTATTAGAACAAGATTTGCACCAAGTCCTACCGGCTACATGCATATCGGTAATTTACGTACTGCGTTATATGCATACCTAGTTGCAAGAAAAGATCCTGAAGGTGTTTATATCCTTCGTATTGAAGATACCGACCAAGGTCGTTTGGTAGAAGGTGCCACAGATATTATTTATGACACATTAAAAGCTTGCGGTCTAAAGCATGATGAAGGACCAGATAATGGTGGTAACTTTGGACCATACGTACAATCTGAACGTGTACGTAGCGGCTTATATCTTAAATATGCAAAGGAACTCATTCAACGCGGTGGAGCACACTACTGCTTCTGCGATGAAGAATTAATTGCTGCACAGCGTGAACTTCAAGAAGCCCGTGGAGAATCTTTCAAGTTTGATGATCCATGTAAGTTATTAACAATCGAAGAATGCGAAGCTAGAATTGAAGCTGGCGAGAAGTTTGTTATTCGTCAAACAATTCCTGAAACAGGAACAACATATTTGATGATGAAGTATTTGGTCGTATTACAGTTGAAAATAATACATTAGATGAACAGGTACTTATTAAGAGTGATGGCTTCCCTACTTATAACTTTGCAAATGTTATCGATGACCATTTAATGGGCATTACGGATGTTGTACGTGGTATGGAATACTTATCCTCTACTCCTAAGTACAACTTAATCTATAACGCATTTGAATGGGATATCCCAAGATATATTCACTGTCCACCGGTTATGAAGGACGAGCATTCCAAATTATCTAAGCGTAATGGTGACGCATCCTTCCAGGACTTAGTTGAAAAAGGATATTTACCTGGTGCAATCTTAAACTACATTGCTTTACTAGGTTGGTCACCAACAGAAGAACGCGAAATCTTTACATTAGATGAATTAGTACAAGCATTTGATGTGAAGCATATCGGTACTTCAGGAGCAATCTTTGACCCTGAAAAACTAAAATGGGTTAATGGTATGTGGTTAAGAAATATGGATCTAGATTCTTATGAGAAACTAGTTACTCCATATATTAATCAAGTTGTTAAGGGTAACTTCAACCGTAGACAAATTGCGGCTATCTTACAACAACGTGCGCAAACATTAGCAGAGATTCCAGAGATGTTAACATTCTTTGATAACTTCCCTTCTTATTCCAATGATTTATTTATTAACAAGAAGATGAAGACTGATCCAGAGATTGCATTAAAGTCCTTACAGGCATCTTATGAAGCTTTAAAGAACCAAGATGATTGGTCTGAAGAAGCGCTACATACAACATTACTAGCACTACCTGAAAAATTAGGAATGAAGAATGGACAAGTTCTATTCCCATTACGTCTTGCGATTACAGGTATGCAGTTTACACCAGGTGGAGCAATTGAAATCAGTTCTATTCTTGGCAAGAAGAAACTCTACGCCGTCTAGAATTATCCATCAAACAGCTTCAACAATAATATACTTAAAGGGATGGTATCTAAGTGATATCATCCCCTTTTTCATTTACCAAAAAAGAAAAACCGACTTCATAGGAAATCGGTTAAAGTTCTTACTTAGCTAAAGCCTTCTTAGCAGCGTCAACTAATGCTTCAAATCCCTTTTCATCATGAATAGCGATTTCAGAAAGCATCTTACGGTTAACGTTAATTTCTGCTAACTTAAGACCATGCATGAACTGGCTGTATGATAAATCATACTGTCTTGTTGCTGCGTTGATACGAGCAATCCAAAGCTTACGCATTTCACGCTTTGTCTGTCTTCTTCCGATATATGCATAACGGAGAGAACGCATAACTTGCTCATGGGCTGTTCTGTAAAGTAAGTGTTTGCTTCCAAAATAACCCTTAGCTAATTTTAATATTTTCTTACGTCTATTACGTGTAGGTGTTGATCCCTTTACTCTCATCTTATTTACCTCCTAATTAACCTTGCAACAACTGTCTAGTACGCTTTAAATCGGAACTGTGTGCAGTTGTAGATTTAGCTAAATGCATCTTCTGCTTGTGTGTCTTGTTTGCTGCAAAGTGTGATACGTAGTTGTGCTGTACCTTCAACTTACCTGTTGCTGTTAGCTTGCTACGCTTAGCGAAGGTCTTCTTTGTTTTCATTCTGATCTTCTTTGGCTTTCTTGCTTTTGCTTTCATAGTATTCTCCTTTACTTACCTTTTTTTGGTGAATATACAACAGATAATGTATTACCTTCCATTGCGGCGGACTTACTTACATCTGCTATATCTGAGATCTGCTCAGTAAACTTATTTAAAACATCACGACCAACTTCCTGTCTTGTAATCATACGACCACGGAAGCGCATATCGATACGAACTTTCTGGCCAGCTTCAATCCATTCTCTTGAACGCTTTAACTTTGTTTCAAAGTCGTGCTGGTCAATTACTGGAGAAAGACGTAATGCCTTTACTTCAGTAACATGTTGATTCTTCTTGGCTTCCCTTTGCTTCTTTTGATCTTCAAAGTGGTAACGACCATAGTCAAGAATCTTACATACCGGTACTGCCGCATTAGGTGCAACACACATTAAATCAAGATCCATACTGTATGCTTTTTCTAAAGCTTCACGGCGTAACATTGTGCCTAATTGTTCCCCATCAGGACCAATTACAAGTACTTCCTTAAAATGAATGTCGTCATTAACCATGTCATGAGACTCTGGTCTTCTGTTTTTGTTATTCTTAATTTTACCCAAGTAAACCTCCTATAAATTTAAAAGCAGGTACGAAGATTGCACCTGCTAAATATCGTTTTGATCATCTCGGCATATACCCAAATCCGTAGGATATCAGGTGAGAAGCGGTGCTCCTTCTTTCCGTTTTTCAAATTACTATACTATTTAACTAAATTTCTCTATAAATGTCAATACTAGATTTCAAAATCAATGACATTAACAGTCACATCTGCTGGCTTAAATCCAGTCATAAATACGATGTTCTCGTAAATCTTATTTTGTACTAACTCACATGTAGCTGCTACATTAGCACCATACTTTACTTTAATATCAGCTGTAATATGTAATTGATTAGCATCTACCTTTACCGTTAAAGGCTTGGTAAAACGTGCCTGTGGTACGCGAATCGCATTTTCAATATCATCGATGCTAATTTCCGCAATAGACTTAAATACAGTCTTGTTAATAGCTATTAAGCCATTTTCGTTTTTTTCATTTAAAACAACATAATCTTGTGCCATGTTATTCACCTCTTATATTTACTAGTTTATTATAACAAAATATCAGACTCAATGGAAATGATCCGTAATCAACCTAGAAAGTT
>CAKMPP010000014.1 GCA_927911475.1 uncultured Solobacterium sp. | reverse complement strand
GGTCCGCAACCAACGAGCGGTGTTAACAACAATGCAACCATTGCTGCCTTTAATAGATTTTTCATTTAATTTCCTCCCAAAATCTTTTCAAATCGCTAGTCATCTCTTAAAATAAATGGTGAAAGCGATTTCATGTAAACTCATTTTATTATCGGGTTTTAAATAAGTCAACAAATACATCTCACCGGAAAGGACAAAAATTATGTTAAATCGTATACCTAAAATTAATCTTCACTTGCATCTAGATGGCTCATTCCGCATGGATACAATATGGAAACTTGCACATGAACAAAATGTTGAAATCCTGCAGATACAATCGAAGGCTATGAAGCCTTTATTCGTAAGTGTGCAAATGCCAAAGATGTAAATGAATATCTTAAGATGTTTGATACTCCTCTTAAATGCATGCAAGATAAAACTTCTATCACTCGTATCACTGAAGAGTTGATTGAAGATTTAGCCAACCAAGGCTACATTTATGCAGAGATTCGCTTCGCACCACAGCTCCACACACAAAAAGGTCTAACCCAAGCTGAAGCAACAGAGGCTGTATTAGAAGGCAGAAACAACGCTCTTAAAAAATATCCTAATCTTCGTATTGGTATCCTTACATGCATGATGTGTGTTGGTGTTGATACACTAAACCAAAAAGAAAATATGGAAACGGTAGAAGTATGCAAGCAATACCTTGGCAAAGGTGTTGTTGGAATTGACCTTGCAGGTGCAGAAGGATTTGTACCTCTATCTAACTTTGGCCCATTATTCGCAAAGGCGAAAGAATATGGTCTACCTATGACTTGTCATGCAGGTGATAGCCAAGGACCAGATACAGTCAAAGACGCAATGGACTTTGGTGTAACACGTATTGGTCATGGACACCATGTATACTTCGACCCAGAACTTGTCGAACGAGCAAAAGAAAACAAAGTACTCTTTGAAATCTGCCCTACATCCAATGTACAGTGTCAGACCGTACCATCGTACGCAAAGCATCCTATGAAACCACTCTATGACCAAGGCGTCCTTGTATCTGTTAACACTGATAACGATACATTTGCTGGTGTACACATCACAGACGAATACGCACATTGTATCGATGACATGGGATTTACAGTCGATGATATCTTCCAAATGAATATCAATGCAGTAAATGCCGCATTTGTTACAGAAGAAGAAAGAAAAGAATTACTGCATATTTTAGAAACAGCCAGAAAGGAATATGCACGATGCTAGAAGCACATATTCAATTAGACAAAAGTGTAAACGCAAAGTATGCAATCATGCCTGGAGATCCAGCCCGCATCGATCGCATTATCCCCTTCCTTGAGGATGTAAAAGAACTTGCATATAACCGAGAATTTAGAAGTATATCCGGTTACTATAAAGGTGTAAAGGTGATTGCCATCTCCACTGGTATCGGTGGCTCCTCTGCTTCCATCGCCATTGAAGAGTTAAAACACATTGGCGTAGACACAATGATACGTATCGGTTCCTGTGGTGCCCTACAAAAAAATATCCAACTTGGAGATCTTATCTTCGCCATTGGCGCAGTACGTGATGAAGGCACATCCAAGGCATATGCTGATATTCGCTATCCAGCAGTTGCGGATACAGAATTCTTACTCAAATGTATCGAAACCGCAAAAGAAAATCATTGGGACTATCACACTGGTATCGTTCATAGCCATGAAAGCTTCTATATTGACACAAACGCAGAAGAAGAAAAGAAATGGTCATCCATGGGTGTTCTTGGTGCAGATATGGAAACAGCCGCCCTATTTACAGTAGGTCGTTTACGCAACATTCGCACAATGTCCATCCTTAATAACGTTGTTCTCTATGGTCAAGATACAGCAGATGCGATTGGTGATTACGCCGATCAAGCAACGAAGACAATGGAAGGCGAACGCAGAGAAATCCTTACAGCACTGGAAGCTATCTATAAATTAGAAAAAAATGTCTGATAACCTCAGACATTTTTCATACTCTCTAATACTTGTTCTAATGTAGGAATACTCTTAGCCGCACCTTCTTTGGTAACGGTAATACTACTTGCCTTTGCGGCAATACGCAATGCAGTATTTACTTTTTCTCCACGCAAGATACTTGCTAGATAGAAACCTGTGAAAGTATCCCCAGCAGCCGTTGTATCAACAGCCTCTACACGATAAGCCTCTTGATGAATCACAGTCTCACCACAAATATAATAAGAACCAAGACTACCAACTGTTAAAATAATTTCCTTGTTTGGATAAGCCTTCTGTAATCCTGCAATCACATCTTCTACCCGATTTGAAGAAACATTCGCAAGTCCCTTACCTTCTACTTCATTCACCACAAAGATATCAATTAAATCTAGAGGATAACTAAATACCTTTTCATCCATTGGTGCAGTATTAAAGGCAATACGTAAACCCTTCTCATGTGCTTTTGTGATTAAGTATGTTAAAGATGATATTTCATTTTGAATCAGCAATAAATCTCCCTTTTCAAAATGTGTTAATACTTCATCAATCTGTGCTTCATCAATCAATTGGTTCGCACCACCAAAAAGGATAATACAGTTTTCACTATGACTTACCTGAATGATTGCATGTCCAGTCGCAGTCTCTTCATCCTTCTTAAGATAATCAACCTTTACACCATACTCTTGTAAGTAATTGATAAATGGTTGTCCATCAAAACCAACACGTCCAGCATGATATACATCTAAACCTGATTTTGCTAAAGCGATGGATTGATTTAGACCCTTTCCTCCGAAGCCTCTACTATAGGACAAAGAAGATGTTGTCTCCTTTGGCATTACAAAATGATCCATCTGATACACATGATCAAAATTCAATGATCCAAAACTTAAAACTTTCATTTGTAACCTCACTTTTCGTAAATCTTATAAATTTAATATGACATACTTCTATGATTTATCCAAATGAAATCTCTAGCAATTCCTTCACTCTGTATAAATTTTTTCAGAAAAAGATTATATTTCTGTTCATTTCGTGCCGAATCGTATAGATTATTAGTATGAATATGCAGAACAAGCACTATAAAGCGGTCATGGATGAAGTAGAACGCTTAGAAAAAACAGGCAGATATAGTTTGGTAAAAAACTTTATTCAGCACGGAAAGACAACTGTATATGCACATTGTATTGATGTCGCACTTACAGCTTGTGAGTTAGCAGAAACTCACAATTTTGATGTCGACTATTCCGCAATGATTACTGGTGCTTTATTACATGACTATTTCTTGTACGATTGGCATATTCCACAAAAGCACTTCGGTTTACATGGATTCACGCATCCTTACACTGCAGCTAACAATGCTAAGGATGATTATCATATCGGCCCTATCGAGGAAGATATTATTGTGCATCACATGTTTCCACTGACGATGTATCCACCACAATCGAAAGAAGCTTGGGTCGTATGTTGGGCTGATAAGCTATGTGCAGCACGCGAAACAGTCACAAATCGTCTTGTATTCTTAAAAAAAGCCTTTCAGCGCTAGGCTTTACAAAAATTCGTCAAAAAAAGCAAAAAAACATCTTGCAATGAAAAAAATGACCATGGTAATATAGTAAAGCGCTGAACGGTTAGTCAGTATGCACTTGGCAATAGTTGAGGAAATACTCAAGAGGCCGAAGAGGTGCCCCTGCTAAGGGCATAGGTCGGGAAACCGGCGCGAGGGTTCAAATCCCTCTTTCCTCGCCATACATTGGTCCCGTGGAGTAGTGGTTTATCTCGTCTCCCTGTCACGGAGAAGATCGCGAGTTCGAATCTCGTCGGGACCGCCATTACGCGAGTGTAGTTCAATGGTAGAACGCACCTTGCCAAGGTGGACACGGCGGTTCAATTCCGCTCACTCGCTCCATTAATTAGTCCTAGAAATAGGATTTTTTATTTTTCTCTCTATTTCCGTTAATTTAAACAGTATTAAAACTTACCACTAGGAGTAGATTACGATATATAGGTATTCTTGATATTTAATGAAAAACAAATATAATTTAATAAAGGAGAGGGGCTTTCACCCATGGCTGGTATCACCTGGTAATCCACGAAGTAATGAGTCCAGCAATAACTCCTGATAGGACACCGACGAGGAAATCGCGTGCGAGGCGTTTCAACTCATCGGTTTTTATTTTTTATAAGATTCACTTCAGATACTATATAATAAATTCAGAGGAAATTATGGAGTTCGATATCTTTTATTACGAAAATGATTTATCAACAATCAAGAATAATCCAAGAATCATTCTAAGCAATCCTTCTGTTTTACATGTACTTTCAGAAATCATTAATCAAACCCCAAATAGTATAGATGTCAACCAATACTCAAATAACGAAATCACAAACTGTTTATTAATGATTGATGTCATTAAACTTTGCAATAATAAAATATCTTTAAATACCCCCTATTTTTATCGAAAAAGATTTACCTATATTAAAGAAATATATTTCACTTGCTAGCAAAAAAATTTTCCATTCAATAGAGCAGCAAACTGATAGCCTAATTAATACAATCCATCAAATCCAAAATGGTTTCTCAGATCAAGTTAATCTCTATCACATGTTATGTGGATATGTTTTTGACGGAACAATTTTTGATGAACTTACAAAATATAATTTAATTACAACTCACAAAGTTCATTCAAATTGTTCAGATTATCTCATCATTATGTATGAAAAGAGTAATTCTCTAAACACATATAGTAATAAACTTTTATGTTCTTATAATCGACTTCAAACAAGTCACGGAACATTTAGCTCTTTTGGAGATTGTGATGGAAATCGAAATGATTTCTATCGCCAATTCATGCTACAGAAAACGCAGCAATTAGATACTACTTTCAAATACTCCCCCCGACGAATTGGGGTCGGCATTCCATTCCCTCATTTTAGGGAATACAGTTTCAGATGAAATAATAGGTATATTCACTGAATTTGGATATGTTAAAGACAGAAAAATAAATGTTCCAGTTTATTCGCACAATGATTTTAAAGTTGGTGATGAAATTTCTAAAATTGTTATTGACTCATGTTCACAAACCTTAACCGAATGCCTTAATCTCTTAAGTAAAGAACATAACTTATTATCAATTCAACATAATGTAGATATTCGTGATATCGCCAATGAAATCTATCATTTAATTTTTGGAACAGTCAATGAGTTATTAGTGCAGCACAATATTGTTGCACGACCAGAATACCACCCAAATGAAGGAAGATACTTAAAATCCTATGAGATATAACTTATAGGATTTTTTACTTCATATTTTTATTGTTTAATTGTGTTTACTACATGAAATTTTCATTTTTGTTACAAAAATAATTGTTTCATAACCTTTTTTAACGCATAATCAATATCGTAGGGAGATTGAACTATGTTTACAAAACTAACTAAGGCCGAAAAAGACTGGATCTTATATGATGTCGGTAACTCTGCCTTCATACTATTGGTATCAACGATTATGCCGCTATACTTTAATAGCTTGGCAGAGAAAGATGGATTATCATCGGTAAGCTATCTAGCATATTGGGGGTATGCCGCATCAGCCGCAACACTCTGTGTCGCTTTCCTAGGACCAGTTATTGGAACAATCACAGACTTCAAGGGATTTAAAAAACCTATCTTCTTTATCTCTGTATTAGTCGGTTCCATCTTATGTTTTATTATGGGATTTATCTCACATTGGTTAATGTTTCTTATATTCTTCATTATTGCTAAGGCGGTATACTCTTCTAGTATTATCTTCTATGATTCTATGTTAGGAGATATCACCACTGAAGAGCGTCTCGATAGCGTATCCTCTTTAGGCTATGCTTGGGGATATATTGGTTCTTGTATTCCATTTGTAATTTCGCTTGGTGTTATTTTAAATGCGAAAAAGATTGGTATCTCTGGTGCCCTAGCAATGACAATTGCATTTACGATTACAGCAATCTGGTGGTTTGTATTCTCGTTACCTTTGTTAAAGACATATAAACAAACGCATTATATTGAAAATACGAAGAACGCTATCGCAGATAGTTTTAAACGTTTAGGAAATACACTCAAGAATGCAACAAAACATAAGAAAATATTCTTGTTCTTAATTTCATTCTTCTTCTATATTGATGGTGTTTATACAATCATCGATTTAGCAACTGCATATGGAACAGCGCTTGGTCTAGATAGTACAAGTTTATTACTTGCATTATTACTAACACAGGTTGTTGCCTTCCCTGCTGCTCTTACATTTGGACGTCTTGCACAGAAGTTTGATACAACACGTCTCATTCTAATCTGTATCTTTGCATATCTCGGCATCGCAATCTTTGCAATCTTCTTAGATACACAAGTTGAATTCTGGATACTTGCAGTATGTGTAGGCTTATTCCAAGGTGGTATTCAAGCTTTATCACGTTCTTACTTTACAAAGATTATTCCAGCAGAACAGTCTGGTGAATACTTTGGCTTAATGGATATCTGTGGTAAGGGTGCAGCCTTCTTAGGTACAGCATCTGTATCACTTGTATCACAGGTAACAGGTTCTATCAGTGCTGGTGTAGGAAGTATCGCAATCTTCTTTGTGTTAGGTATCTTCTTCTTTATTAAAACAATTAAAACGAAATAAAAGTCCACTGATGTGGCTTTTTTTAGTGACTAAATGCATCAGGTAAATCATTTTCCAATAGGATTGTATCGGAAGGTAATGCATGTCGATAGATATGGTCAAAAGCTTCTTTGACTGTTTTAACAACAATGACACGTTGCATATCAAATCCAACTTCTTGTAAGCCTTCGTAGATTGGCTTTGTTTGGATTTCACCAACAAGGATTACCTCATCAGCCTTTCCCTTCATCTTACGTCCGAATTCTTTATTCGCTTCATTTTGAATTGCACCAAGATCAATCATTCCAGGTGTTACAACATAACGTGTATTTGGCATCATCGCAAGTACTTCTAGTGCCATTGCAGAGCCAACTGGATTCGAGTTAAACGCATCATCAATAAAGCGATAACCATTAATTGTCTTAAGTTCTAAGCGATGTTCAACCTGCTTCATATTCTTCGCTGCACGTTGGATTGTTGGCCATGGCACATTGAGCTGTCTTGCAACACAGATAGCAGATAGAATATTTAGGATATTTAACTCACCAAGAAGCTTTGTTTCGATACGTACATGTTCATCACGATGAATAACCGTGAAAGAAGAACCCATACGCGTGTAAGTAATATCATCTGCGTAATAATCAACGTCTCTACTCTTTACACCATAACTCACTGTCTTAACAGGATTCTTTAAATGATAGTTACGGATAAAAATCGTTATCATAGTTGAGAACTCCAAGTCCATCCTTTGGTAATAGTTCCATCATCTGCATCTTCTCTTTGATAATATTCTCTTGAGAGCCAAAGGTTGTTAAGTGTTGCGGCCCAATCGATGTTACAACACCAATGGACGGTTGTACAAACTTCATTAGAGAAGTAATTTCACCAACGTGATCAGCACCCATCTCACATACAAATACTTTATGAATAGGCTTTAACAAAGTACGAATCGTAATTGTAATACCCATTGGTGTATTGTATGAAGCAGGTGTCATTAATGTATTAAATTGCTCACCAATCATCGCCTGCATAACATTCTTAGTAGATGTCTTACCGTAGCTACCAGTGATACCAATCTTAATCAGTTCTTTGTCCTCACGAAGAATCTTCTTCGCTTGTCCAATGAACCATTGTTTTACAAGTGCTTCAATTGGAGATGTAATCCATCCTACCAGGAAGATTAAAAACCAAGGTAGAATAATCACAAGTGTTGATATGCATGCATACTGAGGTAATAATTTAAAGTTGAGGAATACAAGACCAATCTCTAATAAAGCTATCACAGCGATTTGACGCTTTACGCGTCCTGTATATACAAGTGGCTTAATATATTTCTTGTTTTTCTCTCTCGTAAAGTTAATGCCTGTAAATACAAGTAGTAGCCCTACCCATACCCATGCAAAAATTGTAAATCCAGCAAAGTATGTTAATAATCCTGCAACGATGATATAGCAAAGTGTTGAAACCAACATTCCCTGTATCATCTTTTTATTTCCAGCAAGCCACTTACTATATCTACCTAATTCATAGCGGTTCTGCTGGAACATATGTAATGCATGTTTGGTTGGTATTAACATTGCGATTAGTGTTACAACTGCGAGTATCCATCTTTCCATACTAAGCCGTCTCCTTTAAGAATATGTCCAGAACACGATTAAAACGGTCTGCTTGGTGCCAATATGCCCAGTGGTCATCACCCGCAAATATCGCAAGACCTGCATCAGGCATCATCTTCTCCATCTGCTGTCCCATCCATAGTGGTGCAGCCGTATCTAAATCACCCCATACAAGTAATACTGGACACTTTACCAAAGGTAATAACTCTGTTACATCATCATTCACTACCTTCACAAATGTAGGTCTCATAATACCCTGCGCATTACGATAATCCTCTGATCCAGCATTCTTTTGAAGTTCTTCTAATTTTTTTAGTTTGACCAGTCACTTTTAAAAGCCACTTACCAGCTTTAAACAGCTTAACACGAATCTTACTTTCAAGGGATTGCTTTGGACGTATACCCGCAGCACCTGTTAAGCACATCTTCTTAACATTCTCTGGGTTCTTTGCGCCGTAGCGAATCGCTACACGACAACCAAAGGAATGTCCAACAAGAATAGGATTTTGAATTTGATTCACTGCGATAAAGTCTTCTAAGAAGGCCTCATAATCAGGAACGCCCCAAGCAACTGGCGGATTATCACTTTCACCAAAGCCAGGAAAATCTATCGCAAAAACACGATAGCGATCTTTGTAGTGATCAAAGATTGCTTGCATCATTTCCT
Source organism: uncultured Solobacterium sp. (assembly GCA_927911475.1). Lineage (GTDB taxonomy): Bacteria > Bacillota_I > Bacilli_A > Erysipelotrichales > Erysipelotrichaceae > Bulleidia. The sequence goes on along the minus strand of CAKMPP010000014.1, from coordinate 16,990 downwards.
TATTCTGATCCCATCCGTGCAGAAGAATCATATCTGGTCCTTCACCTTCTGTGATATATACTGTTTTTACACCGTAAATCTGTTCTGTTTTTTTCATATGTCTTTATATTTTAATCGATATTGATGAAATTTTCACCCATTAATACACGTTTATGCTGGAGTATTTTCATTTGTTTTCTTTGGTTTTTGTGTCTTAGCATCATGCCAGATTCTAAAACATACACCTTCAGTGAGATTTTCTGCTGCTACACGATATCCATAGGTTGTTACTACACGGTGAACAATGGATAAACCTAAACCAAATTGGCCATCTGTTCCCTTTTCATAGCGATGAAATAATGTGCTCAAGCGGTCCTTTGAAATATTCTTGCCATCATTAATTACGCATAACTCATCATCTTGTAATGTCACCTTGATATAACTCTTAGAATAACGCAATGCATTATCAATCAAGTTCTCTACAACAATACGCCATGGTTCTTCTTCACCATGGAAGTAAACCTCTTCATCCAGTTCGCAGATAAAGCTAATCTCTGGACGAACAACCTTGAGAGATAACAATGCTTTATCAATAATTTTATTCATGTTGAGATGGTTACCTTCCTCAACGGTATCTTTTAGATAGTCCATCTTATTGAGGATGATTAGACTCTTAACCTTCTTTTCTAAGCGATTAGCATGTTCAATGATGACATCGACAGACTTCTCCAATGTTTCATATGGATAGATACCATCTTTAATCGATTCTCCATATGACTTAATCGTCGCAATTGGTGTCTTTAAGTCATGCGAAATATTTTGAATCATTTCCTCTTTCTCACGATTTTGTTTCTTTAGTTGGGAATTCATATCACGAAGTGCATCCGCAACTTCGCCAATCTCATCATTACGTTTTACTACGAGTTCTGCATCTTCTTCATTCTTAATTTTCGCAATATAATACTTAATCTGCGATAACGGCAAGATTAAAGTCGTTACCCATATTAACAACATCACCATAAAGCCAATTACAAAACTAACGTTCAACAGCACAACGCCATTGATTAAACTATCCCGCAAGCGCTGCTGGGCAGCGTTTGACATCACTGTAATCAATTCACGACCATCATTTAATAATGTCTTAGAATATAAAACAGTATTATCTACAGGGGTATTTGTTCCATCTAATTGATCTTCTGGCGTATAAAAAGAATCCAGTGTACCAGAATATGGAACATTCGCATTTGTCTTCAGTCTTTCCTTTAAAGTCTGATCCATCTTACTTCCATAAATAACAGTGAAAGTATTCTTCTCATGATCAAACAAGTATGCACTGATTGCACCATCTGTCTGTACGAAGTCTAAAGACTGTCCTGGATTTTGATCTGCGTATAAAATTAAGCTTTCTTGCGCACTATGCAAGCGATTATACATTTCCGCTTCGGTAAATCGTTCAATCGATGGCGAAAGAAAGATAATCACGAACATCGCAAAAATCATGATGAAAGGAAGATCATACTGAGCAACTGTTGCGACAAACTTAACTCACGCAACCACATTCGTATGCGCTTCATTATCCGAGCCTATAACCGAATCCATAAATCGTATGAATGCTTAAATTCGGCATTTTCTTTCTAAGTCTACGTAACGTATCATCTACGACACGGTCACTACCAAAGTAATTCTCTTCCCAAACTTGAGATAGAATCTGTTCACGAGGGAAAGCAGTACCACGGTTATTCACAAACATCATCAAGAGTTCAAACTCTTTGGTTGTTAAATCAATCTGCTTATCATCTTCGATGACAATTCTCTGTGCTTCATCAATCTCATAGCCATCGACCTTGATATGTTCTGCTTCATCTTTGTAAATACGACGAATCAAGTTATTGACACGTAATACAAGTTCTTTTGGAGAGAATGGCTTTGTGATATAGTCATCACTACCCTTTTCAAGTCCAATGATACGGTCAAATTCCTTATCACGTGCCGACATAAAGATAACAGGCACTTCTGAACGATAGGATCTGATAGCTTCAATGAGATCAAATCCACTCTTATCGCCTAACATAATATCAAGAATCCACAGATGTATATCTTCATCAGATGTATGAGAGTAAGCCTCATCAAAATCCAAATACGAACGTACTTCGTATTCTTCTTTTTCTAGATATCTTTTTACTAATTCATTTAAATCTTTTTCGTCTTCAACGATTGCGATTACTTTTTTCATATTATCACCGCCTTTATTTTATCACAGGTTGGTTTGTTAATGAATCTTTGCCACTATTGTACCCTATGAACGCAAAAAAAGGGATTACCCCTTTTTTATTTATATCCATGCTTTCTCATCTTCTGATCGAAGATATCATTGATGATTTTGCTGAGTTGTTCCTTTAGTTCACCCTCTAATACATCACACTGTTCTGCTTGGGCATATAGTTCTGGGTGTTCCTTCGCAATTTTAGCCACTGTAGCTTTTGTGGCATGTCCTCTTACAAAGAATGGAATCTTATGCATTACCTCATCAGGTACTAATTCAATAATCATTTTTGCTGTCTTATCCATCTTGATTACACTCCTATCTGTTTCAAATAAAACTGTGGTTTATTATACTCCAATTTCACTATGATGCACGTTTACTGCTTCAAAAAAAGCGGAGATATTCCGCTTAGTTAAACCCATATAGTTTTTGCGCAAGCTTATAAATTGCAAGTAATGCACTCTGACCAAACTTACCCGGAAGGTTTACCGCTCTACCAACGAAGGAATAACGCACCTTCTGATAAATCTCTGCATCTTTTTCCTGCATGTACTTCCATAAATCTTCTTTCATCGCAAGATGTTCTGGTGTACCAGATAATGTCGCAAGAACTGAAGTAATTGCGGAGATAATCTCTAAGTAAGAATACATATACTCCGTGCAGTTAGGAATAGACTTATCATACGCACTGAGCGTATCAATCATAATCTTGTTTACACGTAACTGTTGGTCGAGTCTCTTAATCATTACCTTTTCATTTACAGATTGATCATCACGACCAATGAAGTAATGATAAAGATTAATATCTAAGTAATAGAGCTTCTTTACAATGGTAGAGGTTTAAATACATAGATATTATCTACATAGAATGTATGCTTAGGTAATACCAACTGACTTTCACGCAATACTTCTGTACGATATACGCACGCATGCATGGTCATATATTTACCCGGAGGCATCTTCTTTACATCCTGCCAAGTAAATGTACGGTTAAGCGGTAAATAACCCTTATAGTTAATTACCTTCTTATGCTTAACACCTACCTTGTCATAGATATAGTTACATAATACTAAGTCAGGAACATTTACAGCATCTTCACCACTATTACTAAACATTTCTAGTTTTTCAAGTAATGTCGCAAGTGCTTCTTCACCAACCCAGTCATCACTATCTACAACCTTGAAGAATACACCAGTCGCATTCTTAATACCTGTATTTACAGCTTCACCATGTCCACCATTCTCTTGGTGTACGGCTTTAACAATCGTCGGATATTTTTCAGCTAGGCGATCAGCGATAGCTGCAGTATCATCCTTAGATCCATCATTTACGATAATAATTTCAACTTTTTCACCACCAGTTAATAATGTCTCTACACAGTGTTCCATATAATCCTGTGAGTTATAACATGGTACGGCAATACTCAATATTTTCATAATTACCACCTATCTATCGTTACTATTGTAATATGAAAAAAATAATTCGGCTACTACCGTATGTCACATGATCATTAAAAAAACGACATCAATCACCGATGCCGTTCTATAACGTTGTATAAAATTTATACGCTAGATAATGCATATTATAGTGCTGTTATAAATGTTAAGAACCCTAACACAACTCCAAATGCATTTGGGATAATTAAGATATAGTCCTTCTTTGGCTCTTTTGTCCAACCATAAATAACCCAAATCAAGCATGAAACGGCTGCTGTAAGTGGTTGGTGTGGCTGTCCCTTTATACCATTCAAGTTTGCGATAATCTGTGGGATATAAGTGATAAAAACGAAGATTCCAACAAATGCACCAATTGATCCTACGATTGTGTTTATTTTCTTTTTCATATCATTTAACTCCTTCCGACAATGTAACCTATTTTAAAAGATACTTCCTAATATTGTCAAATAATTTGTAGATATTTCACGATTTTTTCACTTGTATCAAATATAAAAATAACGACATCAGTCATGGATGTCGCAACCTAATATTGTATTAAATGGATACTCTAGATAATGATTTTGTGCATTTTTCAAAATATCTTGATATAGCGCTTTACGATTATCACAATTAAAGTCAATCACAATATCAAAACGTATTTCATTTCCTTGTAAAAGAAACCTTTCATATGTATAACATGTCATACACTCGCAAGAGCCCAAAATCATTCTAATTTACATCATTCGCATCATTGGAAAACTGTCAATTCTTCGTGCTGTAATAACCAAGTTTTTCTATCTAGCCCTCCAGCATATCCATGTAGACTACCATCTTTCCAATCACTCGATGACAAGGGATGATAATAGAGATTGGGTTATGGCCAATGGCTGTACCAATTGCTTGGTTTGCCATAAATTCTTTTCCTAATTTCTTACAGACAAGATTTTTAATTTCACTATATGTTTTTCTTTGACCATAAGGAATCGCTAATAAACATTCCCATACAGCTTGTTGAAATTTAGTACCCTTAGGAGAAAGCTTTAGATTCATCTTAGGATGTTTTCCTTGGAAGTATTCATCTAACCACTGTATCGTTTTTGCTGCAGTTTGCGAAATAACTTGCGTAAATTTCCCTTGTACATTTGCTCTATCGTATTTTTGTCCATCAAACCATAAGCCGATTAGCGTATCATTTTCGATTGCAATCGTGATATCCCCTAATATAGATGTATATTTAACAAATTCAACCATAGTTCACTTCCCTTCCTTGCGATTATATATCAAGACTTCATCATTAGACCAGAGCCTCATATTCAAGTATAATAGTAACGCTAGGAGATGATACTTATGTCACTTTCTGAATACACATTAGCTCGTAAAAAAGGAAAAGCCGACGAGGAAACATTAGCGGTTTTAAACAACAGTATTTTCAACGATCTGCCAAAAGTATATGTAGGTATCTTAGAAATTCCTTTAGACCTTGTGGTAGGTACCATCACTTCGTCACGTGCAACATCCTTTACTGAAAGTTGGATGCCAACGCTAGATGAAGATACAGAGTTTGCTACCAAGTGGTCTAGATTATATGATGCGCAAATCGAAGAAGGTATCCGTGAACCGATCCAGGTATATGAATACATGCATGCATTCTATGTCAAAGAAGGTAATAAACGTGTATCTGTATTAAAGTACTTGCAAGCTCCTTCTATCATGGCAGAGATTACTCGTATTATGCCTGTACATAACGATTCACAAGAGATGCAGGTATACGAGGAATTCTTACGATTCCAAAAAGTCACAAATTTATATACACCATGCTTTACAATTCCTGGTAGTTATCAACTTTTAGCAGATATGCTAGGACAAAACCTTGAAATAAAATGGCCACAGGACTTGGTACAGACCTTCCAAGGTGCTTTCTATCGTTTCGAACTAGTCACAAAGGATATTACACAAAACCAACCGTCCTTTAATATCTCAGATGCCTTCTTAATCTATCTATCGATTTTTACATTTGATAGTTTGTTAGATAAAAACAGAATGATTCTACGCCATCGTATTGAGCGTATTTTAAAAGAATTTAATCGTAGTGAAAGTAATGTAAGCCTTGAATATAAAGCAAAGACAAAATCACAATCAATCCTTTCTCTACTCAACTTCCGTAAACAATATTATTCTGAGCGCGATCCACTCACGATTGCTTTCTTATATCCATCTAACGATTTGAATGATTTACAGACAGCCGTATTGGAAAGTGGCAGAACCTATCTAAATAACCGTTATGAAGGTGTCCTCAATACCACTGCCTATACAGGTTGTTCCGACACAAAAACAACAGAACAAATCATCCATCAAGCATGTCAAAACCATGAGTGGATTATTACCACAAGTCCACTCTTATTAAAAGATACATTAAAAGCAGCGACAGACTATCCTGATCATAAGTTTATGAATCACTGTACACCTCTTGTATCACATATTATCAATACCTATGCATTACGCAGTTATGAGTTATTCTTCTTAATGGGTATCTTAGCAGGTATGATACATGAGCAACGTCTGATTGGCTATTTACCATATGATAATGAAGTATCTGTCATTGAACTTAATGCCTTCGCACTTGGTGTATCCTGGACTTCTCCAGATGCCAAAGTACATATCTTAAAAGAACCATGTCAAAATGCAATCATCATGGATAATCGTTCCACAACACATAAGCCAGGTTTATACCGATTCAGAGAATCGCAAGAAGAATGTCTAGCAGTACCTATTTATAACTGGTCACTCTTCTATGATTTACTTGTACAGGATATTTTGACACACAAGGAAATCAGTGAACAGAGTTATTGGTTAGGTTTATCTTCAGGCGCAGAAGAACTCTATCTACCATCTTCCACATCAGCTGCGATTTTACGTAGTATGACTCATTTTATTACCGCAATCAAAGAAGGTACTATCGTTCCATTTTCCGGTCCAATTGAAACCCGTACCGGCAAGCAGATTGTAGAAGCAGATAGTAGCTTACAACCATTAGATATTATTCGTATTAACTGGTTAAACAATAATATTGTAGGAGAACTTTCTTCAAACAATATCCCACGAGATGAATTAACGGAGATTAAAACAACAGATGAAAATTCTAGTCATAAGTGATCAAGTAGATCCATATCTATATGATTACTACAAACCAAATATATTAAAAGATATCGATCTGATTATCTCCTGTGGAGATTTACCAGCAAGATACCTTGAGTTTCTTGTGACAGTCGCAAATAAACCACTCTTCTACGTTCATGGCAATCACGATACAGCGTACCTACGCCATGCGCCTGAAGGATGTGTCGATATCGATGGTCGAGTTTATGAATACAAGGGATTGCGCATTGCCGGTTTGGGTGGATGTATGAAGTATAATGAATCACCATTCATGTATACCGAAGCTGAGATGCAAAAACGCATCAACAAACTCAAACCAAGTCTTTGGATTTCCAAAGGCGTAGATATCCTAGTAACACACGCACCTGCAGAAGGATATGGTGATATGGATGATTTACCACATACAGGTTATGCATGTTTCAACGAACTACTAGATAAGTATAAACCTGCATACATGGTACATGGACATGTACACCAAGAATACGGGCAATTCCAAAGAGAGCTTATCCACGCAAGTGGTACGAAGATTGTTAATGGATACCAAAAGGCGATCATCGAAGTAGAGCCACCTGAACATACAGAGAAGTCATTCCTCTATCCATACTTCGTAACTAAATTCTAATGATTAAAAATGGTATCCAACACCGGATACCATTTCATTTTATATACATTACTGAACAATTACTCCATCACGAAGAACATAGTATTTACCAATCACTTCTTCTATCTTCTCTTCAGTATCACCAAGTACATAACTGCCATCTTCCATTAGATAGAACGTATGTCCTTGACTATCAGGATAAGTAACATCTTCTAGCAGTCGAAAGCCATCTACCACTTCATTTTTCCAAGAAGAATAGTGTGGAAGAATCATCTTCTCTGTTAACCCTAATCCAGGTACAAAACGCTGATAAGTTGTATCAATCACTTCACCTTCTAGCTCTGGTTGTGTATAGACAAGCGTTGCGCTATTCATACTACCAGCAGAACTACCGATCCAGATTCCACGAAACTCTTGAAGATGTTTCTTCAAGTCAATCTCTTGGAAGAAAGAATTTTGTGTCGGAACATGACCACCCATTGCGATAATCATATCCGCTTTATCAATTAATTCTTTTGTGCAGTGTGCACTATTACGATCCAGAATATCAAAACCCGATAAACTTAAACCATGTTTCTCCATCACATCTACAATCTCTTGTGCATAGCGTCTTGTCTTTTTTAATCTCATCAGGTGAAGACGCAACGAGTAATGCATGACATGGAAAATGAACATGTTTTAACAGATCTTCGACCCAATGATATTCATTATGAAGTTCCATCTTTGAATAATCAACTAAACTACTACATAAATAATATCTCATATTAGTTTAAAAATGTTTCATCCTCATCTTCATCCCAATAAGAATCGAAGCAATCTCTTTGTAATATTTCTTCAACCTCAGCTAGCATCTTTTCATAATAGTGACAACCTTGACCAATTTGGAATTCATAGCCTTCTTGAGCACTTCTCAAAAGAGTATACGCAACTTCAAAGTCGCCTTCCTCTTCACCAATTGCCAAGAATCTCTTACCCATCGCAAACAATAAACTTGGATACTCTAATCTAGCAACTTCTGGTAACTCATTTAAAGATTGAAAGGCGGTCAATGAGATAGTATTCCGCAATCTCATCATTTTTCTTAACACCCTTACCATGTTCATACATCGTACTTAGTTTATATAAAGCATCCGTATTCTTAAAGCGTGCAGCCATCTTAAAATATGCAAACGCAAGTTTCAAATCCTTTTTACAGCCTCTACCATAGTAGTAACAGTAGCCAAGGTTTGCGAGTGATTGAACATTACCCATCGATGAGGCAATACGATAATATTCGATTGCAGTATCATAATCTCCGTCACGATAGAATTCAGCACCTGTTGAATTAAAATAATCTCCATTAAAATCTTCAAGCGCTACTTTATTCTCATTTTCAAATTCAATATTCATATTCTATTCTCCTTGTCCAATAATCAATAAACATTCTTTACTCAATTATAAACCTAGATACAAAAATAAAGAAGGCATCTCGTCCATGCAGACCAAGATGTCTTCTACTTGTACATGCAAATATTTACTGAGCGCAAAACAGTTTTCTAATGTTGGTAAACATTCTCCACGTTCCCACTTGTAAACTGCCTGTACGTCTGAAAAACCAAGGTAATCTGCTAGCTCACTGGTCTTCACTTTACGTTCTTTTCGCAAACGACGAATGTTATCACCAGTAGCACTTAAACTAACGATAGGATAATTCATAACTCCATCACCTCCAATATATTCCATAAAGATGGTATATCAATATACCATCCTTTGACATGCATGTAAATACCAATGTGATGTTAAAAGTGAAAACACTGTAATGGGCTTTTATTCACCCTACATCATCATTGCAAAAATATTGTTATCCTACAGAGAGAAAAGAGGCTGTGCAAGGTTAGCAATTCCCCGCATCTCTTCCCTAGACTTTCATCACGAAGCTCTGGTGGGATTGATTACCCACACTTTTCACCCAACTCTTCAGCATTTGTTCTGTGATCTTATTTTTCCTGACTCAGAACCTGTCTCTAGGCTACTAAGAGAATCTTCTTCCATATCTTATACACGAATTTCTTCGCTTCACGACAGAGTGGATTATTGGCTATTCTTAGGTTTGTATATAACACCAATATATACCTAACTAAGATTCAGGTACTTTTATTCAAGTAACCCTCTATTCTTCCACCGATATGTATTCTGGACTATATTGCACAATGATGTGTGCCATCTGTTACTTTCAGGAATTGCACCCTTCATCTAGTATTACTACTTCGATGCGGCCAGCCGTAAGAAAGTATCCTTTCTCTTAGCCCCGAGCTTCATTCCAGATACCCCAGCAGGTTGAGCAAACCATCTTCACTGGGATATTACAGTATCTTCACTTTTGACACCATCCTTCTTGGTACAGTTATTATTCTACCTACCACAATCCTCCTAAACAATGAACCTGTAGTTTAATTTTATTACAAGCAAGACACTTGCAAGTTTGAGTTAGTTAGCGTAAACTAATCATAGATAGGAGATGTAGATTATGAGGAAAACAATATATAAACGCATCTTATTCTTAGAAAAGCTATTTAACAAAAATAGAAAACAAAAGTAAATTTAAAAAAGATTCTTTCAAAGAATTTAAAATATATACATAAGAACAAGATGAACAAAGGAAGATATCTAGACTAGTTTTAGTCAGGTTATCTTCCTTTTTATTTATAAGAATAATAATATTAAATCATTCACCATTCACTATTTTTCATATTTGATGCATTTTTTTAAATCAGATAGTGCTATAGTCCTAAAGTCATCAAGTGTAATTGTATTTAAGTTTGGACTCAGACGGTTAGCTCGCATCTTAATAACTTTTTCAAAATAATTTCTAACATCACGCCCATTTGCATAATCTTCTGATCGATTATCATATAAATCTTGGAAATGTTGTATTAGATATTCATCACAACTTTCACCCAAAATCAGATTTTGATTCTTACAGTAAAGCAAGAAGATATCCTTTAGTTCAGTTGGTGTATAATCTTCAAAGTTAATATACTGATTAAATCTAGATTTCAATCCAGGATTAGATGCAATAAATTCCTTCATTAATTCCGGATAACCAGCAACAATAACTATAAAATCATCACGGTGATCTTCCATTGCTTTTAGGATTGTATCAACTGCTTCTTGTCCAAAATCATTCTCACCTTTTCCATGAGTCAATGCATATGCTTCATCAATGAATAAAATTCCACCCATTGCTTTATCAATCATTTCCTGTGTCTTGATTGCAGTCTGTCCAACATATCCACCAACAAGTCCACCTCTATCAGTTTCAACAAGTTGTCCTTTCGATAATACACCAAGAGATTTATAAATTTTTGCAATTAATCTTGATACAGTAGTTTTACCTGTTCCAGGATTACCATAGAATACCAAATGTAATGATAAAGAAATATTTTTTTCACCAAATTCCTCTGCCTTTTTTTGCAGTTGAATTAAACGAATCATTTGATCAACTTCTTCTTTTACCCCATTCAATCCAATTAGTGAATGTAGTTTGTCTAAAAGTTCCTCTAATGTTTCTTCTGGTTCATCAATATTTTCTTCTTGTTGTTCAATTTCTTTTGCATGCTCTGTATTTTCTTTGACGTCTATTTTCTTTTTACTCTGCACCACAGATGTATCTGATTCAACTTTACTAAAACTATTTATTTGTAATAAAGCATCTCTACATTTCTTTTGGTCAATATCTTCCCTATCAAATTTACTGAATAAGTAATATTTCCCTAAAACGGTAAGAATGATATTTCATCAGCTACTATAGTCGATGTAATATCAACATGTTTAAACATCATTGGAATAAAGAAATTTTTATCTAAATCTTTCCACTTATCAGTATTATATTTCTTCCGAATATAAATATTACAAAACTCAGAAAATCTCTCCTCAGCATTTTCTTTTGAAATACATTTTATGAATCTGTAGATATCATTCACAAATAGGTCTTGAAGACTTGTATTACAAGACACAAGCACTTTTGAATAAGCATTTTTCACGTCAATATCCATGCAAAGTTATGCCTTTCTATACCGCAAGCCCCATCTGCTTCATTGTCTCTTGGTATGTCTCAACAAATTCTTCTTGTTCCGACGCTTCTGGGACTTCCTTTATTGTTTTTTCAATTTCATCTACCAAGCTTTGATTAATACTTGCTTGGACTTCTGTAAGTACTTCCTGGTTATCCAATAGTTGAATTAATTTTTGATTATCTGAAACATCTTCAACCATGCTCTTTGCTTGATCATATAGACTGATATAATATATATCAGTTTCTTCTGTTGATAAATTTAAGTCAAAAATACCATGATCTTGAATCTTCTTAATAAACTCTGGTGACGTTAATTTATCAAATGCACTCATCCAGTTACTGTGAGATGAATGCCATACATCTCCATCCGCAATCGCTTCTTTATTATTAAAATAATAGAGCTCATCAAAATATCTCAGTGATACAGATAACATTGAAGCTAGTGAATATATAGAAAAAATTAAACCTTCTGGCTCAGTAGATAGATCCTTAGTAAACACTTCTATCAACATACATAGAACATTGTACTCATCATCAACCAACTTTCTCATTTGTTCTTCTGTATAATATTTCCTAGTTTTTCTACAGTCTAGCATGTTACGATACTCAGCAATAACTTTTTTAAATTCAAAGTCTGTTTGTATTTCATGTTCTTGCTTCACAACATTCATTAATTGATTTATTTGTCCACTGAGTTTCTCAAGTTTTGCATACATAATTGCAAAAACCAATAACATGTAGCACATAGATTTAAACTACTCATAATTGCTGTTAGATTTTGAAGCTTAGCAATATTATTTATTTTAACTATATTACTATCCAATAGATTTTTATTTTTGGTGAGCAGTTCAATAATTTTGGAGGCTGTATCTTTTGTCTCCTCTTTTGTACTATTTTTTAAAGTTATTCTTATAAATTCCTTATACTTTTTCTTAGCATTTCGTTGAACAATTTCAAGAACATTATTTTGATCGAAATATTTTAATATTTCCTTACTAGTATTCACAACTATTTCTTTAGCCATACTATTGTTCTCCTTCTACTTGATTATCTTTTATAAAACAATACATTATCATTGTAATAATAAATGTCCCCGTATCTAAGCCATATAAATCTTCGATATCAAATTGCTTTTTCTTAAACATAATTGTGCTAGATTTCTCTTCTTTCATACATGCAATCATTTTTTCAAGAGAAATAAAATTTGCTGAATAATCAAAATCATCAATTACTTCATTATTACTATCAATAACAGAAGAGTATAAACACATCATAACTCTTGAATAATCTACTAATTGTCTCATTGTAATGCTTCTAGTTCTTCTGATTTCCATTGCATAGTTATAATATTTTCTAGATCTAGGAAGCGGTAAAGGTGCCTCATTCTTTTTTGTGACATGTTCTCTAGCAATATATTTCCCTACCAATGCATCCCAACTTGATAAGTATTGTTTGATAATCAACTCAAAATTACTACCTGTTTTTAGTGATAATTTTTCAAAATAATCATTTATCTTTTCAGAAAAAGCATTTTAATGAGATTTCCTCGTCATTTAAAAAAAGAAAATTTCAAATATTCTCCTAAGATTTTTGCTTTTAGTTCTCCATACCAAGTTCTACTAAGTGTGCCAAATTGATTCTTTAATAAATTCTGTTGATTCCATTATTTTCTCCCCTATATAGATTTCAATCATATTTTGTACTTTTTATTGTATAGACTTCATAAATGATTTTATTAAGCACATGAAAGAACATTAATAATAGACTTAGAATGATTTTAAATTAAGATAATTTAAATCTATCTTTCATCTACATTACTTCTTTAATATATTCGACTATTGCTAAATCAGCTGGAAGCCACTTTACTGAATCAAGTTGTTCCTTATTTAACCATTTTGAGTCTTCCGCTTCTTTTAGTGTTAAATTACCAGATAATATACTGCAAAAATAGCAACTCATCGATAAATGAAATTTTGGATAATCAAATTCAACTGTATCAATATAGTTATTGATTTTTATATTGATATCCAGTTCTTCTTTGATTTCTCTCACCAATGCATCTTCTGGTGTTTCCCCTTCTTCAATCTTTCCTCCAGGAAACTCCCAAAAACCTTTATAATCCCCATATCCTCTTGCAGTTGCGAGTACTTTATCTTTATCACGTATTACTGCAGCCACTACATTTATTGTTTTCATAACTTTAAATCTCTTCGATTCCTAAACTTCTTAAATACTTGTAAGTACCATCATAATATTCTGGTAATCGTGTACTATCTTCCCAATAACCATTAGGATTCTTGTTACCGTTACCTTCTGGTACGCAAATAACCATGCCAACTCTAGCACGAGTAAGAAGTACTCTATACGCATTCAACATATATTTAATACGCTCCGAACTTGATATTGTGTTCGGCAATATTTCTTTCCATGCTGTTTTTCCATTAAATCGATAAAAATGCCATTTACCGTTTTCATAACGCATGTCTGCATCCCACAGTAAACAAGTATAATCTAACTCTAATCCTTGAACCTGAATTTCAGTTGCTGCATCTTCTAAATAATTAGAAGATCTAGTATCTTGTTTATCTTCAAGGAACCAATGGACTGCATCCTCATCTCCAGATGGTAATACATGTATACCTAATGGTTTATATCTCGCGGATTCTTTACTAATCAGAACACCTGTTCTCTCTGTTCCTCTCACTTTATCTTGAAGCCATCTCTTAGCTTTCTCCATATCTCTTGTTAAAACAATCGGATATTTATCTTTTATCTCTGCAAAGATGGAAGATGCACTATCATTAATATCTAATAATGCATGTACAAAAGCAGATAACTTTTCTGCCCTATAAGAACGTAAGGAGACTCCTAAATGCAAACTATTAGAGTAAGTGACATTAGGGTTATGTTTCAGCAGTTCATTAACTTGTCCTTCTGCATATTCTGCTTCTGTTAATTTCGGAGAAATGTATACTTTCCAATGAGTAAAGGTTGTATTCAATGATTTAATCCATTCGGAAATACCTGCTTCACCTGTATTGATTTCTTGACCTCCACCTACTAGACATACGATAGTTGCCCAGTCTTCACGTTGATCAAGTGACCATATTAGAAATGATGCTTCAGACATAGGAAAATTAGGGACTTTAAGCTTATTTCCGTATGTTCCTCCTCGTTTCAGATAATTTGCTAATCTTTCATGCGTCCACGATCTTTGTGCTTCATCAAAAATTGCAACATGTTCAACTTCACCATATCCTGCATCTTGCATCTTTACTGCTTTTTCTTTATCAATTTCTAATACACCATTTTCAACGGGATTTTTAATCTTTGCAAGCATGGTATCTCTATATCTATGAATGATTTGTATAAATTTACTTACCTCTCGTTTGGAGTCAGACTTATTCTTCTTTTCACCTCTCGATTTACACTTTGTATAATTATCAAGAGCTAAAGCCTCATTCAATACTGCAACTAGAGGTCCGTTTCCGGAAAGATATATCGCACCTTCATCTAAAATCGGCGCATCAGTTCCTTGATATGTCTGTTTTACTGCAACATCTAAGCCTACCAATGTTTTTCCAGCACCAGGAACTCCAGTCACAAAGCAAATACTCTTCTCACCATTTCCTTACTACGTTTAATAACTTCAAGAATATACGCAATCGTAGTATCCGTCATAACCTTATCAGCTTCATGTCTTGTAATATCCTCTACCGAATGGCTTTCGTAGAGTGTTCTGGCTGCTTCGATAATTGTTGGTGTTGGCGTATAGGGGCTGATAGTCCAGTTACTATCTATATCTTCTTCATCTGGATATATATTAATAACCATACGAATTAGTTCCTGAATTCCTCCTTTACCTGTCACAAGTGGATTGAGAACTTTATCGTTGTATACCGATTTCTGAATGATCGAGGATTGTTTTTGATATTTGGTTGCAATTAGAATAGGTACTATCACTTTTGACTCACTAAACTTATGAAAGTTCCTTAAATCCAAAGCATAGTCAAGAACTTGATCAATATCATTTTCTACAATTTTTGATTCGCCCACCTTAAATTCCAAACAAAAAATAATTCCTCTTAAAAGTAGAACTACATCAATTCTTTTTCCAAGCCTTGGAATATCATACTCAAAAATAATTTTCCCATTTGAATACTTCCATGGTAATAACTCTTTTTGAAGAATCTCAACCTCATTAATCCAAGCTTCTCTAGTTGTAGTAAGTGCATCACCATGGTAGCCTTCACATAAGTTACCAAAGATTGCATCACGCTCTTTACTCAGGAATTCACTCAAATTATTCTCATATAAACATCGTGGATTCTTATTCATAATTATTAAATCCCCTTACCCTTATTGAATATATTGTATCATTTTGTTTCACATTTTCCTCAGTTTTATGATATTCATTTCTTTATTTATCTCTAAAATATTGCATGCTTCCCTAATATTCATATTATCTGCATATTTTAACTTATTTTATATTATTATAACTTTTTATGATGTTAATATAATATATAACATAGTTAATAAGGAGATAGAGTAATGAATGCTTTAGATATACTTGGTCTTACAATCAATTTAAAAAAATGGAATAAAGTGAAACAACTACCTTTATTCATTTTAAATGATTATCTTATTCAGAAAGCTATCATCAATGATATTGAATGCTTGTCTTTAACCCCAAAGGGAGATATACCAACTCTACCTGCATTTAAGAAGCAACTAAGTATCATAAGGGAAATAGAAAATGTACCTATCTTTCTACAATTAAATGCCATCTCTTCATTCAGAAAACGAAATCTTCTCGAAAATAAAATTCCATTTATTCTAAAGGATAAAATGGCTTATTTACCTTTCATGACAACTTATTTAACAAATACACAGTATGAAGATAAAAGCATTGAAAAAATATCTTTAGCCACTCAATTATTATTTACGTGGATTTTGTATCAAAATACAAATAAGTATTATGTAAGTGATGCAGTTAAATCACTTGGTTTTTCAAACATGACACTTACAAGAGCATATCGCCAACTATGTACAACAGAACTATTTAAAGAACATAAGGACGGCAGGAAAATTTTTCTAACAACAAGCCTATCTAAAGTAGATTTATTCAATAAAATGAAAGCTTACCTGCAGCCAACATTTTATTCACAAGGATATATCTTAAAAAAAGAAATTACTAAAGATATGATTCTAGCTGGTGAGTTTGCATTTAGCCAACACACTCACCTCAATCCACCTAAGCTTAAGACATATGCTATCGAAAAGAAGCATAGCAAGAACATAAAATTACAGAGAGAATGTTATTCATATGATGAACAAGTCGAGTTACAAATATGGAAATACAATCCCCTGATCTTTAGTCCAAACCCAAAAAACATCGATGTTATTTCTTTGATTCTATCTTTACTGGGAAAAGAGGACGAGCGATTGGATATCGAAATCGAGAACTTACTAAAGAAAACATTTAAGGAGACGTTTTAACA
>CAKMPP010000013.1 GCA_927911475.1 uncultured Solobacterium sp. | reverse complement strand
GCTGGACAAAGCGCAGCAGATAACGCTAAATAATTACATTTACATCAAGGATACCGATGAGGTATCCTTTTATGTACAACGGGAGAACATATGAAACTGAAAGATGTATTACGTCAGTATGACGAACAATCATTATATTTTTATGCAAGAGATCTAGGTATTTAAAAACGGTGAAAGATATTTTGCCAGAAGAACTCTACGAAATAATGGTAGAGAGAATTCTCAATGTATCATCATATCGAAAAAAGATTATCGATACTGGATGATCAAACCTATCAAGTATTCTTGCAGGTACTTTCAGATGAAGAAATTGAAGAGAAAGATAATCTACGTCTAGAGCGTTTATTGGATTACGATTTAATCACATTTGAAGGGGATGAACTATTCGTTGTTGAGGAAGTAAAGGAAATCTTCCTAAACTTACAGAATGAATTATCCTTCCAACAAGAACGTTTACAGAAGGTATGGTTATTACAGTGCCAACAAGTTGTGACACACTATTGGGGAGAGTGTTCAATTGCACAGTTTCAAAAGTTGCTCTGTTTGAAAGAGTGTTTTAGAGAAGATGTTGATATTCAAGCTCTTTTACAAGAGCTTCCTATCGCTGAGGTGCAGATTGCGGTGAAAGAGAACCAGGTTTATTGGCGCTCACTGCCAAATTCTGCCATGTTAAAGGAGTATCGCGTGTCTCAAAAAACGTTTTGACTACTATATACCTACAGTTGAAGAAATTGAGATGTTATTTGAATATGATTATGATGTCCAACAAGAAGGCATCCAGAGATTAAAAACAAACCTATTATCAAATCAGATAGAGGAAGAAGAGGTTGACCAACTTCTACATGAAGTATGGAATGATCTTTCCTATGGTTTAGACTATGAAGGAATCTATACACGCTGTTTAGAAAATACAGGACTATCATCTACAGATTTACCTATCATCTTATTGAAAGAAATTGATCAAACTTGTCGTAAGTTTATCTATCGTGGCCATACATACCTAGAAACAATCAATTGAACAACTGAGCAAATAAATAACGAGGAGAATAGATAGGTGTTATAATCTCATATAATTTGAGGGAAAGAGGGATTATATGTTATTGAGCACAACAATTGGTATATTAATACCATTTATCGGCACATCTTTAGGTGCCGCAATGGTATTTGTCTTAAAAGATAAAATGAGTGAGAAGCTACAGAAGGGGTTAACTGGATTTGCGGCAGGTGTCATGGTCGCTGCGTCTTTCTGGAGTTTATTAGTTCCTGCCCTGGAACAATCATCTTCCCTTGGAAAGTTATCCTTTATTCCTGCAGCTGTAGGCTTTTTGGTAGGTGTGGGTTTCTTATTATTCCTAGATGAAGTAACTCCACACATGCATTTAGATAACACAGAAGAGGGTCCTAAAGAGAATCGTTTATCACGTTCCATCAAGTTGATACTTGCAGTAACACTGCATAATATTCCAGAAGGAATGGCTGTTGGTGTTGTATATGCAGGTTGGTTAAATGGAAATAGTTTAATTACCTACTTTGGAGCACTTGCCTTAGCACTTGGTATTGCGATTCAAAACTTTCCAGAGGGTGCCATTGTGTCAATGCCTCTAAGAGCAGAGGGGATGCCAAAGTGGAAAACCTTTGTGTATGGTGTATTATCAGGTTTGGTTGAACCAATTGGTTCTATCATCACAATTTTATTTGCGACACAAGTCGTGCCATTACTACCATACTTCTTAAGTTTTGCGGCCGGTGCGATGATGTATGTTGTTGTAGAAGAACTGATTCCTGAGATGTCAGAAGGAACACATACAATATTGGAACTGTCTTATTCTCATTAGGTTTTGTGACAATGATGATTTTAGATATAGCACTTGGATAAAATGAAAACGATTCTTCATACGAAGAATCGTTTTTATATTTTTTCTCTTCTACAGAGTATTTGTTTGGGTTAATTATGCAGAAACTTCTGCATAAGATTCATAGCGGTACTCGTTAATAATATTGATTGTACCGGATTCAGCTTCACGGACTAGTTCAGCTTGTCTGCTGGCATCTGCATATTCAATGACTGTACTACCGTTACTATTGGCTGTGTATTCAATTCTATAGCTCAATATGAAAAACCTCCTTTTCTTTCTTGGATAAATGAAATGTATTGTTACAACTTCCTTATCTTTCAAAGATTATAGGGTACAATATACTATTTTTGCAAATAAAATGCATAGAAAAAGTCTTCCGAAGAAGACTTTTTAGAAGTAAATGTAGACTGTAACAGTAGAACCTTTTCTGATTTGTTTACCGATGAGGCTATTACCATTACTATCACGTACATCCTGTACTCTACCACTCATGGATGCGATGGTATCTCCAACAGCACGGTTAATTGTGATGTTGTTTGCGTTACCCCATTCAACGTATTGACGAGGGTCACTGTAACTTGGGACAGTGACTTTCGCAACTGGTGTGCGGAAGCTTACACAGACTTCATTTGAAGCGACTGTATCTGTCTTTTCATATCCATAGTAACCACATACCTGTGTATCCGTATCGGGTTGTAGACCATCGATTACCTTCGATAGTTTATCACCTGTGTAGTTAATCGTTGCGACAACAGCACTATTTTGAACGACACGAGCCTTGTATGTAATTGGACCAGTGATCCAAGAAATATCAAAGGTCTTATCATCATGGCTTTCTTCAACCAGTTTCGCTGCGTCAGGATATGGTGTCCATTCGAAGTTTACAGTATCGTTACTATCATTATAAGAAGCTGTAAAGGATGATAGATTCTGTGGAGTTGTAATGAGGTTTGTATATGTACCAAGTTTAGAGAACTCAGTCTTTACAAGACCTGTAGAAACATAATCAGATGGAATTGTATCATCTGGTGCGACATACGGGTATAGACCTTTGATATGGGTAATCTTACTAATACCTTCAGGCATTGCAAGTTCACCAGGAGTACCATAGATACCTTCTAATGTATCTAGAACAGTACTGATAATAGCACCAGGGATATTCATATTTAACTTCCATCTTGAGAAGTACGTATCTGCACCAGCAATTGCCTTTTCATAACCAGACCATACCGCAATTGTAAACTGTGTTGTTTGACCAACCATCCATTCATCCTTAGCGGCCCCAACTGGAATACCATACTCAAGACCGGCATCACCCCAGTCAGATGTACCTGTCTTACCATATACTGGATAACCCTTACGGATTGCGTACATGTAGTTACCCCAGTCTTGGTCAACTGCATTACGCATCAAGTAAGAGGCGAGGTAAGCAGCTTGAGGGGATAGAACAGATGTTCCGGTTGTAGGAGCGACATATGGATCTTTCTGACCGTTACGGTAGAAGATTGTGTTGATTGTATGAGGCTTGATATAGTTACCACCATTGAT
>CAKMPP010000012.1 GCA_927911475.1 uncultured Solobacterium sp. | reverse complement strand
AAGCCAACTTTATTAATCAGCTATGGTCGCTCAGGTGATTCACCTGAATCTGTAGGTGCGATTCAATCTGTAGAAGCAGTGAATGATAACCTATATCATTTGTTCATTACATGTAATAAAGACGGTGCTTTAAGCAAGCGTGCTAATGCAGAGGGTGACCGTTGTCTTGCAATCAACTTAACACCAGAAACATTGGATAAGAGTTTTGCGATGACATCAAGCTTTACAAACATGTATCTTGCAACAGTACTCTGCTTTAACCTAGATCACTTTGATGAAACAGTCGCTGCTGTAAACGAGGTGATTGGCGCCGCAAAACAACTTGTTGAAGAAGATTGGCCTACTATCAAGGAATTCGATGGTGCGTTTGACTACGGTAGAATCGTCTACTTAGGCACAAATACGTTGAAAGGTATTGCCCAGGAATCTGCACTAAAGATGTTGGAATTAAATGCTGGTAAGATTGTAACGATGTATGATACACCTTTAGGTTTCCGTCATGGTCCTAAATCCATCATCGATAACACAACATTAACAGTTCTATATCTCTCTGATGGTGAATATCAAAGACAATATGAACTTGACTTATTGAAAGAAATGTCAGGTCAACGCAAAGAAAATCGCATTATGGTTGTATGTAATACGCCATGTGAACTAGCAAAATCTCTTGCGAACTATTATTATTGTTTTGATACACCAGCGAAGGATAATGTCTTTGTAGGTTTAGACTTTATTATCGTTGCACAATTGATGGCATTATTTGCGTCAATTCGCAATCACTTTACACCGGATAATCCATGTCCAACGGGCGAGGTTAACCGTGTTGTTAAGGGTGTAATCTTATATCCATATTCTAAATAGGAGGAATAGTATGATTGGTATTGTTGTTACAGGACATGGTCATTTTGCGAGTGGCCTTACAAGTTCAGTAGAACTCATTGGTGGTAAGCCAGAACATTATTATGCAGTAGACTTCGTTCAAGAAGATTCTACAGATGATCTTGAAAAGAAATTAGAAGCAGCTTTTGCTTCCTTAAAGGATTGCACAGACGGAATCCTCGTATTCACAGACTTAGTTGGTGGCTCACCATTCAAGGTTTCTGTTGAACTTGCAATGAAGCTACAAGATCAATACAAGATTGTTGTATTATCTGGTTCAAACTTAGGTATGCTCATAGAGGCAAATTTAACAAGAGGTTTCGCAAGTGATATTGATTCCTTAGCAGCTCAGACAATTGAAACAGGTAAGACTCAAGTAATGCGTTTCGAACTTGTTCAGCACGAAGAAGTTGAATCTGAAGACGGTATCTAAAAATAAAAATTGGTATAGCGTATACATGCTATATCAATTTTATTTTTGAGATTTAAAATGAATATAATTTGCCAATAAATCAATAAAGACAATAAATGGAATGAGTGGACTACATACTGTATCTTTTGCGTTTGGAATTTGATAAAACTCCGTAAATGTAGGTTTTTTATCTAGTTTTGCATTTGGTTGACCGATATAAATAGCGTAAGGTTCATGTGTCAGTAGATGAGTAAAGGACACTGAATCAATCGTAGGTTCATCCTGCATAGAGATATAGATGAATAGGTCGTTATGTTGAATAAGATGTGAACGCAATTGTAGGAAGTCTACATTTGGGATGATTGAAATATCATAACCAAGATTGATTAAGCGATATTGAAATGTATTTGCAATTGTTGCTGCAAAACCCTCGCCATAGATGTAAATCTTTCCGGACTGGTCAAGAATCTCCTGCAAGTGATCAAAATCTTGATCGGCAATCTCAATACACTTATTTTTAAGAGAATCGAAGTACTGCGTCTGGATATTTTCTTTAATGTACTGGTTTTCATCTGATGAATCTACTTCGCAGTTTTGCAGATCATTACTGTATTCATATATGAACTCACGATAGCCTTTAAAGTTGCACTTTTGTGCAAATCTCGAAAGTGTAGGTTCAGAGACATAGAGTATCTTACTGATACGCTTTGATGAGAAATCTAAAAGCTCAGTATTTTCCAGGAAATAATCTGCAATGCTTTGTTGTAAAGAGGACATTGTAGGGTAAACACTTTGAATAATTTGCTTGGTTTTTGTATTTAAACGGATGTTTCGAATCATAGGCTTTCCTCGTTATATGTACGAATGAAATTGATGAGAGTATGTGCTGCATTTAGATGAGATGTTTTATTAGGGTGGCTTGCAAAACAGAAGCCATCTTTTTCTGTTGCGGTATTAAATCTTAAAAAGAGACTAGAAGTTTCTAAGGCTACTTTTTGAACGGAAGAAAGAAGTGATTCTTCCATCAGCCCATAACATAATAAGAACTTTGCGTTTGGAAATTTTATCTTTAACTTCATGATGAAATGAATATATAGTTCTTGAAAGCGTTGTTCACGTTCTAGAATTCCTCTTGTATAGGAAGCGTCATTCGTACCAAGATTGATAATCACCCAAGAAGGATTTTCGCTTATATCATATGGAAAGATAGTAGGTAAAATATCTTCGGTATTTGGCTTTTCTTCAGATTCTGGAATCCAACGAGAGATGATTCCATTACCACTATACGCAATGATAATTGGTAGAGTGTTTAATGCATTTGAAACTAAATAAGGATATGCATGCGTACAATCTTCAAAGTGTGTATTGAATACAAGTGGTGTGGTATCTGCTTCTAAACCATAACCTGCAGATAAAGAATCACCTACCCAAAGAATAGATTTGCTTGGCTTATCTAACTTAGAGATTTCTCCATCAGTTTGTATATCTTCTAATGCAAAAAAACCATACTGTAGCTCTGTAATCTGAATAATTTTGACATGCATAATTTCTGGTTTAGCAAATGAGAGGAAATATGTATGACTACCTTCTTTTAAGTCAATTTTCTGATACAATTCATCCTCAATAAATACTGCTAAAATGACAGGACCATACAGTGTATGATGACTACTTATCTGTAATGTAATAGACTTACCAAGAAATGCAAATTGAAAGCCCGAGGAAGACCACTGAAATTGATAATGATGATTTACCTGATTGTATGGTGGTAGAAATGTAAGTTTAGACAATAAATTCATAACACTATATTACACGAAAATATTTTATAGAAGTCTATTTAGAAAGTACTTTCATCAAATGTAGAAACGAAAGAAAGCGCTTTCAACTTATCATAATTATAATAAAATTATGGAAGAATGATAGATAAAACGAATCTACAATTCCTCTTAGAGGAAAATAATTGGCTACAACAAGTTCTTAATCAAAAAAAGATTATTTGTAAACAAGAACCTATAAATGGCTATCAAATTCACTTTTGTGATGATGGAATCGAAATTGTGTATTCTTCTATCTCACAAAGAAATCGGGCATTACTTGCGTTAACAACTACCATGCATGATGACGTTGAAATTAGTGTTGTAAAAGACCTTGGGGTGATGCTGGACTGTTCTAGGAATGCAGTACCTAAGATAATGGCACTAAAGAAGTTCATACGTTATTTATCTTTTATGGGATATTCATTTTTAGGCTTGTATATGGAGGATACATTAAAGATTGATGGTGAACCATATATTGGTTATCAAAGAGGAGCATACACCATAAAAGATATTCAAGAGTTAGATATTTATGCACAGCAGTATGGAATTGAACTACGACCATACGTACAAACGTTAGCCCATCTGAATCAAATTGTTCGCTATGAAGAATATCAAAAGATGATTGATGTGGATGATATTTTGCTTGTTGGATCGAGTCGTACGCATACATATCTAGAGAATCTATTTCGTACTTTAGACAAAGCGTTTCATTCTAGAAAAGTAAACATTGGTATGGATGAAGCATTTATGTTAGGGCTAGGGAAATATCTAACGGAGCATGGTTATCAAAATCGTTTGGAAATCATGAATCAACACTTACAAACGGTAAGAGAGATTGCTAGTAAATATAACTTTGAACTACAGATGTGGAGCGATATGTTCTTTAGACTTGCAGCAAACGGTAGTTACTACAATCTAAGTCAAGAACAGATTCAGAAAATTAAAGTTCCAGAAGATGTAAATTTAGCTTATTGGGATTATTACTCAACAGATAAACAACATTATGCGGATAATCTAAAACTACATAAAAACCTATCACCGAATATTTCGTTTGTAGGTGGTGCTTGGAAGTGGACGGGTTTTATCCCACATAATCGCTATAGCATTCATGCATGCAAGGCAGCAATTCAAGCATGTATCGAAAATCATATTGATGAAATTACTTTTGCGGCATGGGGCGATGATGGTGCAGAGACATCACTCTTCGCAATCTTGCCAGCACTATTTGTAAATGCAAATGAAATTTATGGCAATCACATGAGTGAGAAGTGCTTTGAAGTGTTAACAGGAATATCTCTTGATACATTCCTATCAATTGATGAAGTGAATCCATGCACAAAGGATGGCTTTACACATAACAATCCAAGTAAATATTTCTTATATAACGATTTGTTGCAGGGAACGTTTGACTCTGTTGCACAAGCTTCGATGATTCGTGAAATTCAATCTGTACTACCCAAAATTTCAAATAAATCGATTGAGTCAAGTGATTTATTATATTACTTCAAAACAGTACAGTCACTAATTGAAGTACTAGAGCTAAAACTTAATTTAGGTAATGAAATCTATCATGCATACAAACAAAACGATTTACAAGCTTTGCATAAGATTGTTAATCAAATACTTCCAGAGTTAATCAAACGTATCGAAACTTTCTACAATGCATTCAAGAAACAGTGGTATCTAGAGAATCACAATCAAGGATTTGAAGTACAAACTGTGCGTTTGGGTGGGTTAAAGCAGAGAGTAATCGATGTACGTGAGCAATTACTGGCATATCAGAAAGGAGAGGTTACTAAAATAGACGAACTAGAAGAAGAGCATTTAGATTTTCACTATTTTGATGATAGTTCGATAGAAAGACTGAATTATAATCTATGGTCACATATCGTTTCGACATCAAAACTGTGAGGCATCACAACCACTTAAATAATTCACAGGAGGAAAGACATGAAGAAAAAAATTATTAAGTGCAGTATTTGCGGCTATGCTAGCCGTAGGTAGCTTAGCAGGATGTGGCAAGAAAGCATCAGAAGCAGGCACAGACAAGACAACGATCGAATTCTGGACAATCGATCTAAAGGCAAATTTCGAAGATTATTTTAAAACAATGATTGCAAACTATGAGAAGGAAAACCCAGATGTAGAGGTTAACTGGACAGATATTCCTTACGCAGATATGCAGTCTAAATTAGTGGCAGCAGTAGCTGGTGGAACAGCGCCAGATGTAGTAAATCTCAATACACAATTTGCATTAACACTAGCTGGTAAAGGCGCACTTGTTGATTTAAACAAGGAAGCTACAGCAGAACAAAAAGCAATTTATAATGAAGGCTTATGGAATTCAGCTAAGATTGGTGATTCTGTATATGCATTCCCATGGTATGCTTCACCAGATATCATGTTCAGCAATAAGGAACTAATGGCAAAGGCAGGTATTACAGAACCACACACATACGCAGAAGCATTGAAAGAAGCAGAAGACTTCTACAATAAGACAGGCGCATACCTATTCTTACCTGAAGGATTCTTTAACATGTTAGTATCCGAAAATATCGATATCTTATCTAAGGATGGTAAGAAGCAG
>CAKMPP010000011.1 GCA_927911475.1 uncultured Solobacterium sp. | reverse complement strand
TTTACTCTTGATGTAAATCTAAAATTTATCCATTTAGGTAGTTCTTTAGAACGTATAGGTGATAATGCATTCAACGGATGCAATTCCCTAGAATTCGTTAAGTTCCCAGAGGGAATGCAGGAAATTGGAATTAATGTATTTGCGAATGCAAAAGTAATTAAATATATAGAAATTCCTGCAAGACTGTACAGGAAATCACGGAGTATTTTACTTTACAGCAAGTAATAATCCAGATATCGAGATTCGTACACCTAAGGGATCAAAGGCAGAAGAGGTTGCCAATAGTTTAGGACTCAAGGTTGTAAACAATTAATGCAGTATTAAAATTAGTATTCATAAAGAAAGATAGTGTAGAGAAAACCCTACACTATTTTTGTTTATTTTATAAATGTGCTGATATAACCCTGGACAAAAATCCAAATAATGATAAGTGGAATAATATAGGTCACATAAAGGCGTGCCCATTTAGGGAATTTGATGCCTTTTCCTTCATTTGCTTCTGCAAGGAAGTTACCAAAGCCCCATCCATATTTGCTTGTGCAGAATAGGAGATAGATTAGACAGCCGATTGGTAGTAGGTTATTACTAACAATAAAGTCTTCTAAGTCCATAATATTTGTGCCTGCACCTAACGGTGTAATGTTTTGCAATACATTAAATCCTAATATACATGGTAGTGATAATACAATAATGACGATTGCATTGATGAGTGAGGATTTCTTAACGGATACTTTTGTTAGATCAGAGCTAAAGCCAATCATATTTTGGAAGATAGCGATAACTGTTGAAAGAGCTGCGAAGGACATGAATAAGAAGAATAATGCTCCCCATAATTGTCCTAAGAACATGTGGTTAAATATATTTGGTAATGTCACAAATATAAGTTTTGGTCCTTGTGATGGTTCTACACCAAATGCGAAACATGCTGGGAAGATAATGAAGCCTGCCATGATTGCCACAAGTGTATCTAGTCCTAGTACGTGTAATGCTTCGCCAGCTAGTGTACGTTTTTTATCGATATAGCTGCCGAAGATTGTCATTGCGCCAATACCGATACTAAGTGTGAAGAAGGATTGACCAAGCGCTGCGAAGATAACTTTACCAATCCCTACCTCTTGAATCGCTGCGAAATTTGGTTTGAGGTAGAACTCGAGTCCTGCTTGTCCTCCTTTTAAGAAGATGGAGTTGATTCCTAGTGCTACCATTAAGATGAGTAGGGCAACCATCATCTTAGAAGTGATTTTCTCTACTCCGTTTTGTAGTCCTTTAGAACAGATACCAAAACAGAGTATGACTGTAATTGCCATGTAGATAAACATAGTAAGTGGTTGATTCATTAGGTTACTAAATTGTTCGCCAACTGCAGTTGCGTCTAAACCATTGAAGTCTCCACGTAATGTCTTGATGAAGTATAGTAATAACCAGCCTGTGATAGTTGTATAGTACATCGCAAGCAAGTAATTGCCGCCCATACCGAACCATTTGTAGATATGCCACTTGGTTCCTTTTTGTTCTAATTCATCAAAGGCGAGGGCAAGACTTTTTTGGCTACCTCTACCAACCGCATATTCCATAATGATGATTGGTAGACCTAGTAATATTAAACATGCAATATAGATTAGTACGAAGGCTGCTCCACCATATTGTCCGACGATGTATGGGAATCTCCAGACGTTGCCTAAGCCAATTGCACAACCTGCGGATAATAAGATAAAGCCGAGGCGTGATGAGAGTTTTTCACGTTCCATAAGTTATACCCCTTTTAATAATGTCCTTATCATACCAAATTATTTTAGAAGTTTTATATATAAAATGTAAAAAATATGAAAAAAAGATATAGTTTTATGAAAATAATTACTATATCTTTTCAAAAATAATATTTTAAGTATTTATGCGGCTTTTTCAATCTTTTCGAAGTTAGCGCTATTTGTTAATACAACGATCACAGTATCTGGATGATTTGCGTCTTTGATCTTAGCACGGTCGAAAGTAATTAATTTATCACCAGCATGGATAACATCATCTTGTTTTACAAATGCTTCAAAGCCTTCGCCATTCATCTGTACTGTATCAACACCGACGTGAATGAGTACTTCTAAACCGTCCTTAGATTGTAATCCAATTGCGTGTTTTGTAGGGAATAACATCATCACTGTTCCATCAAATGGAGCGTAAACTGCTCCTTCTGTTGGGACAATACCAACGGATTGACCCATTGCTTCACCTGCAAATACTGGATCTGGGATTTCGCTGGCAGGAATGACTTTTCCCTTCACTGGAGAAAGGACTGTACCTTTTTCTGTTGTGATAATTGTTTCTGCTTGTGGTGTTACAGGAACAGGAGTAGATGAGGTTGTTTCTGTTTCTTCAACATCATTTTCTTTCCAGAATAAGAACGTTAGTACAAGGATGTTCCGCCTGCTACAAGTAGCAGGATAGTATATGTTAGTGGGTTTGATGCGATGAGGTAGCCTGGAATACCTGTTACACCGTTGGCTGTTGCGCCAATGTGGAAGATAGCTCCTACTAGAGCACCAACCGCACCTCCAATCGCAGCGAATACGAATGGCTTCATCAAGCGTAAGTTTACACCGAAGATAGCTGGTTCTGTAATACCTAGGGAAGCAGATAATGCGGATGGAATTGCAATTGTCTTACGCTTTGCGCTCTTTGTCTTTAGACCGACTGCTAGGCAGGCGCCAAATTGTGCAAAGTTTGCGGCAGAAGCGATAGGCATCCATGTGTTTAATGCGCCTGTGCTAAGCATGCCCAATTCAATCGTGTTATACATGTGATGAAGACCCATGACAACTGTTATAGGATATAGAGCACCCATTGCCAGAGCACCGATAGGATTGGCAACTAGTACTGTTGCGGCAGATAATACCCAAGTTTCAAGTGTCGCAAAAATAGGACCAATCACCATGAATGTAGCTAAAGCAGTAACGATGACAGTTGTGAGTGGTGTTACGAATAGGTCAATCATTTCAGGTACAATCTTGTGTAACTTGATTTCGATCTTACTCATTAACCATACCGTAATGACAACTGGAATAACGTGTCCTTGATAGCCTAATTGGTTAACTTGCCCTAGGGTATAGCCAAAGATGTTAATGCCTTTACCAAATAGATACCAAACTTCATATCCGTTTGCGGCGTTCCAACCGTTTGTGAGTGCTGGGTGAACCATCATAAGTCCAATAACAGCACCCAAAAAGATGTTTCCACCGAATACATGTGCAGCAGATACCGCAACAAGTACTGGTAAGAATGCAAAGGATGTATTAGAAGCCATGTCCAAGAATGCATACCAGTCAGTAGTCGCAAAGGATGGAATTGCCTTACCTAACGCTTCTACAAGACCCATCATTAAGCCAGCAGCTACGATAGCTGGTAGGATAGGTACGAATACATCACCAAGTGTTTTGATTAATTGTTTCCACCATGGCATTTGTGAAGCTGCTGCAGCTTTTACGTCTTCTTTACTGCCAGCAGTTACTCCGCTGATCGCAATGAATTCATCGTAAACTTTATTCACAGTACCGGTACCAATAATAACCTGTAATTGTCCACTAGAATTAAATACACCTTGAACACCCTGTACGTTTTCTAATGTCTTTACGTCAACTTTACTGTTATCCGCAATCACAAGACGTAAGCGTGTAGCGCAGTGTGCAGCACTGATAATGTTTTCTTTGCCACCAAGCGTCGCAAAGATTTCTTCTGCACATTTTCTATAGTTTAGTTCCATAAAAGAGCCCCCTTCTTTTTTGTGTAATAGCTCGGTATCATTTTACAATAAAAAAGAAAAAGAAAGATAAAAGATTGTTGAAATGTGACACAACTCATGTGTTGATAATACAAAGAAAAAACATAAGGGCATAGACTCTTATGTTTTGTTATCGATACGATATTGATTTGGTGTACTACCTGTATGTTTTTTAAAGAACGTATAGAAGTAATTTGAGTTTTCAAGACCTAGCTTTGACGAGATTTCTAACGTCGATAAATCGGTTTCTATCAGTAGTTTTTTTGCGAGTTCTACTCGGCTGATATTGATATATTCCTTCATCGACATTGCATACTGGGATTTAAAGATACGGTTTAAGTATGTAGCGTTATAATCCATTGATAGTGCGACACTATCTGCAGTTAAATCAGTATCACATAAGTGTTGGTCAATATAATCCTTCGCATTTGAAATCAGGTCGAGTATCTTTTCTTCTTTCATATTGGTAAGATACTGACTATATGCAAGCATGAGATTTAGAATATAGTTGTTAATCTCTTGGATGTCCGTTGTTGTATTTAATTTATTTTCAAACTGATATGTTGGTAAACTTGGAATAGACGATATAGAACGGATACGATCACGTAAGCCGGAATATAGTTTTGTATAGAAAAATTGTAGGGAATTGTAATGCAGGGATTTCATGAGACTAAACCACTCTTGGAATATTGCAGTAATTTCTTCCTCACGTCCGTGTTCGACTGTATAGAGTAAACGTTGTTCGGTTTCTTGAATTGTAGAGAAATTTGTCATGAAGTGTGGCATATCTGACTCTCGATAAAAGAATTTTGTGGAATCTAGAATACGTAGGAAGTAGAGTTGGGATAACTTCTGATATGATGTATAGACTTTCGAGAGTGGTTTGGCATCGCCTAGGAATACTTTGATGTGATGCGATTTTGCGTAATTCGATAGTGCCTCAATATCTACCTCGTTAGTGATGACGGTGTAGAGGTTGTTAATGGTATGAACTTCTTTCCTATCGCCAAATAAGGTGAGAATATGTTTATTCGCTAAACTATCTAAGATACAGATGTAGATATCCGTTGTCGTATCAAAATCAAGTGGATTTCTTAAGAGTGGAAGTTTCTGGTTTAAGAGTAACTTGGTTAGATAATCCTGTTTCGCTTTGTGGGTTGCTTCTTCCATCTTGTGCTGCTGGTCGTGAATCCATAGTGTAACCGCGTTATTCACAGAGTTTTTGGATGAGGATTTGAGCTCAAACTTGTCCATAATTTCGTAAAGTGGTGTGTAGTAATACTTGTTAATAAAGTAACCTAAAATCACAATCAGGATAAAGTTAATCACGATAATCTCCAAGAATAGAGGGACATAAGATGAGAAACGGTTGATGATACTGTTTGATTTAACTTGTTTTACAATATATAAATTGTAATCTGACTGGTAGGAGTAGAAGTATACAAAGTCCCCAATCGTTTTAAAGTGACTATCGTTATCAGAAGTGAAGTTTAATGTTTCAATCGGTAGGTAGGCATTGCCGGTAGAACTGAAATAGGTATTTTGTTCTGGGACATAGATAAACTCTGTCGCATCGGTATCTCTAAATAGGGAACGATTGAAAAGATAGGCATCAATATTAACAACCATGGAAACGTCTGTATCACGAATACCAGTAAACTGTAATGTATATACCCAAACATTATTTGGAAGTTGACGTAGTTTTAATAAATGGTTGTTTGGGGTAAAAGCTGCTTGATCATCAAATTGCTCTAACGAATATGAACCGGAATTGGTTGTATAGACTATGTTGGAAGATTTATTTAAAAGATAAATCGAATGAATAAATGGATTCGTACTATCTAGTGCGTGAAGGGTACGTAGATATTTTGCGGCTTGCGTTGGTGAGATGTCTGTTGCGTTACGAAGACTAATTGCCTCACTAGAGTAAAAGGTATTGTATGCTGCATAACGAACTGTATCCAATGAGTGAGCCATCAGGTTTTTGAAGCTTTCTTGGGTACTCAGGTGATAATCAATGAGACTCTTTTTTCTAGAATCATTGATATTTTTTTAGTAAAGTAAACTAACAAAGACAAAAAATAACGCGACAATTAAGATCAATCGCTTTCGTAATCTATCAATACTATTTTGTAATTTCATTGATTCATTCATATAATAGGCACTTTTCTCGATATTTAAATATTTGATATTCACATAATATCACAATTTTTAAGTTTTAAATATGCAATAGTCTTCCTACAATAAGGTTAGTAAGTGAACTCAGGAGGAAAGAAATCATGAAAAAATTTTTCTTACTACTTGCAGCATCCGCAATGTTAATTGGATGCACAAATAAACCTGCATCAACTTCCACTACAACAACTGAAAATACAAACTCAGGTGGAAAGTCAAAGGTTATGTTGTACTCCTCATTAAAGGAACAACAATTAGAAGCTTTAAAAGAGGGATTTGAAGCTGCTCATCCAGAATATTCTTTAGACTACTACGCAGCTGGCACATCTAAGGTTGCGACAAAGATTGCAACAGAAAAGCAATCTGGTCAAATCGCAACTGACTTAGTATGGATTGGTGACCCATCCAACTATGTAACATTTAAGGAACAGGGAATCTTAGAAGCTTATGAATCTCCAGAAGCTGCTAAGATTGATGAAAAGTTCAAAGATCCAGAACACTTCTACACAGGCGCACGTCTTGTAGTTATGGGCTTAACAACAAATACAAATACAGTTCCAGAAAACGAAGTTCCAAAGACTTGGAAAGACTTATTAAAGGATGACTTCAAGGGTCAAATCGTTATGACAGACCCAGGTGAATCCGGAACAACATTCTACTTAGTAGCTAGCTTGATGAATAACCCAGAATATGGTGTTGAATTCTTCGAGAAGTTAAAAGAACACGGTGCTGAATTAGAATCAGGTACAACTTCTACACATACAAAGGTAGCTGCGGCTGCTTATAAGGTAGCGATTGGTGTTGACTATGTTACACAATCTCTAGCAGATAAGGGTTCTACAATTCGTTTCACATATCCAGAAAAAGACTTAATCGCTGTATCTAGTCCAATCGCATTACTCAAAGACTCACCAAACCCAGAAGGTGGAAAGGCTTTATATGACTACATCCTTTCTAAGGAAGGACAAGAAATTCTTGCGAAGAATGACACAATGCCAATCCGTGGAGATGTCAAGAAGGAAGGTACACTATCATTAGATGAAATTATCGCTCGTGCAATGGTTGCGGATGACAAGGCAATCGCTGAACAGAGTGCAGAAATCTTAGAGAAGTTCGACAAGATTTTCAAATAAACAACTAGGAGAAAACCATGGCAAAAGTACAGTTTAACGATGTATCTTTTAGCTATGGAGACAAAAAGATTATCCAAAACCTATCATTAGAAGTAAATGATGGCGAAATTATGGGTGTAATTGGACCCTCAGGATGCGGTAAAACTACATTGATTAGACTTCTCTGTGGTTTTATCAAGCCTGAAACAGGGTCCATTTTTATTGGAGAAACTTGTGTCTTCGACGCTAAAAAGAGAATTAATATCCCACCAGAAAGAAGAAATATTGGTGTTGTTTTCCAAGACTATGCGGTATGGCCACATTTAACAGTATTGGAAAACGTAAAGTATCCATTAAAGAAGAAGAGAATGGATAAGAAACAAATGCAGGAAATCGCAATGAATGCGCTCAAGCAGGTACAGATGGAAACTTATGCAAACCACTTACCATCACAGTTGTCCGGTGGACAACAGCAACGTGTTGCGATTGCCAGAGCACTTGTATCATCAAAAGAATTAATCGTTTTAGATGAACCAATCACAAACTTAGATTTGAAACTACGTCAAGAGATGTTGAAGGAAATTCGTGAGATTCAGGCAACAATTGGTACAACAATCGTTTATATCTCACATGACCAAGAAGCTTCTTTGGAGTTATGTGATCGTCTTGCGATTATGGATCAACAAGGTAATATCCGTCAGTTAGGTAACGACTACGATATCGTTATGAAGCCTAAGGATCGTTATATCTTTGAATTTGTAGGTATTTCTAACTTCGTAGATGTTGTGACGAAGGAAGATGGTATCTATATTAATGCGGAAAATGGATTAGTGAAGTTAGATGAAAAGTCTGCACTCGAAAATCCTACAAAGGCATATCAATTAGCATTTAGACCAATGGATGCAGTATTTGATAACGAAAGTCCTATCAAGGCTAAGGTAGTTACAGAAACTTTCCTAGGAAATATTACAAACTACTTTATTCAATTAGGTGATAAACAAATCCGTCTTCAACAATCTGCTTTGGATGTAATGAAGTATGGTAAGGCAAAGGAAGGCCAAGAAGTTGGTTTGAAGTTTGTTCGTAAGTTCTATTATGAAAAGGAGGAGGCATAATGTTTAAGCGTAAAACGTTAAATAATGATTTAGCTGCGTTAGACGGTCGTAAGTTTTCTTTAGATAAAATTATGATTATCGCAAGCTTTATCATCCTTGCGATTATTGCGATCGTTCCGGTTGCCTCCATTATCGTGAATGCCTTATTCGTAGATGGAAAACTAGCATTAGATAGTTTCTTCAAAGTTCTATTGAATAAAGAAAACATCGGTGCGATGTGGAATACAATCTCCATTGCATTCTGGGTAACAATTTTCGGTACTATCATGGGCTTGTTCTATGCATGGTTGCTAGGACGTAGTGATATTCCTATGAAGGGATTCATGCGTGCATTATTTAGTATTCCATACATGTTTCCTCCATTCTTTGGAGCCATGGCTTGGGACTTATTGTTATCGGGCAGAGGTGGATATTTAAATAACTGGTTAATGTCTACATTCCACTTAACAAAGGCACCTATTAACATCAACTCTATCTGGGGAATTATCTTCGTTGAAGTTTCTTACTACTTCCCATTTGTATTCATGCAGGTAGTAAGTGCATTAGAGAGAATGGACCCAACACTAGAAGAATCTGCACGTATTGCCGGTGCTTCACAGGGATATGTTATTCGTAAGATTACATTACCACTTGTTAAGCCTGCAATTTCATCTGGTGCACTATTGATTATGATTTCATCATTATCACACTTCGGTGTCCCTTCTATCTTAGGATTCTCACAGAACATCTACACATTACCAACACGAATCTTCCAGCTCATTAACCGTGCGGCTGGTGATTTCCAGGGTATTCGTGAAGCGACAATTCTATCTATCTTGTTAGTTGTTGTTGTATCTGTAGCACTTTTATTACAGAAGGCTATCTTGAAGTCTGGAAGCTATGACATTATCAAGGGTAAGAGTATGCGTCCAACCGTAATTAAATTACGTTCCGCTAAGATTCCTCTCTTGATTATCTCTATTGTGACATTAGTTATCATTGTAGTTGTACCATTAGGAATGATCTTCTTAGTTGGTCTATTGAAGTCTTACGGTCTACCACTTGTTCCAAGTAACTTTGACTTCAGCAACTACACTAATATCTTATTCAACAACAAGATGGTTCATGATGGTGTTTCCAACTCCTTAATCTTAGCAGTAAGCTCAGGTATCTTTGCGATGTTACTAGGTGTAATGATTGCTTATGTAATCATCAAGATCAAGCCAAAGGGAAGGGTGCTTTGGAATTCTTGGCTACACTTCCATACTCTTTACCAGGTACAGTACTTGCAATTGGTGTCATTCTTGCATGGTCTGGTAAAATCTTAAATATCAACCTATATAACACACTATGGATTATCTTCATTGCTTATATCGCACGTTACTTGTCATTCTCTATGAACGCAGCTTCTGCTGCCTTAAGACAGGTACACCCATCATTGGAAGAGGCTTCACGTTCTTGCGGTGCATCTCATACAGAATCCCTCAAGGATATTACACTTCCGCTCATTCGTCCTGCAATGTTATCGGGTTTCTTCCTAATCTTCTTGCCAGCAATGCGTGAATTAACAACAAGTTCACTCTTGTATGGACCATATACAAGAACATTAGGTGTAGCTATCTATATGTTACGTAGTGATGGATATATTACACAAGCTTCAGCACTTGCAACTCTAACAATCTTATTGATCGTTGTTGTAAACTGGATTATTAACTTTATTACAAAGGAAAGAAAGGGCGTATAAGTATGAATCAGATTGAATTAATAAATGTAAGAAAAGACTATACGACCAAAACATTAGGTACAGTGACAGCAGTAAATAACTTCAACCTAACAATCAAGAAGGGTGAATGTTTCTCGTTCTTAGGACCTTCTGGATGTGGTAAGACAACAACTCTACGTATGCTTGCAGGTTTTGAAGATTTAAGCGAAGGTGAAATCCGTTTAGAGGGGAAAGTTGTATCCAATAAAGCGAAGAACTTATACGTTCCACCTGAACACCGTAACTTAGGAATGGTGTTCCAGGCATTCGCTGTATGGCCACACTTAAACGTATTTGATAACGTAGCATTCCCGTTACAAGTTCAAAAACGCCCAAAGGCAGAGATTGAAGAACGTGTAAATCTTGCGCTTAAACAAACGAACTTATTAGATCAAGCAAAGGTATTCCCATCTGATTTATCTGGTGGTGAACAACAGAGAATTGCGTTAGCACGTTCTATCGTTGTTAACCCAGGTATCTTATTATTAGATGAGCCTTTATCAAACCTTGATCCAAAGTTAAGAGAGAGTATGCGTTTTGAAATCAAGCGTCTACAAAAGGAATATAACTTCACAATCGTATTCGTAACGCATGACCAGTCAGAAGCTTTGGCGTTATCTGATCGTCTACTTGTTATGAACAAGGGTGAAATCATCCAGATTGGTACACCACAAGAACTCTATAACAAGCCAGTAAATTTATTCGTGCATAACTTCTTGGGCGAATCTAACTTTACAAAGGTTGTGTATAGAGATGGCAAGGTATATGCCGATGGCGATACAACACAACCACTACCATGTGATATCAAACACATGGATAAAGCAGTGAAACTTGCGACTAGACCTAGTGAGATTGAAATAAACCATGAGTCTGGTATTAAGACAAAGATTACAAAGCGTATTATCTTATCTGAATATACAGAATATTATGTAAGTTTAGGTACACAGGAATTAAAGATTCAGGCACCACACCACCAAGTATTGGAAGTAGGTGATGAATGTTATATCCGTTTAGTAAACCCTGTATATTATGATGCGGAAGAACGTAACTTAACACACGCTGAATAAACATAAAAAGGAGTGAATTACACTCCTTTTGTTGTATTTATCTACTGATATTTAAAGCAAGTGCACCATAGATGCCTGCTTTGTTACCAAGCTTTGCTTGATGGATTTGTACACCATCAAAGCCTGGAATAATATATTTTTGATATGCTTTTTTAATGTTGTTAAATACATATTCTTGTTCAAGAATACCACCGCCAAGAATGAATAGGGGTACGTTATATATGTGTGTTAAAGAACATAACCCAATCGCAATCTGTTCAATCCAAGCATCTAAAACCGCTTTAATTTCAGGATTATTTAAGTGTTCAAATAAGATTCTTCCATTTGTAATGCATGGATTAACTTGTTGTGCATTTTGAATGAGTGCGGTTGTAGATGCTAGTGATTCGTAGCTACCATCCCATGGTTTTTTAACTGTTGATGATTGCAATATCATACCACCTAACATCACACCTGCAGATTTACCTACTCCATAGTATGGCTGACCATTTAGGTATACACCTCCACCAATGCCAGTACCATATGTTAGACATATGAAATCTTTGTAGCCTTTGCCTGCGCCGTATTGATTTTCACCACGAGCAGCGGCGTACACATCATTTTCAACTGTGACTTTAGCGTTGAATTCTTTTTCGAATATCTTCTTTACTTGCATGCCTGTGTAACCTGGCATGTTTTCATTTGCGTAGTGGATAGAACCATCATCGTTATTGACTTGTCCGCAGGTACTAATGCCGATGCCATCGCAGGGCATGTATTGCTTGACGAATGCAATACAGCGGTCAATGACATCTTTTGCGCCTTGCTTGGCTAGTGTTGGAATTTCTGCTTCTTGGACAAGTATTTCATCTTCGAAGATACCAACTTTGATGTTTGTGCCACCGATATCTAAAGTAATAATTTTACGCATCAAGGGCCGCCTTAAACTTCTTGGTAATTTCGAGTGGTCTAGTGATTGCGGAACCTACAACAACTGCATGTACACCGATATCCATCGCATGACGGCATTGTTCTGGGGTAGAGATATTTCCTTCTGCGATAACAGGTTTACCACACTGTTCCACAAGTGTCTTAATCATTCTATATGGAGGTAAACTGCATCCCTTTGTATATTCTGTATAACCAGCCATTGTTGTGCCAATTAAGTCAAAGCCAATTTCGGCTGCATGCATGCCTTCTTCAATGTTGGAGCAATCTGCCATGAATAACTGGTCAGGATATTTTTCACGTACTGCCTTGAAGAAAGCATCTAGATCTAATTGTCCAGGACGTGTACGTTTTGTGGCATCCATGGCGATGACTTCAACACCAATTTCGACTAACGCATCGACTTCTTTCATTGTTGGTGTGATGTAAACATCTGGTGCATCTTCATAGTCAATTTTGATAATACCGATAATTGGTAAATCAACTGTCTTTTTAATCTCGATGATATCTTCTATGCTATTTGCGCGTATTCCCTTAGAACCACCTAGATATGCCGCGTAAGCCATTCTGGACATGATGTAACTGCTGTGTAATGGCTCGCTAGGTAATGCTTGGCAAGAGACAATCAATTGTCCCTTGATTGCGTCTAAAATTTGTTTATTTTTTTCGTTCATATGTTTTTACTCCTGGTAGTTTTATTGTATACACTTCAAAGAGTATTTGACAATCTGTTCTTTTTGGGGCATAACTAAAAACAAATACAAGGACGGAAAATTATGGAAACAAAAATTCAATATGGCTCAAGAGAGCTAAAGGTTTTAAAAACCTATGATACTGTCATTGTCGGTGGAGGTAGTGCAGGTAGTTCTGCAGGTTATACTTCAGCCAAGAATGGCTTTTCTACATTAATCATTGATAAGGCAATTCGTCTTGGTGGTAGTGCCACAAACGCACTTGTAACACCGATGATGCGCTCTTTTACAATCATCATCAGAATTTCTACGATCTTGAAAATGAGATGAAGAAATATGGTGAAACACGTGACCAACACGGAACTGCGCAAAGATGGTTCTCTGCAGAGGCAATGGCAGATGCATGGGAAAGTCTTTATACAAGCTGTGGTGGTGAGTTACTTTATGATGCCTCTGTCTGTGATGTAATTTTAGAAGATCAAAAGATTAAGTATGTTATCGCCAATACGATTGAAGGCTTAGTTGCGATTGGTGGAAGACAGTTTGTGGATGCCAGTGGTGATGCGGTGCTATCACGTTTGTCTGGTGTAGAAGTATTGTGTGGTGATGAAGAGGGAAATAATCAGATTACTTCGCTACGTTTTGAAGTAGGCGGTATCGATATTGAGAAATATCGTGAATATGTATTCTCACTAGATGATACTTACAGTATTCATCGTATCAAGGGTGACCAGTTTGAATCAGCAATGGTAGCTGGCAAGAATTTTGCGATGGAACCACTATTTTGCAAGGGTGTAGAGGCAGGCATTCTGATTCCACAGGATTTACATTATTTCCAAAACTTTACAATTCCTGATAAGACAGGAGTAATGTCATTTAACTGCCCTCACCTAGTGGATTTAAAGAATAATACGCATGCGCTAGAGCGTTCCGCTGCTATCGTATATGGCCATCAGTGTATTCGGCGTCTTGTTCGATTCTTGAAGGAATGATGCCAGGCTTTGAAAACTGTTATTTGGTACAAGTAGCGAATATGCTAGGTGTACGAGAATCATGGCAGATTGTTGGTAAACTTTTGATGCATGAGGAAGATTATC
This sequence comes from uncultured Solobacterium sp., assembly GCA_927911475.1. Classification (GTDB taxonomy): domain Bacteria; phylum Bacillota_I; class Bacilli_A; order Erysipelotrichales; family Erysipelotrichaceae; genus Bulleidia. Next base: position 4,230 of record CAKMPP010000011.1, on the reverse strand, counting down.
CAAGAAAGGCTAGGTACGAAGATGCAGTAGCCCGTGGTGACTGGTATATCGATGTCCATTCCGCAAATAAGAGTTTGGTGCACCAGATTTCCTATCAACCAGGCGATTACTATGAAATTCCATATCGTGCAATGGTAACCAATGAAGTGGAAAATCTCGTTGTGGCAGGTAGATGTATCTCTACAACGTTCTTGATGCAGGCAAGTGTCAGAATTATTCCAACCTGCATTGATATGGGTGAAGCTGCAGGTATGGCAACAATTCTAGCAAATCAAACAGATACCCCACTAAATGCACTAATGGTAAAGATATCGCAGAAAAGCTAGGTGAATATCGTTAATTAAAATCAAGTACTCTATCGGTAGAGTACTTTTTTTATGCAAAAGAAGAAAGCGTTTACAAAATCCTATTGCATTTCTTAAAAGTTAGGTGTATTTTAGAAGTACGATTTATTTCGGAGTCCGAATTAAAGGAGCTTGCATGGGAAAAACAGGGTTAAAAGACATTAAAAATCAGAATACCAATTTAATCATGCAACAGATCATGCAAGCAAGGACTATATCACGTATTGAGCTTGCACAGGAAACTGGTTTATCGCCAAGTACTGTTAGTTCAATTGTTGGAGATTTGCTAGGCAAAGGTATCATTGTAGAAACTGGTACACAGACAGTTGAAAAGGGTAGAAGCCGCAAAGACTTATCTATCGCTGCAGATTTTGGAAGTGTTGCAGTATTTGAAATCAGTCGCCGCTCTGTCTTCTTCTGTCTTTTCGATATGTGTCTAGAAACGCTTGTCTCAACATGCATCACAAAACAGAGAGTAACAGGTAATGACTTATTTGAACTGCTTGTAGAGACAGTAAACGATTATGTGGATTATAACATTCTTGGTGTTGGACTATTACTTCATGATGATATACAAGCCAAAGTGACTTAAAATACTATCTATGATACGGGATACGCTTCTGCGACTAATCAGTTTACAAGGTGCACTTAGTAGCCAGTTACATATTCCAATCAGTGAAGAAACATGCAGTAGTTTTACAATTACAAATGCATTCAATGAAGAAACACTACATGAGAAAGTAAACTGTGCACACGTGATGGTTGGTGAGAAAGTATTTACAACGATTACAATCGATGGACAAAAAGTTCCACTACGACCTGAGTTCTGTAAAGAACTACTATCAGAAAACACCGGCACAAAGGAAGTAAATCAGCTACTGAACACATTATGTACGATGTTTGATATCGAAAAGATTTTTATGATGGGTACGGACTTTCAGTTCTATCAAAAACTCAAACTTCAAAATAAACATGTGGAACTGATTCAGGTCCACACAGAAAATGCAGATACTTTATCGCCACTTATGGCTGAGAAAGTAAGAAATGAATTGTTATTTGTTTAGGAACTAACGACAACAGTCGTGTTCATATAGGAAAGGGGAATTTGAATATGCTTCAAGGTATTTTAATTATTTTAGCCTTCGTTATCATCGCAGCATTGATGATGACAAAAAAGATTCCTACATTACTAGCATTACCTTTAATGGCAGTTGTAATCTGCTTGATTGCTGGTGTTCCAGCAATTGGTGTAAACGCTGATGGTGTAGCAATCGGATGGTTGCAGGCAGTTCTAGAAGCTGGAACTGTTCGTATGGGCGCAGCTATCATGGCGGTTATTTTCGGTTCATGGTTAGGTCAATTAATGAACAAGACAGGTATTACAGAAAATATCATTAAGAAATCCGCCGAATTAGGTGGCGATAAGCCATTAGTAGTAACACTGATTCTCTGTGTTGCGGTAGCATTACTCTTCACAACATTAAGTGGACTTGGATCCATCATCATGGTTGGTTCTATCGTATTACCAATCTTGATCTCTATCGGTGTCCCTGCTTTATCAGCAGCATCAATCTTCTTAATGTCATTCACAACTGGTTTAACATTCAATATCGCTAACTGGAAGATGTTTGCAGGTATCTTCTCACTTGAAATCGATCAGATTCGTAACTTTGAGATTTACCTCATGGCGGCTACAGCAGTAGCTACATTAATCTTGATCTTCGTTGAATTTAAGAAGAACGGTATCAAGTTTGCATTCTCAGCTCCAGCGAAGCAAGAAGCTAAGACAACACAACTAACTGGTGTTAGAGGTGGACTAGCGATGTTAACACCATTAATCCCAATCGTACTTGTTGCAGGTCTTAAGGTTCCAGTATGTCCTGCATTCATGGTTGGTATTGCATGGGCATTACTCTTCACATCAACATCTTTCGCAAAGGCAATGAACACACTTACAAAGACATGCTATGACGGTATCACAGATGCTGGTCCAGCAGTGATCTTGATGGTAGGTATCGGTATTCTTTACTTAGCAGTTACACACCCAATGGTAAAAGAAGTTCTCAATCCATTCTTATTAGCTGTAACACCTAAGTCTAAGATTGCGTACATCCTATTCTTCTCACTACTTGCGCCATTAGCACTTTACCGTGGACCAATGAACTTATTCGGTTTAGGTTCTGGTATCGCAGCGTTAATTATTGGTTTAGGAACATTATCTCCACTAGCAGTTATGGGTGCATTCTTATCTGCTGAACGTATCCAAGGTTGTGGTGACCCAACAAATACACAGAACGTTTGGACAGCAAACTTCTGTGAAGTAGATGTCAACAGCATTACACGTAAATTACTACCTTACCTATGGGTAATCGCAGTATTTGGTGTAGTATTATCAGCCGTATTATTTTTCAATTAAATAAAACTGAAGGGTGCTTATTCTTTAAGTACCCTCAGTTATTTAAAATGAGTACAAGTTTAACTTATATTGATTTTAGATAGTCATTTGAGGAGGGTATATGAAAGTTCGTATTGGTATTGACGTAGGTGGTACATTTACAGATGCGGTTGCAATTAACAATGAAACATATGAGTTGATTGGAACAGTTAAGATTCCTACAACACACTTTGCAGCTGAAGGTGTAGCTGCAGGTATCGTTCAAGTATTACATAAGATTATGGAAGAATATAACATTCAACCAGATGATGTTGTATTTATTGCTCATGGTACAACCCAGGCAACAAATGCCTTACTAGAAGGAGACGTTGTAAAGGTAGGTGTTGTAACACTTGGGAAAGGTTTACAAGGTGCAAAATCAAAGAGTGATACAACAATTGATAACATCGAATTAGCAAAAGGAAAGTATCTCTATTCTGAAAATGAGTTTGTAGATACTTCTGATACATCAAAGATTGATGAGGCAATAATCAATGCAATTAAGTCTCTACAAGAAAAGGGATGTAAGAGTATCGTAGCAGCTGAGGCGTTCTCTGTTGATGATCCTACAAATGAAAATTTAGTTATCAAGCATTGTACAGAACAGAATGTTCCATCAACTGCCACAAACGATATTTCAAAGTTATATGGTCTAAAGATTAGAACACGTACAGCAGTTGTAAATGCTAGTATCATGCCTAAGATGCTAGAAGCTGCCACAATGACAGATGAATCTATTAAGAAGGCAAGCATTAAGAATCCACTCATGGTTATGCGTTGTGATGGTGGTGTTATGACAGTTGATGAAGTTAGAAATCGTCCTATCCTAACAATTCTATCTGGACCAGCAGCTGGTGTTGCAGGTGCTTTGATGTATGAGAAATTAACAGATGGTATCTTCTTTGAAGTCGGTGGCACATCAACAGATATTTCATGCGTAAAAGATGGTAAGGTTATGATTAAGTATGCTGAAGTTGGTGGACATAAGACTTACTTAAATTCTCTTGATGTACGTACCGTAGGTATTGGTGGTGGATCTATGGTAGAGATTAAAGATGGCAAAGCCGTTAATATCGGTCCAAGATCTGCACATATCGCAAACTTAGAATATGAAGTATATACAGATCCAAGTTTAATTGTTGATCCTGTATTAAAGACAATTCAACCAATGAATGGTGACCCTGAGTATGCATACATTGAATGTAGTAATGGTACAAAAGTATCTCTAACAATGGCAGGTGCCGCAAACATTGCAGGTTATGTTCATCCAGAAGATTATGCATACGGTAATGTAGAAGCTGCACGTAAAGCATGGCAATCACTCGCAGATAACATGGGCTTATCCGTAGAAGAAACTGCGAAGAAGGTAATGGCATACGCAGCAGAAAAGAATGGTAAGGTAGTCAAAGATTTAATGCATGACTATCAGATGGATCCACGTACAACGTTGTT
>CAKMPP010000010.1 GCA_927911475.1 uncultured Solobacterium sp. | reverse complement strand
GAAACGCGATCCAATTATTCACGATCTAGAACATCAGATTTCTGTGAAGCTTGGCACGAAGGTAATAATTCAAAACAAGAAACTTACAATTCGATATACGGATACAGAAGATTTAAACCGTATCTTAGAGATACTGAATTGCTTGGATGAAGGCTGAAAATTGTGAAAAAAATACTTTTTCATGCATACTTTAAAAAAGAATATAATGCAGGTAGTTGGAAATAGAAAATGACAAATTATTCTTGGAAAATATACTATGCATTCGTTCTGATTAGTTTTGTTTTCTTGCCGTTCCACTGGCAATGGACGACAGGTTGGTTGTTGGGATCATTAGCCGCATTCATTATTTATAAAAGAACAGAGAATTTCGCTAGACAAGTAGTAAGTATGCAGTCCTCATCCGGAACATACGGAAACTTCGCTATCAATTATTTCTTGATGGCAGCAGTGTTAGTAGTCAGTGCAGTCTTTCCGCAATATCTCAACATTCTAACATGCGCAATTGGTCTTTCAACAATTAAATTAGCAATTATATTTCATGTGGCAGTCATAGAGAGAGGACGGTGAAGACATGACAATACAATCGGACGTATATGTAATCATTCTGATTACAATCGTCCTAGCAATCGCGATGATATTATTGTCAAAGAAAATCGAAAAGGCAGATCCATTAGAAAAACCAAAAGGTATCGTCGTACCGGTTGTACTTGCGACAGAAGCAGTATATAAAACGGTACGCACAAATGTAGGTAAGAAAGTAGCGGATAAGTTAACGCCATATATCTTAGCATTATGGTTCTACATCTTTGTCAGTAACACAATTTCGCTATTTGGATTAAGTTCACCGACAGCTAACTTTAGTGTAACCATTACATTATCTTTCTTAACCTGGTTAATGATTCAGGTTGCAGAATTAAAATACGGTGGCTTTAAAGCCTACATGCATGCATTCTTAGAACCGATAGCACCGATGTTACCAATGAACATCATCGGTAAGTTCTCAACGATGTTATCAATGGCGTTACGTCTATTTGGTAATATCACCTGCGGTTCTATTATGATGTCCCTGGTATATATGGGGACAGCAAATCTATCAAATGCAATAGCTGGACTTGTTGGTATCCAAGGAAATATATTTAATTTCATGGCGCCAATTATCGCTCCAGTATTACACATGTATTTCGATTTATTTGCAGGTTTTATTCAAACATTGGTATTTGTCACTTTGACAATCGTACTTTTAGGAAACGATATTCCTGAAGAAGAAAAAAATTAAAAAAGGAGAAAAAGTTATGGAAAAGGGTTTAATCGCAATTGGTGCAGGTATCGCAGTATTTACAGGTTTCTTAACAGGTTTAGGTGAAGGTACAGTAGCCGCTCACGCATGTGACGCTATCGGTAAGAATCCAGAAGCAGAATCAAAAATTCGTTCAACAATGATTTTAGGTATCGCTTTATCTGAAACATGTGCTATTTACGGTTTGTTAGTTTCTATTCTTCTCATTTTCGTATACTAATTGAGGCTTTCAGGTAACTATGGAAGTCAATATTGTAGAACAGTTATTTCCAAATGGTTTGACAGTGCTGACTCAACTTTGTAGTACACTCGTATTATTTCTGATTGCAAAACATTTTTCTATGGGCATCAGTACAGAACTTTTTAGATGCTAGAGCAGAAAAGATACAAGAAGAACTTGTGCTAAGTCAACAGGCAAAAGAAGAAGCCTTGGCAGATCGCAGGGTTGCATTAGAGCAGTTGAATACTGCATCTACAAAATCAGATGAAATCGTAAGTGCTGCAATTCAGCAGGCAAAACAAGAAAAGCAACAAATCCTTGCACAGGCTGATAAAGAAGCTGCAGCTGTAAAACAGCGTGCACAAGAACAGATCGAAGCAGAACGCAGAGAAATGTACGCATCCATGAAGAAGGAGATGGTCGATGTCGCATTCAGTGCTGCCGGTAAGTTAATTGGCGAACACGAAGGCGAAAAGGTTGACCGTCAAGCAATTGATGCGTTCGTAAAGGAAGCGGTTGGCGATGGTGAATGAGATAGCAGAACGCTATGGACAAGGACTGTTCGAGTTAGCAACTGAAAATAACACAGTACGCGAGAAGAAAGCACAATGTGAATCATTGTTAAAAATCTTAAAAGAAAACAATGAAGTTGAACTATTCTTACGCGCAGTAAAAATAACAAAAGAAGAAAAGAAGAACTTTATAACAAATGTATTTGGTATAGTTGTTGATCAGGATATTTTAAATCTACTGAAATTACTAGTTGATCGTGGAAGAGTCACATATATTGATGAAATTCTACGCAAGTTTGAAGTACTCGCAAATGAAGAGCTAGGTATCGTCAAAGCGGTGGTTCATTCCGCACGTAAATTAAGTCAAGAAGACTTAAATAGAATTCAAGAAGCACTCATCCAAAAAACAAAGAAGACAGTTACAATTGAAAACCATGTTGTTCCACAAATTATTGCAGGCATCAAGGTAACCGTCGGCAACAACGTTACAGATATCACAACAAAGACAAAAATTGAACGCATGAAGAATGCGATATTGAAAGGAGGACAGGCATGAGTCAAATCAGACCAGAAGAAATCAGTTCTTTGATTAAAGATCAAATTAAAAACTATGAACAAAAGATTCAGTCCGATGATGTCGGCTACGTCATTAGCGTCGGCGATGGAATTGCCATGGTCCAGGGCATCGATAAAGCAATGTCCTCAGAACTTTTAGAATTCCCACATGGCGTTATGGGAATGGTATTGAACTTAGAAGAAGACCATATCGGTGCCGTATTACTCGGTCACGATACTTTGATTCGCGAAGGTGATGAAGTAAAACGTACTGGCAGAATCGTTGAAGTTCCAGTCGGCGATGCATTACTTGGAAGAGTCGTAAATGCACTCGGTGAAGCAGTCGATGGTGGTGAACCTATCGTTAGCACAAAGTCACGTCCAATCGAAAGAGTTGCGCCAGGTGTCATGACGAGAAAATCTGTATACCAGCCATTAATGACTGGCTTAAAGGTGATCGACTCAATGATTCCAATTGGAAAAGGTCAGCGTGAGTTAATCATCGGTGACCGTGAAACGGGTAAGACTGCAATCGCAATTGACGCAATTATCAACCAAAAAGGAAAGAACGTAAACTGTATCTATGTCGCTATCGGACAAAAGGAAAGTACCGTTGCGCGTTTGGTACAGAAGTTACGTGAAAGTGATGCGATGTCATACACAACAATCGTTAACGCTGGAGCTTCGGCAAGTGCTCCTTTACAGTACATTGCGCCATATGCAGGTTGTGCAATTGGTGAAGAATGGATGGAACAAGGTAAGGATGTATTAATTGTGTACGATGACTTGTCAAAGCACGCAGTTGCGTACCGTACAATGTCCCTATTATTAAGAAGACCACCAGGACGTGAAGCGTATCCAGGTGATGTATTCTACTTACATAGTAGATTACTTGAAAGAGCTGCGAAGTTATCGGATGCCCTAGGTGGAGGATCATTAACAGCACTTCCAATTATTGAAACACAGGCTGGCGATATCTCAGCATATATCCCAACTAACGTTATCTCAATTACCGATGGACAGATTTTCTTACAGACAGATCTATTCGCAGCTGGTATAAGACCAGCCGTAGACTCTGGTCTATCTGTATCCCGTGTAGGTTCTAATGCACAGACAAAGGCAATGAAGAGTGTATCTTCAACCTTGAAGTTAGACTTAGCACAATACCACGAAATGTTGTCATTCTCACAATTTGGTTCGGATCTCGATCCAGTTACAAAGAAGATTTTAAGTCATGGTGCGAAGTTAACAGAACTTCTCAAGCAAGGACAATACCAACCATTATCTATGACAGAACAAGTATTATCCTTGTTTGCTGCGAAGAATGGTTATTTGGACCGTGTTGAAATCGAAGATATCGCAAGCTTTGAGAAGAGTATCCATAGATACTTCAAAGAAAACGCAAAAGACGTATGCAATCGAATTGAAACAGAAGCAGTCATCAATGATGAACTACGTTCTAAGATTACGGAAGTAATGGATAAAGTTATCGAACAATACGTACTTGTTAAAGGGGTAAACTAAGATGGCACAATCCAGACAGGCTTTGCGTAGCAGAATTAAGTCTGTCAACTCCACCAAAAAGATTACAAAAGCGATGGAGATGATTGCCAACGCAAAGCTTCTAAAACAAAGAAAAAAGATGGAAGCCAACCGTGAGTATGCACAACGTTTACAAGATACAGTCAATGATATTGTCGCAAATAACCAAGATGTTGAAAGCAAGTATCTTGTACATAACAAGAACCCACATACAATGACGATTATCTTCTGTTCTGATTTAGGCTTGTGTGGTGGATACAACCAGAATGTCTTCAAGTTAGCAAGAGAAACATTGGACCCTGCTGACCCGGTATTCTTAGTTGGAACTGCAATCCATCATCAGCTGAAAGAAGCAGGATTTAATATTATTAACGAAGAACAAATCTCCTCAGATAAAATCTCATTTGCGGATTTAAAGAAATGTGTTGAGGATGGTGTAGCACGCTATCAGGCAGGTGAAGTTGGTAAGGTACAGATCCTGTATACAAGATTTGTAAATACAATGACATTTACACCAGAGTTGGATGTGTTATTACCATGTACAATCAAACCAGGTCAAAAGAAAGAAAAAGTCGGCGAACATCAAGAAACACTATTCGAACCAGATCCTGCATCTATTTTGGATAGTTTGATTCCAATGATGATCACTGACGTAACCTATTCTGACTGGATGGAATCTACAACCGCAGAACAAGGAAGCCGCCGTGTAGCGATGAAGGCAGCTTCAGATAACGCAGATGAGTTAAGCACAACGCTGAAACTCGAATACAATAAGGCAAGACAGGCCGCAATTACCCAGGAAATAACGGAAATTGTTGGTGGTTCAAGTGCCGTATAGAAAGAAGGTAAAACAATGAGTGTTACAGGAAAAATTGTACAGGTCATTGGACCGGTCATTGATATTCGCTTTGACCCGGAACACTTACCTTCCATCAATAACGCAATTAAAGTAAAAATTGACGATCAGACATCAATGACCGCAGAAGTAGCACAGCACATCGGAGACGACGTGGTTCGCTGCATCGCGATGTCATCTACAGATGGACTTGTTCGTGGCATGGAATGTACAGATACAGGGGCACCAATCGAAGTACCAGTTGGTGATGAAGTATTAGGACGTATGTTTAATGTACTTGGTGAGCCAATTGATGGATTAGGTGAGGTACACGCAAAACACAAATTACCAATTCATAGAGACGCTCCAACATTTGCACAACAACAGACAACCAGTGAAATCCTAGAAACAGGTATCAAGGTTATCGACTTACTCTGCCCATATTCTAAGGGTGGTAAGATTGGCTTATTCGGTGGTGCAGGTGTAGGTAAGACAGTCTTAATGCAGGAATTAATCCACAATATCGCAATCGAACACGGTGGACGTTCTGTCGTTGCGGGTGTCGGTGAACGTACTCGTGAAGGTAATGACATGTATCATGAAATGGAAGAATCTGGCGTATTGAAAAACACAGTTCTTACATACGGACAGATGAATGAATCACCAGGTGCGAGAATGCGCGTAGCACTATCCGCCCTAACAATGGCTGAATACTTCCGTGATGAAGAACATCAAGACGTATTGTTATTTATCGATAACATCTTCCGTTTCACCCAGGCAGGTTCTGAAGTATCTGCGCTACTTGGCCGTATGCCATCTGCAGTAGGATACCAGCCAACCCTTGCGACAGAAATGGGTAGATTACAAGAGAGAATTACATCAACCGATCAAGGTTCTATTACATCTGTACAGGCAATTTATGTGCCTGCCGATGACTTGACAGACCCAGCTCCAGCAACAACATTCTCACACTTGGATGCACGTCTTGTATTAGACCGTTCCATCGCTGCATTAGGTATCTATCCAGCGGTTGACCCATTAGGATCTTCTTCCCGTATGTTAGATCCACTTGTGATTGGTGATGAACACTATGAGGTAGCTCGTCAGGTTCAGCAAATCCTACAAAGATATCGTGAACTTCAAGATATTATCGCAATCTTGGGTATGGAAGAGTTAGGTGAAGAAGACAAGAAGATTGTCGCAAGAGCACGTCGTGTTCGTAACTTCCTATCACAACCATTCTCCGTTGCAGAACAATTCTCAGGAATTCCAGGTGTATATGTGCCAGTCGCAGATACAGTTAGAAGTTTCAAAGAAATTCTTGAAGGAAAATACGATGATTTACCGGAAGCCGCATTCCTAAGTGTTGGAACAATCGAAGATGTTGTTAAGAAGGCAGAGTCACTGAAATGAGTATGATTCATTGCCGCATCGTAACACCACATGGTGTATATAAAGAGGTAGATACATCCATCCTCAATATTGAAACACAAGATGGACAAAGAGGTATCTTACCTGAACATATGCCAATTGTGACAATGTTGCGAATAGGTAAGATGACAGCAGTCGAATCCGGCAAACGAATGGAATATGCGGTGACTGGAGGACTATTCTACTTTAGAGATAACAACGCAGAAATCATGGTCGACGCAATCGAACATAAAGATGAGATTGATGTCGAACGTGCAATCGCTGCGAAGATCCGTGCAGAACAACGTCTACAGTCAAATGATAAGAACGTCGATCAAGTTCGTGCAGAAATCGCATTAAAGAAAGCACTGAACCGATTAAACGTCAAAGGATAAAAGAAACAGATAGTGAAGACATTCTTCATTATCTGTTTTTTAGATATGGTATGATAAGACCATCGAGGTAACAATATGATTAAAAAAATACTATCAGTCACTAAATAGTTTATTGTATGGACCATTCATGACACCACTTGTATTCCTAGTATTCGCATTGGCGTTTTTCTATCAAAAGAAGGGGATTCAAGAGTTACGTTATGCCATGATGGTAGGTACAGCTATCTTGGGTGTCATCCTAGTGATGTACTATACAAAGAAATTTAAAATATCACGGGCACTAAAATCAATTCGCAACATCGAAGAATACGAAAAAGGTGGTGTGATAGACCGTAGCTGGATTTTAAACGATCGTATGATCGCATGTATAGGATTAGACATGCACGAAGAATCCACAATGGACATTCAAGTGATGAAGGTCGATGAAGGAAAACATGGAAAGTTAACTATCCATCTTACAAATAAAGAAAAAACCTTCTCACTTAGCTGCCGAGATAAAGGCGAAGCGAGAAGATTTGCAGGATACTTACAAAAGAGAAATCCAAATATCAAACTTGAAAATATCCAACCAGAAGGGAATGGTACATTACAAGATTTAGGCGCATTATAGAGAAACTATGATGCATACAGTTTATATCTATTAAACGGAGCGAAAATGATGAAAACTATATCATTCATAAATTAAGGAAAGATATATGGAAAGGAACACTGTTACCTATTGAATACACATCGAAAGAATACTACGATGTAAATATGCAAGGAACAGATGATGGTTTTCAGATTTCGATTCAAAAGAAAAAATTTGCAAAACCATTTATACATAGTTTAGAGGACTGCGAATATCAGGATAAACTTTACGAAGACTGGTGGGAAGATGCGGAAGCCTTTGGTATTACAGAAGATAACAAATTACTTGCAGCAATTGAAATTTGCCCAGAGAGTTGGACAAATCGATTGATTATTACAGAACTATTTGTTGATGAGAAGTTGAGAGGTCAAGGGTATGGTAAGAAGTTGTTAGATCTTGCCAAAAAGATCACAGTAGAAAAAAACTATCGTACATTGATTTTAGAGACACAATCATCAAATATAAATGCAGTTGACTTCTACCTGCATGCAGGTTTTACCTTAATCGGTTTTGACAGTTGTTGTTATACAAACACTGATTTAGAGCGAAAGGAAATTCGTCTTAATATGGGATGGTTTCCTATAAAGACAAAGTAATGTAACCTAAAGCGAACCTCCTAAGTTTTTATAATAACTTAGGAGGTTCGCTTTATAATTGCATAATTATTTTTGTGGTAAATCAATTTGTGTAAATGGAACATTACTAACAAACTTAAATACTAAAGAAACTAAATTTCCATTTATCTCTAT
>CAKMPP010000009.1 GCA_927911475.1 uncultured Solobacterium sp. | reverse complement strand
AGTATCTGTTTTCATAATTTACTCTGATTTTAATTCAAAGAGAATATCACGAAGTTCAGCTGCTCTTTCAAAGTTTAGACTTGCGGCTGCCTCACGCATCTCAACTTCCATATCAGCGATAAGTTTCGCTTTATCTTTCTGAGAGAGTTTTGGCTTTCTTCTGCATGTATTTTCGCAGCCATTTCTTTGGTCTCTTTACCACGAATAGCTTCTTCAACATTCTTCTTAACCGTTGTAGGTATTATGCCATGTTCTGCATTATACGCTTCCTGAATCTTACGACGACGTTCTGTTTCATTGATTGCATAACGCATGGAATCTGTCATAACATCTGCATACATGTATACTTCACCATTCGCATTACGTGCCGCACGTCCTATCGTCTGTATTAAGGAACGGTGACTACGTAAGAAACCTTCCTTGTCGGCATCTAAGATACATACCAGAGATACTTCTGGAATATCTAAACCTTCACGCAATAAGTTAATGCCAACAATCGCATCAACCTTTCCTAAACGTAAATCACGAATGACTTCCGTACGCTCTAACGTCTTTGTCTCATGATGTAAATGCGCAATCTTATAACCACGTTCTTTGAGATATGATGTTAAATCTTCTGCCATGCGTACAGTTAATGTTGTAATTAACACGCGTTCATTGCGTTTAAGTCTTGCATCAAGCGCTTCACAGATATCGTCAATCTGTCCCTTCGTTGGTTTGACAGTAATCTTTGGATCGAGTAATCCCGTAGGACGAATAATCTGTTCCGTCACTTGGTGATTAACTGCTTCTAATTCAAAGTCGCCAGGTGTTGCGGAGCAGTATATAACCTGATTCATCATCGACTGGAATTCATCAAATTTCATTGGACGATTTTCCAGTGCTGATGGCAAACGGAAACCATATTCCACCAAAACTTCTTTGCGTTGGCGATCACCGTTATACATACCTCTTACCTGTGGTAAGGATACATGTGATTCATCCACAAACAACAAGAAATCCTTAGGGAAGTAATCAAAAAGATTCCATGGACGCTGACCTACTTTTCTGCCATCGATATGCATCGAGTAGTTTTCAATCCCAGAACAATATCCATTCTCTCTTAAGGCTTCTAAATCAAAACGTGTACGCTGTTCTAAGCGCTCTGCTTCAAGTGGTTTTCCCTTTTGACGGAAATACTCAAGTCGATCTTCAAGTTCTGCTTCAATCGCATCACACGCTCTTAACATTGTCTCCTTTGAGCGAGCATAACCACTCGCCGGGAAGATGTTATAGAATTGGTATGCATTCATGGTCTTTCCTGTCAAAGGATCAATCTCAGTAATACGTTCAATCTCTTCACCAAACATCTCAATCCGAATATTAAATTCATTTGTATAGGAAGGTGTTAAATCAATAATATCTCCACGCACGCGTATCGTACCTCTTGTTTGATCAACGTCATTACGTGAGTACTGTAGTTCAATCAAACGGCGCATCAAATCATTGCGATCAATGCTTTCCCCTACACGTATTGTGTAGAACATGTTCTTATATTCAACAGGGTCACTAGCCGCATAGATACATGCAACAGATGCGACTACAATCGTATCTCTTCTTTCCAGCAGAGAATTCAAAGTGGACTCACGGAACATATCCAACTCTTCATTAATCGCAGCTGTCTTTTCAATATACATATCACTCTTAGGCATGTATGCCTCAGGTTGATAGTAATCAAAGTTTGATACGAAGAACTCTACACGATTATGTGGGAATAATTCTTTAAACTCTGAATATAACTGACCTGCCAATGTTTTATTGTGTGAAAACACAAGTGTCGGACGATTCATCTGGGCGATAATATTCGCCATGGTAAATGTTTTACCAGTACCAGTAGCACCCTCTAGAACCTGTTCTTTCTTACCTGCATGCAGGCCAGTAACCAGTTCCGCTATCGCCTTCGGTTGATCTCCCGTAGGCTTAAATGGTGATACAAGTTCAAACTTACGCTCATCCATTTAGGACTTCCTGTGCTTTCTGTAGTTGAACATCATGTGTCTTTGTTGTATTCCAATCTAATACCACAGCACTATAGAGTACACCAAATGTTTCTTTATCTAATACACCATCTGCTGTAATACCTTTATCTGTTTCAAACTGACGTAATGCGGCTTCTGTTTGAGAGGAGAAATATCCATCTGTACGATCAACGTCATAACCTAAGTAATCTAAACACAATTGAGCAAATTTCACAGAATCACTCACACTATCAAAAGTGTAACGATCTGTATCATTCATCTTTGGTAGTGTAGTATACATCACTTCATGTAACTTCACTTCGACATCTGGTGTAATACCAACACCATTCACCCAAACATCATTTGGAGATGTCCACTTGGATGTTGTGTACTTGAGTGCTGATCCATCCTTAAATACACGTGATACCTGCACTGTACCCTTACCATAACTTGTAACACCAAGTACAGTTACATCCTTGTGCTGTTCCTTAAGCGCCATTGTTAATACTTCAGAAGCACTCGCTGTATTCTTATTCACTAAGATAGCTATCTTCTTAATATTGTCATACATACCATCCGTTGTACGAATTTCCTCTATCGTTCCATCCGCATAAACCTGCTTCATCGCAAGTGTATCCTTTGGCAAGAAGTATGACGCAATACCTTGTAATGCGGTTAAATAGCCACCGCCATTATCACGTAAGTCAATGACGATATTTGATACATTCGTATTCTTAAAATCATCAAGATATGCCTTTACTTCATTGGTTGTATTTTCACCGAACTGATAAATCTGTAAGTAACCTGTATTATCACTGAGAATCTCACCAAATGCAGTCGCACTGACAGCTGCACGCGTGATAGTAATCTCGAGAGGTTGTTCCTGACGGATAAATTCAATCGTTACTTCTGTACCGCTATCACCCTGTACTAGATTCTTAATTTCTTCGGTTGTCTTACCAGCCAGCGATTCTCCATTGACTTTATTCATGATATCCCCAGCTTTTACACCTGCTTTGTCTGCTGGTGAATTACGGAAGACACGCTCAATGATATTAATACCGTTAGCTTGCAAGAACTGCACACCAATCCCAACATAATTACGGTTGATCGAATCTGTAAACTTCTTCATCTCATCCGCAGTCATGTACTCCGTATGCTTATCAATCTCATTGGTTGTAATACCCTTTAGAGCCTGATCTGTTAATTGTGTATTGATATTTTCTACCTGGTCCGCAAAAAACCAATCATTCTCCATCACCTGTAAAACTCCGTTGATTTTCTCATCAGAATTTAAAGGAAGATTATTTACAACATTCTTGCGTGCAGGGGCCAAGGAAGATAATGGTAATACGGAACCAAGTAACCAACCACCAACTAAGGCAACCACCACAAACGCTACTAAGAGAATACGTAGACGTTTTACTTTCTTCTGTTCTTGTTTTAAAGCCACTTCTTCTGGCCATAAATGACGACGGAAAGGAATACTATATACTTTTTCATCGTTCTGCAATTCTTCTTTATTTTCGTCCATTTTACTGCCTCTATCTTTCTAAAAAGAGTCTCTGTTTTAGAAGAGACTCTTTGATGATATTTTTAATAACCAAATACTTCTTCTGGTTGAATACGACATGGAGCACCAACGCCATCACTGCAACGTCTGCCATATAAGCCGTATCTTCCACCAGTCCAACCTGCTCCAAAGCTTACGTCACCATTCCAGTTGGCTGCGTAATACGCAAAGTTAGATGCATCTCCTAAGTAGAAGATTTCCACGTGACAGTGTGGCCCTGTTGTATTACCAGAGGAGCCTACCTGTCCAATCACATCACCTGCATTTACAATCGTACCAGTCGCTGCTGGTGTATTTAATGTCATATGGAAATAATCTACACCATACAAGCTACCATTTACTGTTACAAGTAAGATAACCTGGTTACCAGAATAGGAAGCACCACCAAACTGATAGCCACAACTATCACCTAGATAACCAACGGTTGGACAACCATTAACACCTCGAAGTACTACACCATTGGCAACTGCACGAATTGTCGCACCATAACCAGCCGCAAAGTCATATCCCAAGTGAATACTACCATCTGGGTAAGACCAAGTACCAGCACTACGCCAAGCACCATCAACTGGATAAGTCCAACCATTTGTTGTTTGAATCGCCTCAATTTGAGCAGTAATACCTGCCATTAACGCATTGTTTTGTGCAATATCAGAGTTCTTTGTCTCAATCGAACCACGAAGTGCAGCTGCAGTCTTCTGTGCTGCTTCTTGGGCAATCTGAACATAAGTCTGTAATGTAATGAGTTCCTTTTGTTGTGCTTGTTTCTCTTGTTTTTGAATTTCAAGCTCATTCTTCGCAACAACAAGCTCTTCTTTCTGTTTGTTTAATGTTGCGATAATCTGAACAAGTTCATTCAAAGTCTTCTTATCGTATTGAGAAATTGTACTTAAACCATTCGCAATACGGATAAAATCTGTAAAGTTATTCGCACCCATCAAAATATCAATATATTGATTTGTACGCATCGTAGGTTGATTTAACACCATACGTGTCTTTACTTTATCTTGTAGTTTATCTGCTGTTTGTTGGTTTTGCTCAATCTCTGCTTGCTTATAGTCAATTTCTTTCTGTTTTGCGTCAATTTCAGCTTCTTTCTGCGCAATTTCAGCTTGCTTTGTATCGATTTGAATCTGATACTCTGAAATCTTCGCTGCATATTTTGAGATATTGGCTTCCATATCAGCCTTTTGTGCCTTCCAAGCCGCAATCTGTTGATTCATTTCCGCATTCTGAGACTCTAAGTAAGCTTTATATGCCTCACATGCACTGGCATCATCTTTACCATAGTTTGTACAGCGATTCAACCAATATTCAGAGTTGGAATAATCTTCATCCGCAATAACGGTACTAGATTGGTTTCCAACCATAATCATTGCCATTAGTAGACATAAACAAATCTTCGCTAGTTTTTTCATCGCTTATCCCTCAAATATTTCGTAACAGAGAGCCAGCTTCCGAAAAGACCAACAAGAATACCAACTAATAATAAGATACCTGAAACATAGTATAAGAATGGGAATGCCTTCTCTAAACGGAACATATTAGAGATTAATACACCCGAAGTCTTATCAAAGATCACAATGTAGCCCCAAATCGTTAGACCAATTGGAATAATTGCGCCGAGAATTCCTGTAATAATGCCCTCCCAAAGGAAAGGAGCACGGATAAATCCATTTGTCGCACCTAACATGTTTCATGATCGTAATTTCATCCTTACGAGCATAAAATGGTAAGTTTGATTGTATTTTGAATTAAGAAGATAGCAAGTACGTTAACGCAGCCACCAAGATACTACCAAAGCGGCGAATGGATGACATCGCATCAACCATATTCAATGTACTTTGACCACCATAGTTAACACTATCAACTCCAGTAATCTTGTCGATCTCCTTAGCAATCTCTTCAAGATTTGCGCCATTCTTTGTTTCTACATAGTAGGCGTCATGCATAGGGTTATCTGCCTTAAATGGCTCAAATACCGCTCTTGTACGCTCATCCTCAAAACTATTGATGTAATATTTCAACTCATCATCTTTTGAAGAATAGGATACTCTTTCAACACCGTCAATTTTAGAGATTGCTGTTTCAATCTGCTTTAAGCTAGACGCAGATTCCGCATCATATGCCACCATAACAGAGATTTCTACAGAAGACTCTACTGAACGTGTAAATTGTTCTAAGTGATAACTTAATACCAAGAACAAGCTAATAATCATTAATGTAACTGTAACTGCGATTGCACTCGAAAGAGACATTGCCCAGTGTCTACCAACACCACGGATACCTTCACGAATTGGTCTAATCATGACGAACATAACCTCCTTCGGAACGGTCAGCCACAATGTGTCCTTGTTCCAAAACAATCGTACGCTTACGATACTTGTTTACGAGCGTAATATCATGGGTAACCATGACAACTGTTGTACCATAGCGCTGGTTAATTTCCTGTAGTAAGTCCATAATTTCATCTGATTTTGCTGGATCCAAGTTACCAGTAGGCTCATCCGCAATTAATACCTTAGGACGGTTGGCAATCGCACGCGCAATCGCTACACGCTGCTGCTGTCCACCAGATAATTCCTTTGGGAAAGAATTTCCCTTCTCACTTAATCCAACGACTTTCATCACTTCAATCGTACGCTTACGAATCTGTGCCTTCTTCATACCGATAACCTCAAGGGCATATGCGATATTCTCAAACACTGTCAAATGTGGCAACAATTTATAATCCTGGAATACAACACCGATATTACGGCGATAGATAGGAATCTGACGTTTGGATAATTCCCCAACATCAATACCGACAACTTTGACATTGCCTTTTGTACACATTTCTTCCGCATCCATCAACTTAATCAAAGTAGACTTACCAGAACCAGTTGGCCCAATGACGTAAACAAATTCGCCCTGATCAACTGATAAATTTATATCATACAGTGCATTTGTACCATTTTTATATCGTTTGTAAACATGGTTGCATTGAATCATAAGGGTACCTCCTTACTTGTGAAATCCTGCGCAATAATTTTATCACATTCTATTAAATATTGGATGAAGCGTAGGTGAAACCTTCACCATGCATATCAGACGCATCATTTGTAATTACGAATGCTTTTGGATCAATTCGATTAATTAATGAAATCAAACTTGCATATTGACGTGTTGATACAACAACCAACACAACATTCTTCGCTTCACTGTTGAATCCACCACGACCATCTAAAATCGTAACACCACGATTGAGTTCCTGATAGATTGCATCACGTAACTCTTCCCAATGATTAGAAATAATATGTACAGACTTGGCATTGGCACCTTGTCCAGCACTCAACACCTTTCCAATCGCAAAGCCAGACGCAAACACGGACACTAGACCAAGTAGCGCAGAGTTAATGCCATACGCCGCAATACCTAATCCAACCGTTAAAGTATCAATAATAATAACCAAAACCGAAATTTGTACACCTGTAAACTTATGTAAAATCAAGGCCGGTATATCCATACCACCTGTACTCGATCCCGCTCTCATCACAATACCAATACCAGTACCACCAAGGAGTCCTGCATATAAAGCAGCCAAAATCGGATCAACAGTGATTGGATTTGGAACCTTAATCAGTAAGTTGTTAAATACTGGATAGGCAAGTGAAGATAACATCGTTGTTAAGGCAAATTCCTTACCTAAGATAACTGCTCCTAAGATTAGGAATCCAATTACCGCAGAGTTCGCAAACAAGGTCTTATCTATATGGAAGAATGGTTCAAAGGCAACCGCAAGACCAGCGACACCACCGGAAAGAATATTGTACGGTAAAATAAAAAATTCTACTGACATAGACAATAAGAACGTTCCAGCTAAAACCATCAAAAAATTGATTACACTTTTCTTATTCATGGAAGGTATTATATCATAGGAAATACAATATGGAGAATGGCTAATGAAGGATAAACGTATAAAAAAGATAATCCTATGGACTATCGTAATCGTATACACACTTTGGATATTTCATAACTCAGCGCAAACAGGAAAAGTCTCCGCAAATCTGAGTCAAACTTTAAGCTATCGTATCTATGATCACTTACAATTTCTCCATTTCATGCCATTCCAACTTTTCCACACGCTAATTCGTAAATTCGCCCATTTTAGCGAATACGCTATGCTCGGTATTTTAGTATCAACTATTAGTTCTCATACCATTCAAGAGCGCCAACAAAAGTTAGTCATCATCCTCTGGATGATACTTGTACCAATGCTTGATGAAGGAATTCAATACTTTACACCTGGCAGATCAGCCGAACTACGTGACTGTATCATCGATATGTGCGGATATGGTTTCGGATTTCTAATCACTTATCTGATAAAACAGCGGAAAACCAAATAAGTTCTCCGCTGTTTCTTTATTGGATTAACCCTGCAACCTTACCCTCTGTAATCTTGATAATATCATCTGGGGCAATCTCAATCTGTGTTCCTATCTTGCCACCTGATACAAGAATTGTATCAAATAATACGACTGTTTCATCGTAAACAGTCACAAAAAGTTTCTTCATTCCAATTGGTGAACAACCACCATGGACATAACCCGTTGTCTTTAACAGTTCCTTCTGTGGTAACATCGCTACACTCTTTACGCCAACCGCACGCGCACAAGCCTTTAAGTCCAATTTCTCTTTTACTGGAATCACAAATACGTAATGATCACCATCATCACCCTTCGTCACTAATGTCTTAAAGACCTGCTCTGGATCTTCTCCACATTTTTGGGCAACCGAAACACCATCCAATAAACCATCACTTACATCATAGGTATGTTCCTGATATGTAATTCCTTCCGCATCCAAAAGGCGCATCGCATTTGTCTTTACTTCTTTTTTTGCCATATATTTACCTCGCCACTATTTTACAACAATTTATGAATCACTGCAGATTCGTTCCATCCATATTAAATTTACGCTACAATAAACTGCGAGGTATTTAACTATAAGAAAAACAAGTGAAATTTTAAAAAATAGTGAGATTTAAAAAATCCAGATGAATCTCAAAAAAGATCTTTGAAATCGTGAATAGAGTACAGTTAAAAACAACTACATTTGTAGCCTTGACTATGTGAATGATTATTGTAGGTTGATAAAATCAATTATTGAATATGATTTTTGATCATAGGGGAGATGTTTGTACTAAGAAGTTTGTATATCACACG
>CAKMPP010000008.1 GCA_927911475.1 uncultured Solobacterium sp. | reverse complement strand
ATCTTCATCGACAATCTGATGTACCATCGCATCTGATTTTTCAACATCCGCTTCATTAATCTTCTTTTCTAGATTTGGAAGTCGTTTCGTATTTTAGCTTAGCAGCTGTTTCATAGTTGGCTGCGTTTTCTGCTTGTGTTAAAGCAAGCTTAGCCTTCTCAAGTTCTTCTTTGTAATTCTTAATAGCATCTGCTTCACTCTTTTCAGCTTGCCACTTAGAGAGTTTTGCAGTCTGCTCTTCCTTAAGATCTGCAACGATCCTTACGGATTTCTTCGAGACGATCTTTAGCCTTAGGATCTGTTTCTTCTTTGAGAGAAGTTTCCTCAATCTGTAAAGTCATAATACGTCTAGAGAGTTCATCTAACTCTGCAGGCATGGAATCCATTTCAACACGAATCGTTGCACAAGCTTCATCGATTAAATCGATTGCCTTATCTGGTAAGAAACGATCTGTGATGTATCGATTGGATAGTGTTGCGGCTGCGATAATCGCTTCATCTTTGATACGAACACCATGGTGTGATTCAAAGCGGTCTTTGAGTCCGCGTAAGATACTAATGGTATCTTCAACCGATGGCTCTTGTACCATAATCTTCTGGAAACGACGTTCTAGAGCTCTATCCTTTCAATATACTTGCGATATTCATCGAATGTAGTCGCACCAATACACTTGAGTTCACCTCTTGCTAGCATTGGCTTTAATAGGTTTGCGGCATCCATGGAGCCTTCTGTCTTACCTGCACCAACAAGATTATGAATCTCATCGATGAATAAGATAATACCACCATCTGCCTGTTGTACCTGCTTGAGTACACCCTTTAAGCGCTCTTCAAATTCACCACGATATTTCGCACCAGCAATCAGTGCACCCATATCAAGTTCAATTAACTTCTTATCTTTGAGTCCAAGTGGTACATCCCCTTGCATAATACGCCATGCAAGACCTTCTACGATTGCGGTCTTACCTACACCAGGTTCACCAATGAGTACCGGATTATTTTTTGTCTTACGAGAGAGAATCTCGATAACTCTACGAATCTCCTCATCTCTTCCGATAACTGGATCAATCTTTCCATCTTTTACTTCTTTGACTAAATCATGTCCATATTTGCTTAATGCATCGAGTTGACTTTCATTGGTCTTTTCATCCATCGTCATCCCTCCTCTTCTTTCTTCTTCTGCTTTTTCAATATCACTTGTTGTGATATGAAACTGTTGTTTGATTTGCTCGATAATTGTAGCTTTTGTATCGAACAAGCCAAGTAAGAATGTAACAGTACTCATGTAGCTATCATTTTGTTTCTGCATGCGTTTTAATGCATGGTTATATGCTTGCATGACATCATTCGATAGCTGTGGTTGTGTTGAACCACTGACTGTTTGGAATTCTTGTGAGTGCTTGTTCGATGAAACTTCTTAATTCTTCTTGACTGATATGTAACCTTTGCCAAATACCCTCTAGGCTATCGTCATTGACCATTGCATAGAGGATATGCTCAGGTTTTATATCAGGACTTTGTTTTTCTTGTGCAAGCTGTACTGCTTGCATGATGATATTTTGCAAGATTTCTGTCATCTGCTCAATGTTCATCGTAACACCTCCTTTGATAGGTAATGCCTGTTACTTACATGAATTTCTTCTTGAATTTATCCCAGGCTGTTTCACCTTTGCTGGTATTCTGTAATTCTTGTAATTGCTCATATAGTTCACGTTCTTTACGTGAAAGTGATTTTTCTACTGTAACGCGTACCGTAACGATTTGGTCACCATCTCTACCACCGTGTAGATCTGCAGTACCCTTACCCTTAGACGCATTCTTGTGCCATCTTGAGTACCTGCTGGAATCTTCATCGTAACATCGCCATGAATCGTTGGTACATCTATACTAACACCTAAAGTCGCATCAACTGCACTGACTGGAATATCAAGGTAGATGTCTTTGCCATCACGTTCAAAACTCTCGTGTGGTAATACATTAATCTCTAGGTATAAATCACCATTTGGCCCACCGTTATAGCCACGTTCACCTTTACCGGCTACACGTAATTGCTGTCCTGTTTGGATACCTGCAGGAATCTTAACATCTACGCTAATGCGCTTCTTTTCGTAACCTGTTCCACCACATTTTGGACATACTTTACGAATCTTCTTACCAGTACCACGACAGTCAGGACATACACTCTGTGATTGGAATACACCAAACGCTGTACGTTGTTGTGTTACAACGCTACCAGAACCATGACAGGTTGGACAGGTTTCTACATCACTTGGAGAAGCTGCACCTGAACCATGACATTGGTCACATTGTTCTTCAACTGTTAGGTTGATGGTCTCAGTTTTACCAAAACATGCGTCCATAAATGAGATATTCATGCGCATGTAGCGGTCTTCACCCTTGCGTGGTCCATTACTGGAACGACGTGATCCAGTGCTGAATCCACCCATACCTCCACCGAAGAATGAGGAGAAGATATCGTTGAGATCATCAAATCCACCAGCGTTAAATCCACCGCCAAAACCACCAAAGCCTCCACCTGCTTGAGAACCGTTCATTCCCGCAAAGCCAAACTGATCATACGTCTGACGCTTTTGTGGATCACTTAATACTTCGTAAGCTTCATTGATTTCTTTAAACTTGGCTTCTGCATCTGCTTTTTTATTTACATCTGGGTGGTATTTTTTGGCTAACGAACGATAGGCTTTTTTAATTTCCGCATCGCTTGCTCCTTTGGATATTCCTAACACCTCATAATAATCTCTTTTTTCAGCCATATCTTTTAACCCTTTCTTCTCTTAAAAGAATGCGGAAACAAGCCCCGCATTCCTTTCAAACTTTACTTCTTTTCTTGGAAGTCTGCGTCAACAACATCGTCGTTTGCGCTTGTTGAATTACCTGCAGTATCACCAGCAGCCTGTTGACCTGCCTGGCTTTGATACATTGCCTGAGCCATATCATTCGCTGCCTTTTCAAGAGCATCTAACTTAGTCTTTAAGCCTTCTGTATCATTCTTGTCGATAGCTTCTTGTAATTCATCACGTAACTTCTTCACTTCAGCCTTCTGTTCTTCAGTCACATTTGCATTTTCATTCTGCAATGTTTCATCAATCTGGTGAATGAAAGCTTCTGCACGATTCTTTGTCTCGATTTCTTCTTTACGTTTGTCATCTTCTGCCTTGTGAGCTTCAGCTTCCTTAACCATGCGGTCAATTTCTTCCTCACTTAAACCAGAAGAGTTTGTAATCGTAATAGATTGTTTCTTACTTGTTGCCTTATCAACTGCAGTAACGTGTACAATACCATTTACGTCGATATCGAATGTTACTTCAATCTGTGGAACACCACGTCTTGCTGGGGCAATACCATCTAACTGGAAGTTACCAAGTGTCTTGTTATCCTGTGCCATTGGTCTTTCACCCTGTAATACATGGATATCTACAGCTGGCTGGTTATCTGCAGCTGTTGAGAAAATCTGGGACTTACTTGTTGGGATTGTTGTGTTACGTGGGATAAGAACTGTCATAACACCACCCATTGTTTCAATACCTAATGAAAGTGGAGTAACGTCAAGTAATAATACGTCCTTAACATCACCAGCGATAACACCACCCTGAATAGCAGCACCTAAAGATACGCATTCATCTGGGTTAACAGACTTGTTAGGCTCCTTACCTAATTCATTCTTAACTGCTTCTTGAACAGCTGGAATACGTGTAGAACCACCTACAAGTAATACCTGGTTAATATCATTTGCTGTTAAACCTGCATCCTTTAATGCTTGACGAACTGGAATCAATGTTCTTTCAACAAGTCCCTTTGTCATTTCATTAAACTGTGCACGTGTTAATGTAGCTTCTAAGTGTAATGGACCTGCAGGACCAGCGGAGATAAATGGTAAGGA
Organism: uncultured Solobacterium sp.; assembly: GCA_927911475.1. Lineage (GTDB taxonomy): Bacteria > Bacillota_I > Bacilli_A > Erysipelotrichales > Erysipelotrichaceae > Bulleidia. The sequence goes on along the minus strand of CAKMPP010000008.1, from coordinate 1,744 downwards.
AATCTGTGTCTGTACCATACCAGATAAGTCCTTCTTAGCCTTTTCAGCAGCTTCCTTTAATCTCTGCAAAGCCATCTTATCTTGTCTTAGATCAATGTTATTTTCACGCTTGAAGTTATCTGCTAACCAATTGATGATAGCTTCATCGAAGTCGTCACCACCTAAGTGTGTATCACCATTTGTAGATAATACTTCAAATGTACCATCCGCAATATCCAAGATAGATACATCGAATGTACCACCACCTAAGTCATATACTAAAATCTTTTGTTCCTTAGATGATTCTTTATCTGAACCAAATGCAAGTGCAGAAGCAGTTGGCTCGTTAATAATACGTACTACATCCAAACCAGCAATCTTACCAGCATCCTTTGTTGCTTGACGCTGTGCATCGTTGAAATATGCAGGTACTGTAATAACAGCCTTTTCTACCTTCTCACCTAAATAAGCTTCTGCATAACTCTTTAAATATGTAAGAATCATTGCTGAAACTTCCTGTGGTGTATATTCCTTACCTTCTAATGTTACTTTTTGATTTGTACCCATTAAACGCTTAATGGAATATACTGTATCTTTGTTTGTAATTAATTGACGCTTAGCCGCATCACCAACAATACGTTCACCATTCTTAAATGCTACAACGGATGGTGTTGTACGGTTTCCTTCTGGATTCGGAATTACTTTTGGTTCGCCACCTTCCATAACGGATACGCAGCTATTTGTTGTTCCTAAGTCAATACCAATAATCTTGCTCATGTTTATCTTCCTCCTAGTTATTCACTAACCTTGACCATTGCTGCTCTTAGCAGACGGTCCTTTATACGATAACCCTTCTGTAATACTTCAATTACAGTTCCAGGTTCGACATTTTCTCTTGCTTCTGTCATCAATGCTTGATGCCAATTACCATCGAATGGTTTGTTCAATGCATCGATTTCTGTAATACCTTCTTTACTTAAAGCATTCTGCAGTTGTCCATAAATCATTTCGACACCCTTACGATATGCTTCATCGGATGTTGCTTGAGCTAACGCTCTTTCGCAACTATCTAATACAGGTAATAACTCTAATGCAAAGTTCTTCATCATAAACTTTGTACGGCTATCAAAATCAGCCTGTAGACGTTTTCTTGTATTCTCTGTATCTGCATACGCTTTTGCATATTCATTCTTGAGAACATTTACCTGTTCACTTAACTCTGTAATCTTTGCTTGAAGTGTTGCAACTTCATCCACTTCTTCTACTACTTCAGGAGTTTCAGTTTCAACTACTTCTTCAACTTCAGTTTCTGTCTTCTTGATATCTTCACTCATTACCACTTTCACCTCCTGAGTTATACATCTTCTCAATCAAACGTGCCGCATAATCAATTAGATTTACGACTTTTTCATAATTCATTCTGCTTGGTCCAACAACCATCAATTCTCCACTTTCCGTATCATTGACATGGAACTTGGAACGTACAACTGCTAAATCGTTATACCAAGTTAACTGTGCGCCCTTTGTCGTAGTAACCGCAACAGCATTTTCACTGGAATCTAATCCACGCCATACCTTTGTATCATCAAACATCAACATCAATTGCTTTAACTTGTTGATATCTTCAAATTCAGGTTGATATAATACACGATCTTTTCCAGAGAAGTAAATACTCTCACTAGCAAACTTCACAAACGCTCTAACAAAACGCTGTAAAGAGTAGATCGTGGCGATGTACAACGCTACATAAATCAGGTTTGATATC
>CAKMPP010000007.1 GCA_927911475.1 uncultured Solobacterium sp. | reverse complement strand
GATAGCGAATATGTTATGCGATATTCACCGACTGCCAAACTATCATCAGTAGCTGTTGTATATAAGATATCTTGGAAAGTATTGTCATAGTAGATAGGATTTCCATCACTATCTGTAACACGAGCTGACCCATCTGCATAGTAAGAGATATCTTCAGAAAGACCATCTTCTTTTAATATGGAGATACTGTAAGTATCATTTATTGTTTTCGTGATGACAATATCACCAACCTGTGTAGCATTAGCAAATACCTGTGTTAAATCCTGTGCCTTAATCTGGTTTAATAAACGTTCTATTACTGCATCAACATCTAATGTAGGGGATAAAACTGCTTCATCAGTATGGTCATATGTATAGGATGAAATCGTAGCTGGTGCAGGTTGTAGGCCTTCATCAGTTGGTTGTAATGTTGTGCCATCATCACTCACATACGCTGTATGTGCCAGTTTATAGTAATAGTATGTACGTGTAACATGTACCGCAGGACGAACAAGATTCCCATTACCTTCTTTTCCCTCTGGAATCAGATAGTGAACTACTTTCTTGTGGTCTAAGATATCATTTCCTAGCACTGCTGGTGCAGTGTAGAGACCTTGTCTTTCAGTTTCGTTTCCATTACTATCCACAAATGTAGTAATCTCACGGGAAACATCAGCGATACCTAAATTTAATTGATAGATATAATAGAAGCCATGTTCAGTATCATATGTTAATGTCTTATCTAAAGTATATTGGCCAATTGGTTGTGTTGGATCGAGTACTGCGATATTGTCACGACCAACTGCACCGGCTGGAAGTAAGCCGTTAGCAAGGTTTGTATCAAAGTAGTTATGGTAGCTAGCCAAATCATTGTCTCGATCAAATTCAAATACTGGCAGAAGGATGCGGTGATCAGTAACACCGGCTAATTCAGGATGTGTATTGATATAGTTTTGTACGGCATCTTCATCTGTAGTATATTTCATTGTCTCTTCAGAGAATAAGGAATGATCAAATGCATCAAAATCAGGTACTGTGAGTTCAGATACTTTTTGGAATGATGCAGTTGTAGGATTTTCTACAACAGATTCATAAGGTTTAATTTGATTTAGATTTGATAGAGATGAGTTATCTCCATGTAAAGTTATATAGTCACTAGAACTAGGTGTATATGTATATGTCTTTGTGGTCATCTTCCAATGGTCACTGAAACTATCTTCTGGTAAACCGACAGGAGAGTCTGCTGTGTACGCTATTATCGTCTCTGCCTGTACAGAAAGTGGACGACTAAAAGGTGTACCAGCAACTAAAGTACATAATAATCCCAGCAAAATTGATTGATATAAAGGTCTATGTAATTTCATTGATTTAATATAGCCATCCTTTCTAACTTACCTATTATATATGGGTGCGTAGATTATAACAAATTAATAATTTATTTAGGCAGAAAGTAATAATCACTACATATATTATATTGTAATATACAATAAATCCAGATATTTTATAGGAACAATGAAATGATTAAATATAATATGTATCTATATTCTACAAACATCACGAAATAGTAAATGTTAAAAGTTTTAAAAGAATTGAAGGTTTGAGACTTTATTGGTGAATCATTTTGTGTAAAACTAACATATCTACATGATTTATAAGTCATGTTATAATAAATAGTATTGATGGAGGACGATATGTCAGAAAAACTTATGAGAAAAAAGTAGGAATTCGTGATATTGTATCTTTCTTTCAGTTAGAACAACTAACAGGAGATGATTCTTCTTTAGATAGATGGACAGTTATTCAGGACTTAAATCGTCCTGGTTTTGAACTTGCTGGTGTATTTAAGAGTACGGAACCTCGTCGTATCGTTATCATCGGTAATAAAGAATCAGAGTTTATTCGAACAATGAGCGAAGACAACCAAAGAGCTAGATTTCAGTTTTTAATGGATGGTCTAACTCCATGTATTATTATTACGAGTGGAAATGAGATTCCACATATCTTGAGAGAAGTCGCAATGAATAACAACTTCCCAGTATTACGTACAAATTTAGAAACATATCGTTTAACTGCGGATTTAATTACATTCTTGGATGAAAAGTTAGCACCAATTGACACAATGTCTGGTGTTTTAATGTCGGTATATGGTTTAGGTGTCATGATTCTTGGTGAGAGTGGAATGGGTAAATCTGAAACTGCTCTGGACCTGATTCGTGATGGACAGGTGCTTATTTCGGATGACCGTGTTGATGTTCAACATATCCAAAATAGTATTTATGGGCATGCGCCAGCAATCACAAAGGGCTTACTAGAAATCCGTGGTATTGGTGTAATCAATGTTGAAAAGATGTTTGGTGCTTCAGCGGTCGCAGATCGTGCGGAAGTAAAGCTTGTTATTCGTATGGTACCATTTGAAAGAGATGCGGAATATAACCGTATCGGAGATGAAACACAACGCTATACTAAGATTTTAGGTGTGCTTGTTCCAACTATTGTGATTCCAGTGAGTGCAGGACGTAATACCTTTATATTAGTTGAATCAGCAGTTAGAAACTTTAGATTACAGGAAGCTGGCTATAGTGGAGCTGCCGAAATCAACGAACGATTTTCTCGTTTTGTAGGAAAGGATGAATAAAATGACATTTTTCCCCGATGATAGAACTTTATTGATGATAGGAAATTTCCGTATCCCAACATATCTTGTTGCGGCAATATTCGCTTCAATTGTAGTATTTATATTCTTATTAAAAGAAAATAAGAAACATGGTTATAAACGTATCGTAGCAGTGGAGCTATTCTTATACTGTGTTGCGGGTGGATTTATCTTTAGCCGTTTATTCTGGGTATTAGGTAATCTTTCTGAATATATGAAATATACACCATATATCTTCTTGATTACGGATGGTGGTTATGATGCGACTGGTGGATTAATTGGTGTAGCGTTAGGCACATGGATTTATACACGTGAACACTACATGAGTTGGCGCCGCGCACTAGATATGACAGCACCACTTGCGATGTTGATGATTACGATTACAAGAATCGGTCGAGCAATGGCTGCTCGTACATTATGGTTTGTAATCGCACTAGACTTTATCGGTTTCTTGATTATCTGGTTTGAAATCCACCGTTACCGTGAAGGAAGAAGACGTGGTGAAACAGCAGCTACTACATTTATGTGGTTTGGCTTAATTTCATTCTTATCTATTGTATTCAAGTGGGATGAACGCGGTACACATGATGTTATCATGGCAGGTCTTTGTGTAGTGGTTGCCTTAATTGGTTATATCTATCTCCATACACATCCATTAGATAAGCCAGTTATCTTATTTGACTTAGATGGAACACTGATGGATAGCCGTCGTATGGTATTGTTGTGCTTTGGATATTTCTTCAAAAAATACAGCAATATCAAAAAACTTTACGATTGATAAACAAAGAAAGGTATTCATCCAGCCTCTACGCACTTCCTTCAAGGAATTCTTCCCTGAACAGGATGATGTCAAGTTAGCTGAAGAATATCGTACATACCAAGGATCATTCTCATGGTCCAATGACGTAACACTATTCCCACATACAGAAGAAGTTCTACATGACTTATGGGAAGATGGTTATAAGTTAGGTATTGTTTCTTCACGTTTAACAGAATCTTGTGATTCATGGTTAAGACAGTTTAAGTTATCTTATTTTGATGTAGTTGTTGGTCGTGACCAATATGATAAGGCAAAGCCATCTCCTGCAGGTATCCTATATGCATGTAAGAGATTAAAGGAAGGTCATGACAACTGCATCTATATCGGTGATAGTAAGTCCGATATCTTAGCAGCTAAGGCAGCTGGATGTTATGCGATTGGTTTCTATCCAAAGCGTAATGATCCAACAGCAGATGAGCGTGATAAGTTAAAACTTGGAGAATTAGAATCTGCACAGCCAAATGCAATTATCGGAGATTTATCTGAATTGAAAGATATCTTAAAAGAAACACACGGTTGGACATACGAAAAGTTATAGTATTATACCAAGCTGGAAGAACTGGCTTGGTTTTCTTTTGGAGTATCAAAAAATAATCTATAATAAATATTAGTTAGAATCGTCGTTGGAGGAACTATGGGTGTACTTGAAAAATATAAGTTATTGAGTGCAGGGAAAGCATTTGGTAACCGTGCACAAATCGCATTTGCACTACTTGATAGCCAAACAACCTATGAAGAATTAAAAGAAGAGGCAGCACAAAGTATGGTAGCTGGAAGTTATAGCTGTGAAGGTGGTGATCCAAGTGTAATACTTGAGAAAATCGCAATCGAAATAATATGTAGAGATACGCGTAATACGTGGTATTTACCTGATACTGTTAAATTTTGGGATAGACGTTTTGGTGGACTACTGGAAGCGAAATTTTTCTGTTATAACGATGATGAAGAAACTTGGAGTAAAATCCTATATAAATACTTTATCAAGTTACAATGGATGCCAAAACGAGAAGATTATCGTTCCACCAGAAGTTACAACAATGTTTGGGGATTCTTTGCGGAAATTCTAGCAGTCGTAAAACAGTCTTTTAGTACAATTGAAATGAACTGAATATAAAAAATGGGCGCTATATCACATATGTGATTAGAACCCATTTTTTATATTTGATTATAGTAATTTCTTGCGAATATTTTCGTAGATTGTCTCTTCTGTGGTTTGTAGTAATTTTTGTGTAGAAGAATCAATACCCGCAAAGCGGATTGCATCAAAATCTTCAGTTAGTTGATTGAGTTGTTTTGTAATTGGTTCTGCTTTAGAGGTCAAAGAGTAATATGTTTCAAAATCATCCGATGTGACTCTTGTAACAAACTCATTAAATACAAGTTTTTCTAATAAAGGCAACAATAAGAATTGGTTGATATCTGTAAATAGAGCCATATCTTTCGAGATACTGGAACGTTGGAAACAAGAAAGATAATGAATAATCATGAGTTCGTTAGTACTTAGACCAGTTTCTGTTGCGATACGTTGTAGTAAACGTTCTAGTAGTTTTATGGTGTAGTAGTTATGTAGTATTGCATCCTGTTTATGATCACTTAGTTTTGCGACTGGTACAATTTCTTCTCCAAGTTTCTTTGTGGAGAAAGAGATGGCAGAGTCATCTGTCGCAAAGCCTACTAAGAAGCTAAGAATTTCTGGGCGCTTGCGAGCGTATTCCTTCTCGTCGTAAATGGATTTGTAGAAGTTGTCATAATATTTGATGACAGATAACTTCATATCAACGATGTTACGAATATCGAAACGGCTTTGCGATACAAGTGAACCTTCTGTTTTTACATAATAATAAATTGGTAACTGTAATGGTGCGACATTTTTAACGTGGAGTAGATATTCAAGATTGAAGATAAAATCCTCAGACCAAGAAAGGCTAGTATCCATCTTAAGTTGATAAGTATCAATAATGGATTTCTTATAAAGTTTATTCCAAAGTACCCCATAATAATAGTCTGCTGGGTTTTGAATCATGTAGTCCGCAAATTTATCTCTTGTAAGTACCTTATCGGAGTCAATTCTACCTTTATGGGATGTGTTTTCTCCTACAACACGATAGAAGTCTGCGATAACTAGATCTGCTTTTGACTCTTCCATTGTACGTACAAGGGATTTCGTGGCATCGGTTGTAATCCAATCATCCGCATCGAGGAATTGAATATACTTTCCACGTGCATTCTGCATCGCTAGATTACGCGTGTTTGATACACCTGAATTTTCTTTATGGATAACTTTGATGCGTTTGTCTGTTATGGCGTATTCATCAAGAATCTTGCCAGATTCATCTCTACTTCCATCATCAACGACAATTAATTCAAAATCACGAAATTCTTGATTCAAAATACTATCAATACAGCGATGTAATACAGTTTTATCTCCATCGAGTGGTTTTGCGGCATTATATACAGGGACAATGATACTAACAATTGGTGTGTTCATATAACTCTCCTATTAACGTTACTGTTATAAATAGTATAATAGTAATAGTGTAAAATAAGAAGAGTAACGATGACCTTCAAACTAGTTGAGGTCGAATCTCGGATGTTCAAATAGAAACGAGGTAATTGGATATGGAAGTTAGTAAGAGAATCATACTTGTAAGTGGGATGAGTGGTGCTGGTAAGAGTACAGCAACGCGCATTTTAGAGGATATGGGTTATCACATTATTGATAACTATCCTGTTGTGCTTGTAGATCAGTTCGTAGATATGATTGAAGTTTCAACCGACCCTAGGTACAGCTATATTGCGTTAAGTACATCGGCTGAAGACTTCCCAATTTTCTCTCGTAAGTTAAATGGAATTAATGCGTCCGTTAGCGTACTCTTTATTGATGCCAGTGATAGTGTATTACTCAACCGTTACAAGAGCACAAGACGTATTCATCCATTATTATTGAGCAATACTGCTAATACACTTGAAGAAGCTATCACGGAGGAAAGACAAACATTTAAGCAGAATCTAGATAACAACGTCATCACAATTGATACATCCTTCTCTTCTGAAAAAGAATTTAAAAAGAAGTTAGAATCTTACTTTGCAAAGAAGCAGATACCATCATTCTCTATTTCATTTATTTCCTTTGGCTATAAGTATGGTGTACCACTTGATGCAGATTTAATGATTGATGTACGTTTCTTGCCAAACCCATTCTGGGATGAGAAGCTTCGTTATTTTTCAGGAAATGATAAAGAAGTATATGACTATGTTATGAATAAGCCTGAGACACAGGAATTCATTCAGCGTTTAATTGCGTTTACAGATTATGCATTTGAACAGTATACCAAGGAAGGCAAGAATCATTTCACTGTAGCGATTGGATGTACAGGTGGACAACATCGTTCTGTAACTATCGCAAACTACTTATATGATGTATATAAGGAAAGATATAACTGTTACTTAGATCATCGTGATCAGAAAGAATGGCTAACGCATGAAGAAGCATAAAGTTGTCATTATTGGTGGTGGACATGGACAGTCATTAATCTGCCGTGGTATTAAAACAATTCAAAATATTGATTTAAACGCTATCGTAACGGTCGCTGATGATGGTGGAAGTACAGGACGATTACGAAAGAACTTTCATATTCCTGCGATGGGTGATATTCGAAATGTCATGATCAGTATGGCTGAAAGTGAAAATATGTTAAGTTCCCTGATGGATTATCGCTTTGATGACCCTGATGGAAAAGAAGATGATATTTTAGGACACAATCTAGGAAATCTAATCTTAACCGCACTGACGCAACAGACTGGATCTTTTATGACAGCCATTCAGGAAGTTAGTCATATTTTAAACGTAAAAGGTAATATTATTCCAGCGAGTACTGATGTAATCACTTTGTATGCACGCATGGAAGATGGTGTCATTGTGCGTGGGGAAGCGAATATTCCAAATCATAATCACCATATTACACGTGTATTCTATCAAGATGAGGTACATGCATGTAAGGAAGCGGTAGAAGCGATACAAAATGCGGATTTAGTCATCTATGGAATTGGTTCTGTCTATACAAGTATTTTGCCAAATGTAATCATTCCGGAAATTCAAGAAGCGTTATGTAGTACAAAGGCAGAGTTAGTATACTTCTGTAATGCAATGACACAACCAGGTGAAACAGATGGATATACTGTAGAAGATCACGTAGATGCGTTGTTATATCACCACGCACCAGTTGATAAAGTGATTGTCGCATGTGATGAGATACCAGAGAAGATATTAGAACGCTATTCATTAAATGGAAGTACAAAGGTCAATCTTGTAAAGCAAGACCATCCGTATCAGGTTGTTACGAAGGAATTACTCAGCTTCCGTAATGGATTTATTCACCATGATCCAGAAAAGATTAAAGCAGTGATTCAAGAATTGCTGGAGGTGAAGTAATGTCATTTGCGGCAGAGGTAAAACAAGAAGTAGCACAAAAGATTATGGAAGGGAATGATATACGTGCAGAGTTATCCGCACTCATTCAAATGACATCATCGCTTTCCTTATCTAGTCGTGGTATGACTTTATTAGTAAGTTTAGAAAATGCGGCTGTTTCACGTACGATTTATCGTTTGGTAAAAGAACGGTATGGCGTAGAAATTAGTTTGTTTGTAAAAAGAAAGATGAATCTTCGCAAGAATCGTATTTATGGTATGCGTATTATGAGTGCTGCTCCAAAGATTTTGGAGGATTTAGGAATTTATAGTACACGAGGGTTACTGGATAAACCACTTGCGAAAATCGTACAGACAAACAATAATGCACGTGCCTATTTAGCAGGAGCGTTTATGGCAGGTGGTTCTATCAACTCACCAGAAAAATCATCCTATCACTTGGAAATCACAGCTACCAGTGAAGAACATGCATTATTCATGGCATCCTTATTAGAGAGATTTAACATTCATGCAAAGATTACAACGCGTCGTAAGAAAGTCATTTTATATGTGAAGTCGGCTGAAAAGATTGCGGATTTCTTACGTTTAATCGAAGCAGACCAGGCAGTTTTAAAGTTTGAAAATATTCGTATTTCAAGAGACTTTAGTAATTCCCTTCAACGTATGAATAATATGGACTTAGCCAATGAAGTAAAGGCTGTTGCGGCTGCAAGTGGACAATTAGACGATATTCTTATCTTAGAAGAAAATCAGAGAATAGAAACATTAGACCGTAAATTACAAGATATCATTGCACTCCGCAAGGCAAACCCTGAGGCTTCCTTAATGGAACTATGTGGTATCTATGAACGTCAGACTGGAGAAATTGTTTCAAAGTCAGGCATGAAACATCGCTTTGTAAAGCTTCATGAACTAGCGATGAAAGAGGTAAAACAAGATGAATAGAACACAACTACAGACAGCGGTATCCACAATTGTATTATTGGTTATCGTTGCACTGATTATCCGCTACCTATGGTGGCTTATCCTATTATTACTATTACCGATTATAGGATTTGTGATATATGGCTTAATACAAGCTAGAAGATTAAACAAGCAGATGAAAAATGCTAGTGTGGAAGAATTAGATATTGATCGTACTTTCTATCAGTCATATTCATCCCCTAAGGAAAATCAAAGTGATATCATTGATGTCGAATATGACGAACATACAGACGGAGAGTAAGTTTTATGGAGAACGTAACCACTGAAATACTAGAAAATGATTTTACAACTTTACAGGTGATGGATTGGCCTATGGTTCAAGAGTATTTACAGCGTTGTAAATATGAAGAATCCAATCACAATATCATCAATATGATTATGTGGTTACAGACATATCCGTTGTTCTACTATAAGAAGGAAGAGTATCTATTATTGTTGGGCATTCATGAGGGATGTTTCTTCATGTATATGCCACTATGTGAGAAACAATATATCGCTGAAGCAATAAAAAAGGGTAAAGAAATCTTTGACCACTATGGACATGACTTTACACTTAGTTGTTTTACAAAAGAAATGGTGGATGAAGTTATTAAGCTTTATCCAGAATATACAGCCATCCATGAAAGTTGGGCGGATGATTATGTATATGATGGGGAACGTTTACGTACCTATGCAGGTAAAAAAATGCAGAAAAAACGCAATCATTTAAATGCGTTCTATAAAGACTATGAAGGTAGATGGTCATACGAAACATTGAACGAAACAAATATCGATGATTGTATAGGGTATTTGAGAGATTGGAAATCTGAAGATCCAGATGATTTCTTACAAAGCGAGAGAATTGGTACATTCCGTATCTTAGACTTATATAATGAACTACCATGCAAGGGTGGTTTGATTCGAATCGATGGCAAGGTACGTGCTTTTGCGATTGGATCAATGTTGTCAGATCGTATGTGTCAAGAGAATATCGAGAAGGCAGATGGAGATGTCAGAGGTCTTTACCAATGCATCATGAAAGAGATGTTGAGTCATGAATTCCCGGGTATTGAACTAGTCAATCGTGAAGATGATACAGGTCGTGAAAATCTAAGAGCTGCCAAACTGTCCTATCACCCAGTCAGTATTATTGAGAAGTATCGTATTAAGAAAGGTGTTGAATCATGATTACAAAAGCAACGAAAGAACAAGCTACCGAAGTAAAGAATCTTTGGAAAGTATGTTTTCCACAAGAGGATGAAGGCTATATTGATTACTACTTTAAGAATCTATTTGTGCCAGAAAATTGCTTTGTATATGTAGAAGATGGTCATGTGGTATCAGCAATCATTCGAGCTCCACATGCAATGATGTTTAATGATAAAGTTTTACGTACTAGTATGATACTAGGTGTAGCAACATTGCCTGAATACCGTAAGCGTGGATATATGAAGCGTTTGATGGAAATTGTATTAGATGCATGCGAGCATACTGAATTAATTACTCTTATTCAGGCATATGATCAGAAACTATATGAACCATATGGCTTCCGTAATATCTACAATCGCTCTACCTATCGCTTAACACGTGATGATGTAAAGCGTAGTACAAACTTTGGTTGTTCCTATGAACCAACTGCGATTGATTTATTAAAGGTATACTCTGCTTTTATCCGTCGATTCAATGGTTACTATGCAAGAGATTTAGAATACTTTGTAAAGTATAAGAAGGAAATCAACGCACAAGGTGGAAAGATAGTAGCTTACTACAACGGTAAAGACCAAATTCGAGGTTATGCGACGATGTTACCAAAGGGTGATGTTCTAGAAATTGAAGAACTCATCTACCTTGATTCCACTGCTCTTATGAAACTATGTAACGCAGCACTCTTTGAAAAGGATGTAGTGGAGTTACATGTATCAGAAGCAGAGGACTTAACGCTCGTATTCCTAGAGACAAAGATTGAAACATATGGTTCTACAATGGCAAGACTCAATGATGCAAAACTATTCTCAAAACTTGTGGGAAGAGATATCACTACGGTTGAACAAGCATTTGCGACAAGTATCAAACCACTTAATCTAAATGAATTTGCATAAGAAGGGTGTATATCCTTCTTTTTCTGTGCGATATAATAAATGAATACAGAAATGTATATCATTGAGGTGATTGTTATGAAAAGAAATCATTACAGCTTTATTCGCCTTGCAATCTTCATCATAGTTATCATACTCGCAGCATGTATCATTCCATATCTTCTGCCAAGGATTCCAGGGCGAGCGGAATTCTTTAATGAAAGAAACATCAATACTACCAATCAAGATGAAATCAAGGAACTAAAAGAAGAGGTATCAAACGAATATCATTGCGATTTGATTATGATGATGTATTAGGTTGTAAAACCGGTGAACCACCATGGGATTGTGGAATTGAGAACCTACAGATTAATGACATCTATGTTCAAAAGAATTACTTTGCATCCAAGCAGTATATTGGGAAATATTTTGAATATATTGTAAATTCATATCGAAATAAACAAGGGTATACCTTTCGGTTATATGTTACGAAGGAAAAACTACCACATCAATTTACAAATTTGCATCCTATTGATTCGGCAATAGAAGAATACACCATAGGTGAAAGAATTGTAACAGTACAGAGGTTATCTGATGAGGGAGATAAAGCACTAAATTTTTATCTAACTAGTGACGATTGGCATGGCTACAAACTTATGGGACTTATCGTTTATGAAAACCAAGAAATGATTGCTGGTACTACATCGGATATAATTCAAGAGATTCTTGGAAAGTTATTAAAAGACCATTAAAAATTAGTATAAAAAGTCTTTAAATTCACATGGTGCCAATTTATACGAATAGTTAGAAGAATTTTTAGTGAAATTCATCACGATAGCGCTTACATTCAAATGCTCTTAATTGACCGAAAACATATTAAAACATATAATATAAATGCAACAAAAGGAGGTCTTTGAAAGACAATATGACAGATGTAAGAGTTGCTATTAACGGTTTTGGCCGTATTGGCCGTCTAGCTTTTAGACAAATGTTTGTAGCTGAAGGTTATGAAGTAGTTGCAATCAACGACTTAACAACACCTCACATGCTAGCTTACTTATTAAAGCATGATACAACACACGGTAAGTGGGATCATGAAATCTCTGCAGATGATGAAAAGGGAACAATCACTGTAGACGGTAAGGAAATTACAATTTATAAGGAAGCTGATGCTAGCAACCTACCTTGGGGTCAATTAGACATCGATGTAGTTCTAGAATGCACAGGCTTCTACACAAGCAAAGCTAAGTCTGAAGCACACATCAAGGCTGGTGCTAAGAAGGTTGTTATCTCTGCTCCTGCAGGAAACGACTTACCAACAGTAGTTTACGGTGTAAACGAACATGTTGTAACAGCTGAAGACAAGATTATCTCTGCTGCTTCATGTACAACAAACTGCTTAGCTCCAATGGCTAAGACATTAAATGATTTATATCCAATCCAATCTGGTATCATGACAACAGTTCATGCTTACACAGGCGATCAGATGATCTTGGATGGACCACAGCGTAAGGGTGACTTACGTCGTTCCCGTGCTGGTGCTTGCAATATCGTTCCTAACTCAACAGGTGCTGCTAAGGCTATCGGTCTTGTAATTCCTGAGTTAAACGGCAAGTTAATCGGTGCTGCTCAGCGTGTTCCTGTTCCTACAGGTTCAACAACACTCTTAATCTCTGTAGTTAAGGGTAAGGATGTAACTGTTGATTCTATCAACGCTGCAATGAAGGCTGCTGCTTCTGAAAGCTTCGGCTACAATGAAGAAGAAATCGTTTCTTCTGACATCGTTGATGAAACACATGGTTCTATCTTCGACGCTACACAGACAATGGTAGCTAAGATTGATGACGACACATACCAGGTACAGACAGTTTCTTGGTATGACAATGAGAACTCATATACTTCTCAGATGGTTCGTACAATCAAGTACTTCGCTAACGTTAAGTAATTAACCTAAGCAATCTAAAAATCACACTTCGCATGAGGTGTATTTTTTTTGATTTCTATTTTTTGATATACAATTTTACCATTAACTATCGTTCATGTATAACATCTAATGAGCGAACAGTCTTTT
>CAKMPP010000006.1 GCA_927911475.1 uncultured Solobacterium sp. | reverse complement strand
TACATGCAAATAGAGATGCTTTGGTTTAGTTATCATCATCCATTGATAGAACAGACATAAACGCTTCCTGTGGAATCTCTACAGATCCTACCGCCTTCATTCTCTTCTTTCCTTCTTTTGCTTCTCTAGAAGTTTCTTCTTACGGGAGATATCACCACCATAGCACTTGGCAAGTACGTTCTTACGCAAGGACTTGATATTTGTTCTAGCGATGATTTTACCACCGATAGCAGCCTGTACAGGAATTTCAAATTGTTGCTTAGGGATTAGTTCCTTTAGCTTCACTGTAATTGCAGAACCACGTGCATATGCTTCTGAGCGGTGAATAATTACTGATAATGCATCGACGTTTTCACCGTTCAGTAGAATATCCATACGTACAAGATCTTGTGCACGATAGCCAATGAGTTCATAGTCTAATGAAGCATATCCCTTTGAACAGGACTTCAACTTATCAAAGAAGTCAAAGATGATTTCTGAAAGTGGTAATTCATAAATAATCATGTTTCTACCAGTATCAATGATTTCCATTGTCTGATAGATACCACGCTTATTCTGGCATAAGTCCATGATGGCACCGATATAGGTGTCAGGTACCATAATACTTGCTTTTACATATGGCTCTTCGACACGGTCAATTCTAGCCGCATCTGGCATTCTTGCAGGGTTATCAATTTCAATCATTGACCCATCCGTTAGGTAGACATGATAGATAACAGATGGTGCAGTTGCGATTAGATCGAGGTTATACTCTCTTTCTAAGCGTTCCTGGATAACATCCATATGTAGAAGTCCTAAGAATCCACAACGATAGCCAAAGCCTAATGCTTGAGATGTTTCTGGTTCATATTGCAAGGATGCATCATTTAACTGTAGTTTGTCTAACGCATCACGTAAGTCACCATACTTTGCCGCATCAGTTGGATATAGACCACAATATACCATTGGGTTTAACTTACGATATCCAGATAGAGGTTTCTCTGCTGGATTATCTACTTTCGTAACCGTATCACCGACACGTACATCTTGGATAGACTTAATTGAAGCCGCAAACCAACCTACGTCTCCACACACTAATGTATTCATCTTTACTTCACGTGGATTACGAATACCCACTTCTAATACTTCATATTCTGCGCCTGTTGCCATAAAGCGAATCTTATCACCAACAGAAAGACTACCCTCACGGATACGAATTAAAGCGATGATTCCACGATATGGGTCATAAAATGAGTCGAATACTAACGCTTGTAATGGCGCATCTTCATTTCCGCTAGGTGCAGGTATATGAGAAACAATCTGTTCTAAAACTTTATCAACGTTTTAATCCACTTCGTGCAGAGATGAGTGGTGCATTACTACAATCCAACCAATAATATCCTCAATCTCACGGATAGTAACATCAGGTTGCGCATTCATCATGTCTACTTTATTGATGACAGGTAGGATTTCTAGGTTAATTATCTAAAGCTAAATAGGTATTTGCGAGTGTTTGTGCTTGTACGCCTTGGGTAGAGTCAACGACTAAAATCGCACCCTCACAAGCCGCTAGTGAGCGTGATACTTCGTATGTAAAGTCGACGTGACCTGGTGTATCAATCAAGTTAAAGAGATACTCCTGTCCATCTTTAGCGGTATAGCTTAGCTGTACTGCATTCAACTTAATTGTGATACCACGTTCTCTTTCTAGATCCATTTCATCCAGAAGCTGAGCTTTCATATCACGTTCTTTTACCGTTTCTGTCATTTCAAGAATACGGTCTGCCAATGTCGATTTACCATGGTCGATATGGGCAATAATACAGAAATTTCGTATATGCTTTTGATCCATTTACTCAAATACCTTCCCTATCATATTTCTACCTACACCATTGGCATAAGCATCTGCATTCATTCTGCTCTTGCCTTCTGGTTGTAGTTCATAAACTTCAATCATGCCACCAATGCTTGCGACTTCCATCGCATGATTCTTAAAACCTAAGATTTCTCCAGGTTTAGCTTGATGGTCTTCTTTTCTCATTCTAACTTTGCAGAACTTGATACGCTTTCCATCAACCACACCATATGGCATTGGCCAATCAATTAAACCACGAATGTGGTTATATAGAGTTTGTACATCTTCCACTGCAAACTGTACTTTCTCTTCTTCCTTTGTAATATTTAATCCAAGGATTACTTTACTATCATCCTGTGGTTCTCCCACTAGCTTCCCTGCAATATAGTCTTCTAAATTCTCTTTCACTAATTGCTTGCTTAATACTAGTAAACGCTGGTTTAATTCTGCCATCGTTTCATCTTTACCAAGTGGTGTTGTAACTCTAGCATAGATATCTCCTGCATCCATGGCTTTTGTCATCTGGATGAGACTTACACCAGTTTCTGTTTCACCACCCATAACTGCATGATGAATCGGTGCACCTCCACGATACTTTGGTAAAAGTGATGGATGTACATTAATACAACCAAGACGTGGATATTCTAGAATGCGTACTGGCACAAATTGTCCATATGCACAAGTTAAGATTAACTCTGGTTCATATCGTAATACATCGTCCACATGTTCCTTTAAGTGATCAGGTTGAATCACTGGAATCTGATATTGATCTGCTAAAGCATGTGTTGGTGTCATCTGGATGGTATGTTTTCTACCAACCGGTTTATCTGGTTGGGAAACAACGGCTACGACGTTATATCCTTCATCGATTAAGGTCTGTAATATACCGCTTGCAAATTCTGTTGTACCAAAAAATATAATTCGTGTTTGTTTCATCTCTCATACCTCCACCGTGATATTATACCCTACTTTTTTGGGGTTTTCATTGCATTTTACACTTCACTTTGATATAATCCTAATGCTAATAAGTGGACAGGAGGTGTACTCATGGCAAATATCAAGTCACAGAAGAAGCGCGCACTAACTAATCTGAAAAGACAGAATGCGAAGGCTGGACAGAAGAGCGAACTAAAGACAGCAATCAAGAAGGTTCTTTTAGCTGTAGAAGCTAAGGACGTTGAAGCTGCTACTGCTGCTTACAACACAGCAAATAAGTGCTTAGACAAGGCAGTTGTATCTCATATCAAGAATAACAACTATGCTGCTCGTCAGAAGTCAAGACTCGCTAAGGCTGTCAATTCCATTCAGAAATAAAAAAACGTGGCTCTAAGAACCGCGTTTTTATTTTGTTGCCTCTAACCAATACTTCTTTTGTTGTAATAATTCTTTGCGATAGTCATCGTCATGTGGATATTTTGCTAAAACCCCATCTATGAAGGCTATCTGTCGATCACAATAGGAAAGATATTCTCTTCCCTTTTTTTGTTGGAGATAAACTCCACAGAG
>CAKMPP010000005.1 GCA_927911475.1 uncultured Solobacterium sp. | reverse complement strand
ATATTATTCCTTGTATCACTGGAATCCAAACCTATAATATGATTAAGTATGATGGCATTTCTGAACATGAATGCATGGAGCTATCACGTAGAGATGGATTCTTCAAATTTATGGCTGCGATTGTTCCGATTATTATACTGGTCGCACTATATTTCATAGTGCGTATTTGGTATTTCTATTTCTTTATTGCGTATTGTATACTCGTAATACCAATGTTGCTGGCTTTATACCAGATTTACTTATGTAGAGAATAGACCTGATAGAGTGTTACATTCTTTCTAACAAGAGGAGATTGTAACACTTTTTTAATATCCAAAAACTCTGTAAAATAGAGATATGAAAATAATTCGCTATCAAAATAGAAACTATGCGATATTAGGTGATTTGAAAGCTAGTACATTTTTAATGTATTTGGTTGATGAATCAAATCCTGAGGATTATGAGCAGATATATCAAAAGATTTCTAATGAATTTCAATTGTGTATGATTGCGGTATTCATTCATGATTGGCAAGGGGAGTTGTCCCCATGGGTTGCTCCTGCAATTTTTGGAAAACATGATTTTGCAGGAAATGCATCACTGTTTTTATCAGAGTTAGAAAGTTTTTGGATGTGGTTTGAAAAAGATAACCAAATAGAAACAAACCAACTATATCTTTGTGGATATTCTTTGGCAGGTTTATTTAGCTTATGGGCATCTAGTCAAACAAATCTTTTTAAGAAGATTGCGGCCGTTTCTCCATCAGTTTGGTATTTAAACTTTGTAGAGTATATGCAACAAAACCCAATTCAAACAAGAGAAGTCTATATGAGCTTAGGTGATAAAGAAGCCAATGCAAAAAATAAAGTTATGGCTACAGTCAAAGATTGTTTTGATGCAGTGATACAAATCTTACAAAAACAAGATATTGCACTAACATACGAATATAATCCTGGTAATCACTTTCAAGATGTTGAACTCCGAATGACGAAAGGAATCCAACAACTATTACTTGGAAGAATAGAGGAGAAACCATGACAGAACTTTTATATTTAGGAGACTTGAGTTGTCGCATTATATCAAATCAAAATACGGTTTTATATATCAATCCTGATAAGGGAAAAGACTATAGTCGTAAAGCAGATATTATCTTGCAGACAACTGCAACAAATAAATCACTCGTACAATTACATATCACTACTGATCATACAAGAATAATCAATCGAGATTTACTTGCGGTAGGGGATACGTTTAATCATCAGGATATGCAGATTGAAAGAATTGGTGATGATGTATATCGTATTTCTGTGGATGAAAAAAAGATACTTGTCAGTGGTAAACAAGAAATCATCGTTGATGGTAAAGATGATTATGCGCTTGTGCCTATTTTACAAACGCAGATTTCTGAGGAGAAAATGACTGCTTTGGCAAAACAAATCATTCCAGTTCATACATCAGAAGTTGCATTATTTGATTATCGTGTTGCGATTGCACTGCAGGTCGAAAATAAGTTAATGATAGAACCGGCAATGATAATTGATTTACAAAAAGAAAATCATCGAAATTTAAAGGAATTAGAGAACCAACTATACCCGTTGTTATTAGATGCAGCGGAGAAATTTCACATGACGATGATTTGTATGAACGATGGTTATGCAATGGCACAGATGTTAGTTACGAAAAAAGATATCAATCCTCTTGGTCTTGTGTATGGTGGTATCAGCTATAACTTTGCAGATATCGTTGCAGGTTGTACCTTCTATTCAGCAGGTGGATATGGTCCAACCGTTTCTGCGAACTATGATTATCTTCGCTCAACAGCAGATACTGAAAGCTTGGTTGCAATTGCGAAAGATATCAAGCGAGGAAAGCATATTCATTTCATTGAAGTAGAAATTTATAACGATATGGCAAAACTAGTTGCGAAGGGTGGATTTACCTATTTCGTACAAAAATAAAAAAACACAAAATTTGGGATTGAATTTTTGATTGCAAGCGCTTAAAATATGGTTTCAAACCTACGATGCCGGATAAAAGAAAATATGATACCGGTTCAATCAAATACAAAATTGTCCCGGTAAGATACTGGGACTTTTTATAGGACAAAAAGAAAAATCCGAATAATCGGATTATTCAAATGATCAGGAAATTTTTCTTTAATTTTCTCGAATGTCCCATCACTAAGGTCGTGTTCGATCTTGTGCGCATCTCTTGCGGCAGTTTCTTCGTCAACACCAATACTGATGAAGAACTGAGTTAATACACGATTTCTTTCCCAAATACGCTCAGCGATTTTCTTTCCAGGAGCGAGTAATTTGAGAGAACCGTCCTTTTCCATGGAGATATATCCATTCTCGCGCAACTTCTTCATTGCAACACTTACGCTTGCTTTGGAGAAACCAGTTTCTTCAGCAACGTCAATGGAATGTACTATTCCTTTACGCTCCTGAATAACTAGTATAGCTTCTAAATAGTCTTCAGCGGATTCATAAATAGGCATAGCCATGTGCATGGTCCCCCTTTCAATAAGTATATTCTAAATGGAATTGTTATAAAATAAAAGAGCAATGCATTATTTGCATAAATAACACGGAGGTAGTTAGTGAAAAAGTAATATTTTATGGAATATCAGCATCTGCAGCACAAATTTATGCAGATATATTAGAGCAGATGGGCATCGAAATGATGATTATCGGAGATGATGTTCTTAGTAAAAGATTCAAGCAAGTTTTAAATATGCAGGAATCTTCTTCACAGATACATGAGAAATATGATAGTTCTTATCTTTTGATGGATGGATTATCAAAAGAGGAAATCATGATTATGAGTGAGTCCTTTGAGGGAGCAGATATACCATTTGGCGGCATCATGGTGAGTGCAACACAGACAAATCGTGAGTGGACTTTAGAAATGATTTTTGAGGAAGCAAAACAAGAAGCGAAAATCATGGAACAGATGTACCAACTACAGATGATGATTGAGTCAACCAATGGTATGGATTTGAATCAATTAGAACCAAACCATGCGGCTATCCTTAAGCGAGCATTAATGGACTCTTATTTGATGTTAATGAGAGAAGAGTACACTTATGAGCAGATTTCAGCACAAGCACGTATTTTAGAGGAAGCGTTAAAAGGGACAGAACATCTCAAACGAAAGGAGAACAAT
Organism: uncultured Solobacterium sp.; assembly: GCA_927911475.1. Classification (GTDB taxonomy): domain Bacteria; phylum Bacillota_I; class Bacilli_A; order Erysipelotrichales; family Erysipelotrichaceae; genus Bulleidia. The sequence goes on along the minus strand of CAKMPP010000005.1, from coordinate 5,545 downwards.
CATGAGTAGTATTTGTGTCATTGGTGGAGCGAATATTGATATTGTTGGTTCAAGTATCGATCCATTACAAAATTATGATTCTAATCCTGGTGAGATTTCCATAGCCTATGGAGGAGTAGGCAGAAACATTGCGCAGATTTGTGCACTACTTGGTGAGAATATCAAGTTTGTGACCTGTTTCTCAGGGGATAGCTATGGACAAGCGATGAAAGAAGACTGTAAGAGACTGGGAATGGATGTATCCATGTCATCGACAGTAGAAGATTTGCCAAGTTCGATGTACATTGCGTTATTAGATAATAATCGTGATATGAAACTTGGCATGAGTGACATGAGAATATTACGTCATATGGACGCAAAAATGTTACAACCAATCTTAGAAACATTGCATGAAGATGATATCATTATCATAGATTCCAATTTAGATATGGAAAGCATTGAATATATCGCAAAACATGCAAAAGCAAGAATTGCGGCAGACCCAGTCAGTGCACATAAAGCAGCTCGACTAAAGTCTGTGTTAAGTCATCTAGATATCTTTAAGCCAAACCAGTTTGAAGCTTCTGAGTTAACTGGGGTTTGGATTAAAGATGAAGAAACAGCAAGGCAGAGTTTGGATTGGTTCATCGAGCACGGTGTAAAAGAAGTCATTATTTCAATGGCGGATCGAGGTATCTTGCTAGGAACACCAGAACATAAGATTTGGTTTACACATCGTCAAATCAATATGGAGAATGCAACTGGTGGAGGAGATTCCTTATTAGGAGCATATGTTGCAAGTCGTCTTGCAGGAAAAGATTCATTAGAATCAATGAGATTTGGTATTAGTGCGGCTGTTATCAGCATTGAACAAGATGCAGTAAGAAGACGCAATTTAAATACAGTAGAAGTGAATGCAAAAATTTCAGATATGAAGATAGAGGAGAAAACATTATGAAAGTAAGAACAAATGAAGAAGTAGCAAAGGCACTAGCAGAACACAAGCCAGTTATCGCACTAGAATCCACAATTATTTCACATGGTATGCCATATCCACAGAACGTTGAAACAGCATTAAAGGTTGAGGCAATTATTCGTGAACATGGTGGTGTGCCTGCAACAGTAGGTATCATTGATGGTGAAGCGGTTGTTGGTATGACACCAGAAGAAATCGAAGAATTCGGTAAGCGTGGCTTAAGTATTCCTAAGGTTTCTCGTAGAGATATTCCAGTTATCTTAGCAAATAAGAGTTGGGGTGCTTCTACCGTTGCGACAACAATGATTCTAGCGGCAAAGGCTGGAGTTGAGTTCTTTGTGACGGGTGGTATTGGTGGCGTTCACCGTGGTGCTGAAACTACATTTGATATCTCCGCTGACTTAGAAGAATTAGGAAATACAAATGTTACAGTTATCTGTGCAGGTGCAAAGGCTATCTTAGACTTGCCAAAGACATTAGAAATTCTCGAAACAAAGGGTGTTCCAGTATTAGGTTTCCAAACTGATGAACTCCCTGCATTCTATACACGCAAATCAGGATTGAAGGTTGATCATAAGGTTGAAAGTTATGCTGAAGCAGCAGACATTATCCGTGCCAAGAGAGAATTTGGTTTAGATGGCGGTGTATTATTAACAAACCCAATCCCAGAAGAATATTCAATGGATGCAGATGCAATCAATGCAGTCATTGATGCGGCTATTAAAGAAATGGATGAATTAGGAATCAAAGGAAAAGAATGCACACCATTCTTACTTGCTAAGATTGCAGAAATTACAGGTGGTAAGTCCCTTGAATCTAATATTCAATTAGTATTCAACAACGCAGTTGTTGGTACTGAAGTAGCGAAGGAATACTATAAGTAAGTTTATGACAGAGATGAAACAGACAGTTTCTGATCCAGTAACAAAAGAGAGTTTTATCCAAGCACTCAAAAACCTTGGTATTACTGGAAATCAGATTTTGGAAGTACATTCACAAATGTCTAGTTTCGGATGTGTAATTGGTGGTGCTCGAACAATCGTAGATGGTTTGATGGAATTATGCGAAAATGGCGGAACGATTCTCATGCCGACACAATCAGTTGATAACAGCGAACCAAGTGATTGGGAATATCCAGCGGTTGCACCGACACTATACAAAGAAATTCGTGAAGCAATCCCAGCTTATGATGCAAAGACAAGTAATGTACATTACATGGGATCGGTTGTTGAAAACTTTAAATTGAGAGATGGTGTGATTACTTCCTCACATCCGACATTCTCTTACTCTGCTTGGGGAAGATATGCAAGATTATTATGCAATCATCAATCGATGCACTTCCCACTCGCAGATGAATCTCCGACGGCAAGACTTTATGAACTAAAAGGCTATGTACTGTTAATTGGTTGTGATTTTGATTCCGCAACATGCATGCATCTAGCTGAGTACCGCTCTGATTGTCGACCAATTGGAATTCAGGGTGCAAAGGTAAAGACAGCAGAAGGAGATGTTTGGAGAAAGTATCTCAACTTAGATTTGGATAGTGATATCTTCTTAAAAGTCGGACAAATTATGCGAAAGAAAAACATGGTTAGAGAAACCATGTTAGGTGGTTGTAAGATTACACTCTTCTCAGCTGCAAGTGCAATTGATGAAGCAATGCGTTATTTTGATAAAACCATGGTATACGATTTATATCGTTAAATCCAATGATGCTGTAGGTATGCTTGTGCAATGTCATAAGCAGCCTGCAGCATTTCATTTTCTTCCTTCTCAGTAAAACGATTTGTTGTAGGTGCATCAATATCAATTTCACCAACACATTCGCCTTTAACAATAATAGGAACACAGAGTTCGCTGCGACTAGCACAATCACAAGCAATGTGTCCAGGGAAGGCTAATACATCATCAATGCGCTGCACACTTTTATCACGATAACATTTACCACAAACTCCCTTATCAAAAGGAATTCGGGTACAGGCTGGTTTTCCTTGGAAAGGTCCAAGAACCAATTGATCATCTTTAACAAAGTAAAATCCAACCCAGTTAATATTTTCATAAGTCATTTGAATGCACGCACTTACATTGGAAAGAGCCGCAATCTTATCGCTTTCTTCTAGAAAAGCACATATTTGTTCGTTTAGTAATGTTTTCATAAAAAAATCATAGCATAGGGTTGATTAAAATGAACATGGACTTATAATAAAACAAGAGGAGGGCTATATCTATGGATGATATATCTGGTGAGTGTCACACGGATGTAAAAAAGAATAAATGATATAGCCATTAAGGTCCTTTTTTATGATGGCTGTATCAGTCAATCATGAGGGAGGATTTTTTTATTATGGACAAGAAATTAGTTTTAGAATGGATGCAAAACAACAATTTAAAAGAATTACACGAATATTTAAAGAAGCAGAATGTCGTTGATATTGCGGAGTTTTTGAAAGAATTAGATGATAGTACACTAGCTATCTTCTTTAGAATCTTAGAGAAAGAGGAGGCAGCAAACGTATTTTCATACTTAGACAACGATGAGCGTAACCGTTTAATCAAAACATTTAATAATACTGAAATTGTAAATGTGATCAATGAGCTATACTCAGATGATGCGATTGATTTCCTTTCAGATATGCCAGCGAATCTGGTTACTCAGCTTTTAGATAAAGTTGATGATGACGTTAGACAAGATATTAACCACTTATTAAAGTATAAGGATGATACTGCAGGAAGTATCATGACAGTCGAATTCATTGAATTCACAAAAGAAATGACAGTTGCGGATGCGTTAGCAAAGATTAAGCGTGTCGGTATTGATAGTGAGACGGTGTATACCTGCTATGTCGTAGAAAATCGTAAGCTTATTGGTATTGTAAGTGCAAAGAGTTTGATGTTAAGTGATTCAGATGTGCTTATCAAGGACATCATGAAGACAGAATTCATCTACGCATATACAAGTGATGATAAAGAAGATATCGCTAAGAAGATGAGAAAGTATGGCTTGATTGCCTTGCCGGTATTGGATGTTGAAGATTGTATTGTTGGTATCGTAACATTCGATGATGCGATTGATGTCTTAACAGAAGAAACAACAGAAGATATGCAGAAGATGGCTGCGATTGTTGCAAATGATAAGCCATACTTAACAACTTCTGTATGGGAACATGCAAGAAGCAGAATTGTTTGGCTATTAATTTTGATGTTCTCAGCTACTTTAACAGGAAGTATTATCTCTAACTATGAACATGCCTTTGAAGTGATGCCGGTACTTGTATCCTTTATTCCTATGTTAATGGACACAGGTGGAAACTGTGGTTCTCAGAGTTCAACTCTAATTATCCGTGGTCTAGCAATTGATGAAATTAAGTTCAGTGACTTCTTTAAGGTTGTCTTCAAGGAATTTAGAATCTCTATTATTGTAGGTATTCTATTAGGTATCGCAAATGGTATCAGAATTATTGTATTAAATCATGATCTATATCTAGCTATGGTTGTCTCAGCTTCAATTGTTGTTACTGTTATGATTTCTAAGTTTGTTGGATGTGTATTACCAATTATTGCAAAGAAGTTCAAGATGGACCCAGCAATTATGGCTGCACCACTCATTACTACAATTGTTGATACACTAGCAATTATGGTGTATTTCGCAATCGCATCACAAGTATTCAATATATAGGTATAACAAAGACCTTCGTTATGGAGGTCTTTTCTGTTGGAACTATATATAAAGAGGCGGATGATAATCGATGAACTTGCTTGCGAAAAATGAAATCAGTTGTAGAATGAATAACAGACGACAGGAGATTTTCATGCATCCAACAGTAGGTTCATCAGTATATATACAAAGTTTTAAACACGACGGAAGTTTACATCGTACATGGTGTAAAGGTTTTGTTCTTGAAGCAGATGAGGATAGAATCGTTGCAGTCACAGACCATGCATGGGTGATTGAGGCAGATAATCGTAAGTGGTTAACACGTGAACCAGCTGTTTGTTTCTTCTATAGAAAGAAATGGTATAACGTTATCTCCATGATTCGTCATAGTGGTATCTACTATTATTGTAATTTGGCATCTCCAACAATTTATGATGGGGAAGCAATCAAGAATATTGATTATGATTTGGATGTAAAACTTTATCCAGATCGTACATATCAAGTTCTTGATGAAAATGAATATTTCGAACATGCGAAGAAAATGAATTATCCAGATGATGTAATGGATATCGTTGAAGCGCAGTTAGAGAAGTTGATTGCTGAAATGGAGCAGGAGAAAGAACCTTTCAATAAAGAGTGTATTGATAAGTATTATCAGCTTTATTTGAAACTGAGTTCGCATCAAAATACAGAGAAAGAATAAGGCTGAGATTAGTTTAGATAAACTTTCTTAAATTTTTTCTCAAAAAAGGTATAAAAGCGATTGACATTGAAATAGATACTTGGTATATTAATACAGCACTCTTCGAAAGAAGAGGTGCAGAGATCTTTGAAAACTGAACAGGAATAAGACACATAAACAACGTCAAGCAAAACTTATACGAAGCAAGAGACTTCGTAAAATAAAAGAGTCAATCAAATGAAGAGTTTGATCC
>CAKMPP010000004.1 GCA_927911475.1 uncultured Solobacterium sp. | reverse complement strand
TTTAACAATCTTGCTCCACCATCACCACCATAGTTTCTACCACCACCAACGCCAACGATTTCACATTCTTGTTGTTGAGGGTAATCATTGCTAGCTGCACTAGGTCACTTTCAAAGTCGACAACTTCACCATTTTGAATCGCTTCAATTTCAGTTTGAATTGTTGGATCTAAAGCAGTATAGATAGACATACCAGTAGATAATGGGTCAAGTCCTGTCATGCGTTGTACTTCATCTAATACAACATCCAAGTAAGATGCGTATCGTGTATTTCCAGTATTGAAGTTTGATTTACCCACAAGTGTATCTTCCACTTTAATCGATTTCGCTAGAGCGCATTCTTCACCTGTGATGTAGCCATGATATTGCATCAGGTCTAGAACGTTATTTCGACGTTGTGTGGCATAGTCTAAGTAGTTATATGGGTTATAGGTATTTGGTAGGTTAATAATACCTGCAAGTAATGCTGACTCAGCTAAAGTGAGTTGGTTCGCATTTTTACCATAGTAGTAAAGTGCGGCCTTTTGTACACCACGTATACGATCACCAAAGTTTAGTTTATTGACATATAACTCAAAGATTTCTCTCTTATTAAGTTGTTGTTCTAGTTGCATACTCAACACAATCTGCTGTGCCTTATAGGATAGGGTAGCAGAACGCTCGGTACTGTTATCACCATCTTCGATGGAGAAGTAGGTATTTTTAACCAGCTGCATCGTAAATGTGGAACCACCTTGCGTATTGTGTCGTAATACTGTTTCTAAAACAGATTTTGTAAAACGAGGAATATCAAATCCGTTATGTTCAAAGAAACGTGAATCTTCAACGGACAAGAATGCGTCAATTAAGGATTCAGGCATCTGTTCGTAGGCAATATTTTTCGCGGTAATAGGTACCGATTTCTGTAAGAAGAGTACCATTACCGTCATAAATTTTTGAGGATTCTGTACTGATTAAATCATCAACATTTAGTGTTGGCATACCTTTTAGTAATTTACTAGCATAACGCAAGGCGTAAGCACCACCTACAAGATATATTGCAACAATCAAAACCATGAATACTGTTAAGATCTTTTGCCAACGTAATTTACGTATATATTTCTTTCGTAATTTTTCGCGCTGCTTCTCATCTGGCTGTTCAACAACTTCCGGATGATCAAAGTCAGGCAAAAATGACTTTTTCTTTTTTTGTCATGGAACCTCCGTTTCTTGCAGGTTTGAAAATACTGAATTGCAATACAACCAACACCCCGTGTGTACTGCAATGGCGTTAGGTAATTCAATGACTTGAATGGTAGCTTCAGGGAAGCGTTCTGTCATAGTGTGATATAGATTCATTGCTTCAGAGATATTTGCGACGTGCGCGATTGTAATGAGTGTGTTTTCACCTGGGTTATCTTTAGCAATTTCATCTACTGCAGTGCTAAGTGCTTTGCGGAAAGTGCGTACTTTTGTTAAGGTATCAACTTTACCTGCAGTTTTTTTTATTTGATTTGTAAAACAGGAATAATTTTTAATAGTTGTCCTAGTTTTGCGGCAAGAGGTGTCATACGACCGCCACGAATAAACTGGTCCAGTGTTTCTGGAATCAGTAAAGTATTTGTTGAGTTGATAATCTTTTCGACTAAGATTTGAATCTCTAGGTGGGATTTACCTTCGTCATACCACTTCTTAATATTTGTAATTAAGTAATCTTGCACTACCGCAGTTACATAGGTATCAATACAATAATCTTAATATCTAAACTATTTGCGATTGCGGTCATTGTACTTATCGTTCCAGAAAGACCATTACAAATCGGGACAGCGATGATTAACTCAACCCCCTGATCCTTTAAACTTTCAAAACATTCTTCGATAATGCCTGCAGAAGGTTGTGAAGTTGTTAGAACTTTTTCTTCCTTCATCAAACGAATACAGTCATTACGATTTAATGTTTCCATATCTTGATATGTTTTATCATCTACGCTAATTTGTAAAGGAAGACTGATGATTCCTTGTTCTGCATATTCGTGAATTGATTTTCCAGTACCACTATCTGTAACAAATGCAACTTTCATACTGACCTCACTTTTAAAAATGTATCATTACATATTATATCGCACATTCCTGTCTTTTTATATTTTAAACGACAACATTAACTTTTCTTTTAAGTTATTTCTTAATATTATGCCCTAAGGTATAATAGTTACATGACTACTCATCTATTTGTTCGTAGTTGTTACACGTTACTGGATAGCACAATTCGCATTCCTGAGCTTGTTTTAACAGCGAAAAAATATGGATACCATAGTGTCGCTTTGACTGATCACCATGTGATGCACGGCATAGCGCGTTTTCTGCATGAATGTAAGAAAGAGGGAATTCATCCTATTGTAGGATTAGAGGTTGATGTTTTCTACCATGAACAGAAAGTTCCTTTTTTACTACTTGCAAAAAATAATAGAGGATATGTGAATCTAATGAAACTTTCTTCTTTGTTGTGTGATGGAAGAGAGTATGCAACGCTAGAAGAATTCTTAACATATAGTGAACATAATTTCTTGATTGTGTATGGTGAAGGTGGATATTTTGATGCGGAACTTATCAGCGAAGATCGTACAGGTATTACTCAGAAATTAGCTTTGATGAAATCTGAATTACCTACTTTTGATATTGCGATTTCCTATGAAGAAACATCTTTATGGCGTTCCAAGAATGCAGTATTAAAGGCACTATCGAAAGCACAAGGAATTCAGACGGTCGCATTAAATAAGATTTATTATTTAGCGCAAAAAGACTATGAGACTTTGAAGGTGTTATCCGCAATCAAACAGGGTACAACCTTGCGGGATAAAAATGTAACACCCATTACAGGAAGATACTTTTTATCGATTCCTGAGATGGAACAGATTTATGATGCGGATGATTTGCGTAGAGCAGACGAAATTGCTAGTGAATGCCATTGCGATGGGGATTTAGAAAAGACCGGTATACCTGTTTATCCATTGAAAGATGGAATTACAGCAGAACAATATTTACCTCAACTATGTCTTGCAGGACTGAAGAAACGTTTAAATGGCGATTTAAAGCCTGTCTATGTAGAACGATTAAAACATGAATTACAAGTAATTCACCAAATGGGCTTTGAAGATTATTTCTTAATCGTCTATGACTTTATCCGTTATGGACGACAAAAGGGTATCTATATTGGACCAGGCAGAGGTAGCGCTGCTGGTTCTTTGGTTGCGTATTGTCTAGGAATTACAATGGTTGATCCATTACAATACAATCTGTTATTTGAACGTTTCCTAAATGCTGAACGTGTATCCATGCCAGATATCGATACAGATATTCCAGATATTCATCGTCAAGAAATTATTGATTATGTTTATCAGAAATATGGTGAACAACACATTGCCAATATCATTACATTTGATACCTTAGCAGCTCGTGCTGTTTTACGTGACGTTGGTAAAGCAATGGATATCTCAAAGCGTGAGATTGATATGATTGTTGGTCTAATTCCACAAACGCCAAAGATTACGTTAGAGAAAGCGTATGAACAAAAAGAGAAATTACGTGTTCTACTCAATGCAAGTCCACAATTGACGGAATATTTTAATATGTCAAAACGGATTGAAGGTCTTCCAAAGAATAAGAGTATCCATGCGGCTGGTATTGTTATGTCCGGTAAGCCAATTGAGGATGTGATTCCTACCATACAAATGGCTGAAGGAATGAAGACAACACAGTTTGTTGGTAATTACTTGGAAGAAAGGGGTCTAATTAAGATGGACTTCCTTGGGCTTAAGAATCTAACGACAATTGATGAAATCGTACAGATGATTCATAAGAATCATCCAGATTTCCATATTTTATCAATTCCGTTAAACGACGCAAAAACATATCGTTTATTTGCGCAAGCAGATACGATTGGTGTCTTTCAGTTTGAATCGGATGGCATGCGTAATTTATTGCGCAAGATGAAGCCGAATTGTTTTGAGGATATTATTGCTGCTTTAGCACTCTTTAGACCAGGTCCTAAAGATCAGATTAATACTTATCTAGAGGGTAGAAAGAATCCAGCATCGGTTGTATATCCATCCAAGGAATTAAAGCCGATTCTAAAGGAAACTTATGGTGTTACAATCTATCAGGAACAAGTTATGTTGATGGCACAGATTGCGGCGAAGTTCTCACTTGTAAAAGCAGATATTTTACGTAAAGCTATTTCGAAAAAGAATGAAGACGAATTAGCAGGACTAAGACAAGAGTATGTGCGTGGCTGTAAAGAAAATGGCTATAATGATGAAACCGCTAGCGCACTCTTTGATTTAGCAGAGAAGTTTGCAGGGTATGGCTTTAATAAATCTCACGCAGTTGCGTATGGACTTGTAGCGTATCAATTAGCCTACCTAAAGGCTAACTATCCTCTAGAGTTCTATACGTCAATTTTAAATAGTGTGATTGGAGATAGTACAAAGAGTGCAATCTATATTACTGAATGTAGAAGAAAACATATCACTATCGAAGCTCCAGATGTAAATCGCTCGACGGATATCTATTATCACAATGGAAAATCAATTATTTTACCACTTTCTATCATCAAGGATGTAGGTACACTAGCTGCTAGAACAATACTGGATGAACGTGATAAGAATGGCCGATTTGGTGATTACTTTGATTTTGTCGCAAGAGTTGTACTGCGCAAGATTAATCGCACACAATTAGAACGATTGATATCTGCAGGCGCCCTTGATGAATTTGATCTTGGTAGAACTACAATGCTGAATACCTTGGATGATGCAATCAAGTATGCAAAGCTAATTCAGGTTCCACTTGGTGCACAGCTATCTATCGACCCACAGCTTGTATCAAAGCCAATCGTTGTACGCATGAAGGATAGCCAAGAAGAACTCAGTGAGAATGAGAAGGCTGCACTTGGCTTTAATCTAGGGGAACAACCAATTGTTCACCTAAGACAAAAATTAGGTATCACGTATCCACCACTTGCAGAATTAAATAGTAATCGTGGCTTATACCGTGGATTTGCATATATTCAAAGTGTAAGACAGATTCGTACTCGCAAAGGGGACTTAATGTGCTTTTTGAAACTGACAGATGAAACAGGTGAAAGTGATATGGCTGTTATGCCAAATCTCTATTCTCAATATAGTCAGTACCTTGTAAAAGGTGTATATATTCAGTTTTATGCTAAAATTCAAGATGAAGCTTCCTTTTTAGCAAATCAAATAGAAATAGTAAGGCAGAAATAGTATGGCAAAAATTTTAATTGTAGATGATGAAGCAAATATTCGTGAAGTTGTACGTGAGTATTGCGAAATCAATGGTTTTGAAACAGAAGAAGCAGAAAATGGTTTGGTGGCAATAGAGAAAGTAAAGAATACACATTTTGATTGTGTCATCTTAGATGTCATGATGCCGGTGTTAGATGGTTTTTCTACCTGTAAACAAATCAAGAGTATCGATCAAGTACCAGTGATTATGCTGAGTGCTCGTCAAGAAGAGTACGATAAGTTATTTGGGTTTGAACTAGGTGTAGATGACTATGTCACAAAGCCATTCTCACCTAAGGAACTTATGGCACGTATTAAGGTTGTTTTAGAACGTGGGAAGAAGACACAAACAAATTCCGATGTGATGATTTTTAAGGGACTACAGATTGATGTCCTTGGTAGAGTTGTTACAGTAGATGGGGAAAAGGCTCCATTAACACCTAAGGAAATTGATTTGCTTCTATATCTTGCAACACATCCAAATGTTGCGCTATCACGTGAAACTTTACTTGTAGAAGTGTGGAATTATGATTATTTTGGTGATGATCGCACGGTTGATACACATATCAAGATGCTAAGACATAACTTGGGTCCTTACCGTGACTTCATTACAACTGTTCGTGGAATGGGGTATAAGTTTGAAGCTTGATACACATGGTATCCGCTTTCGTTTGTGGCTAGCGTTCTTTACGATGGCCATCGGTATTACGTTATTCATTGCTGTATTACAGACAGGTTTAATTCGTCCGTATTATCGTAATTCTAAGATTGCGGCAGTACGTACTGTCGCAGACCATATCCAACAAACACTGATTACAAATAATGCAAGTGGCAATGGTGTTGAGTCTGCGATTCGTGAAGCTGTAAATAATAATGTATGTATCGCTATTTATAATGACAGTGGAACACAAATTTATAGTGCAGATAGTCTAGGTGCAGGTTGTGCCTTACAAGATCCTAAGTCTGATGAGATTCAGGGTCTTTTAGACCTTTCATCGATTGATAGCAAACTTCAAAATGGTGAGCTGAGTATTAATATGACCAACCAGAGAACTGGACAAGAGATGATTATCTATGCGCGTCATATTCGTGAAAATCTAGGAAATTACTATCTGTTTGTCAATACTGCATTAGAACCAATTGATAGTGTTGTAACATTCTTTACGCGACAATACGCACTCTATACAATTATTGTGATTGTCGTAGCTTCACTTGTAGCTTTGATGATTTCGCGTTTGGTAACTGATCCTATCATTCGCATGAAACAAGAAGCGGTAAAACTATCACAAGCAGATTATAGTGCGCACTTTGATGGTGGTTCATTAACAGAACTTCAGCAACTTGCAAATAGTTTGAATACTGCAAATCGACAACTATCAAAAATTGATGAGTTACGAAGAGATCTTTTAGCAAATGTCTCTCATGATATTCGTACCCCAATGACGGACATTCGTGCATATGCAGAAATGATTCGAGATATTTCTGGAAATGACCCAGTCAAACGTGATAAACACTTAGGGGTTATTATCAAAGAGACAGACTATATGACGCGACTCATCAATGATATGAGTGAACTTGCTAAAATGCAGTCAGGTAACTATGTACTCAATCGTACAAACATGGATTTGGCAGATAAGATTCGTGAAATTATTGAGTTAAACCAAAAATCTATCGCACAAGGTGGACAGATTGTAGATTTACGCTTGCCAGGAACACTCTATATCTATGCGGATGAAGTTAAGATAGGACAAGTGATTACAAACTTCTTAACCAATGCCTTAAAACACACGGCGGCAGGACAACATATTACAATTCAAGCATATCGCAAACCTGATGAGGAAACGATGCACTTTGAGATACGAGATGATGGTGAAGGAATTCCTGAAAGTGAACTACCATACGTTTGGGACCGTTATCATAAGACATCTCGTTCATTCTCACGCAATCAACTGAATACAGGTCTAGGCTTAGCGATTGTTAAGGCTATCCTAGATGCACATGAT
>CAKMPP010000003.1 GCA_927911475.1 uncultured Solobacterium sp. | reverse complement strand
TTACATCAATACCACTTAATAAAATAGATTTATCTTGTAATACTGTAGACATTCCATCGCTATAAAGATAAATATTATATATGCCTTCTCTAGCAAGGCTTCCTTGCTTACCATGCATACATCCCACACCATCCAGAGACCCAATCCAATACCCTTCTGGATGATTTTTATCGTTCAATAACATTCTCGTCTCACGATGCAACGCAGCTTTATCTGACACTTCTTTCTGATTTCTATTGTTGATTCTATCAAAAGATTCATCGCGATATATTTTACCATGCATGTATATCTCGCAATCACCTAATCCATACCATTCAATATTCGTATCATTCACTCTAACAATTGTAATTGCAAAAGTAGGTAATTTGTATTTCTCGATCAAATCATAACCAGAAATTGTATGACGATATTCTGATTCAACATCTTTGCATGCATGATATAACATACTTGCCAATGATTGCGTATCATCAACATGTCTTTTTAGTGCATCTGATATCTTCTGCATTGTTTTTTGTACATCATTACCACCGAGCAAATCATCGCCAAAAAGAGGTGTTGCGCCATCAATAACCCACATCGTGTTTCCTTGCCAACCATAGATATCTTGGTTAACATGCTTTGTGCCTTCCTGTGTAAATACTTTTATCATAGTTTCTCCAATATCAGAACTAGCTCATTTGTATTTTTGTACTGATATATCTATTATATCCTCTAAAAATGCAAATTCATTAACAATTAATTCATATACCCTGCTGTATAATTTTATTAGGAGGATTTTATCATGAGAGAACATCCATTAAAACATATTGTTCGTTTGCAAAAACAAGGCAAAGCTGTCGGCATCTATTCTGCTTGCACTGCAAACGAATTGGTATTACGTGCATGTATGCAACGTGCTAAAGAAACAAACTCTGTACTTCTAATTGAAGCTACTGCCAATCAGGTCGATCAGTACGGTGGATATACGGGCATGAAACCAAAAGATTTCATGAAGTTTGTTGAAGAATTAGCAGCAATCGAAGGTTTAGATATGGACCGCATCATTTTAGGTGGGGATCACCTAGGCCCACTAACATTCGTACAATATGAAGAAGAAAAGGCTATGCAAGAAGCCTCTGAACTCATTCGTCAGTTTGTACTTGCTGGCTTTACAAAGATTCATATCGATACATCAATGAAAGTTGCAAGTGACGATCCAAACATTCGTTTAAGCGATGAAATTATTGCTAGACGTGGTGCTGAGCTTGCTGTTGTTGCGGAAGAAGCATACCAACAACTACTGAAGGAAAATCCAGACGCATTACACCCTGTTTACATCGTAGGTTCTGAAGTACCTATTCCAGGCGGTTCACAAGATGCCGTAGAAACCGGTCTACAAGTTACGAAAGTTTCCGACTTTAAGCAGACTGTCGCTACATTTGAGAAAGCATTCCATGATCATCAACTGGACGAAGCTTGGAAACATGTTATCGGTGTTGTCGTACAGCCAGGCGTTGAAGAAAAAGATGCTGGTTGCACACCATACGATCGCTCTAAAGCAGTTGATTTAATGGCATCAATCAAAGAATATAATAATCTTGTCTTTGAAGGTCATTCTACTGACTACCAAACAAAAATCAGTCTTCGTGAGCTTGTAGAAGATGGCGTTGGTATCTTAAAGGTTGGTCCTGGGCTCACATATATGATGCGTGAAGCCTTATTTGCATTAGCATATGCTGAAAAGGAACTATTGAAAGATCATCCAGAAAAACAAAGCCACTTCATTGAAGTACTTGATGAAGCGATGCTCAATAATCCAAAATACTATATCAAGCATTATCATGGTACTCCTGAAGAGATTGCATATAAGCGCAAATTCTCCTTCAGTGATCGCTCACGTTACTACATGCCTGTCGCAGAAGTTGTTGCAGCACAAAAAGTATTGTTTGATAACTTCAAAAATGGTGTACCTCTTGGTTTATTAAGCCAATTCATGCCTATCGCATATACGAAAGTTCGTGAAGGCATACTCAATAACGATCCAGTATCTCTAGTTAAAGACCGTGTTATTTATACTGTGGATGAGTATATGTACGGTTCTCATCAAGAGGAAATTACATTTTAATGAAGCTTAGGTATGCCCTAAGCTTTTTTATAATAATAAAACTGTGCATCTCTTGAACCTATTTATCAAGAGATTACACAGTTTATTTTTTATGAAACAATTTTAACAGTAATTACGCCTGCATCATCTTTAGAGATTGCATTATAGTAATATCCTCCAGAGAAATATTCTCTAAAGATATTTGTAATATAACGTTCATTCTTTAGCAATTGTTCAACTGCATAGTAGAAAGATTCTTGATTGCCAATCTGGAATGAAATCTCTTGATATGGATTTTCATATAACTTCTGTAGTACATAGTCTCTGATTGCATAGTAGTCATATGTTTCAAAATAAGCTCCATTTTGAATATAGTAAGATAATGAATTATCTGTACATTGAGGGAATGTAAATGCGTCAATCTTGTCATATGGCCCTACTGGAACTTGACCATTTAGAGAAATATGAGTACGGAATAACAGTTCATCTGTCACCATAAAGTAGTAGTAAACTAGTTTTTGACTTCCATCATCAGTGGTAGGGTCTCCCCAAGTAACATCAACCCAATAATACTGACCATTCAATTCAACTAGATTCCATGCATGTGATTCATTTGTTTGTCCACGAACTGTTGTACACTTTAGCCCAGCCTTCTTACATAAATACTGGAAGGCTCTTGCATATCCTGCACAGATACTCTTCTTTAAGAGGAATACACCTGTGTAGTCTTGATCACATTCATTTTCTTGGTATTCCGTCCAGTTGATAATCCACTCATAGAAATATTTTAGTTTATTGTAGTCACTTTCATTTGCGACAGCTGCCACAACATTATTTGCAATAGCATCAACCTGTGCCCACTTTGTTTCTAAATCTTCTGGAACAGGAAATTCAAGCTCAACTACCTTTTATTAGCATCTATGCGATAACGATAATTCCACATCCAATAGGATTCTGGAAAGTCATACATAAATGCATATATCGCTGGTGAAAGATCTTCCAATTTCACTGGCTTCTTCAGCTCATAAAGTGAAGTAGGCTTCTTCATGAAATCATATAGTTCTTCGTAAATCACCTTCTGAACAGATGTTAACTGTTCGTAATAAAATAAATAGAGTGATTGTAATTCTTTTTTCTTGCTGTTATCAACTAATTCAAAACCATTCTTTATCTGATTTTTTATTGTTCTTATTGTCTGAATTTTTTACTGTGAATCCTTCTTTTGTTTGTGTCTGGTTTTCTGTATTTGTTTCTTTGTAATCATAATTATATGTATTAAGTGTTTGGTTTTGCGTATCCTCTGCTACGAAATCTAGTACCGTACAGCCAGATAAACAAAACACCAATAGTATAGAAATAAACTTTTTCATAATTCTCCTTGCTTAAGCGAAATACATTTTACACTAATTGTGATTAGTATACTTGAATACCTATAATTCCCGTATCATTCCAATAGTAATAATAGTATCTAAATCCATATCCAAAATATTCTTGTAGAATGCCTGTCATATATAGATAGTTATCTGAGAACAAATAATCTAATGCTTGTTGGTAAGATGCTATATCACCAATTTGAAACTCAAAATATTGGTATGGATTCTCATTTAACTTCTGTAATACATAATTCCTAATTCCGTAATAATCGTATGTTGGGAAATATGATCCTGTCTGGACATAGTAGGATAATGAGTTATCTGTACATTGTGGGAATTTAAATACATCGATCTTATCAGTACTACTTAATAGTACTGTACCATCTAGAGTATAGTGTGTACGGAATAATACTTCATCCGTTGTCATAAAGTAATGGTAGTTTAATGTTTGTGTGCCATCATCATATATTGGATCTCCCCAAGTTACATCTACCCAATAATATTTACCATTTAACTCTACTAAATTCCATGCATGTGGTTCGTCAGTATCTCCAGGAACATATGTACATTTGATTCCTGCTTTCTTACATAAATACTGGAATGTTCTTGAATATCCAGCACATACACTCTGCTTTAATAGGAATACACTCGTAAAGTCTTGATCGCACTCATTTTTTTTGATATATCGTCCAGTTGATAATCCACTCATAGAAATATTTTAGTTTATTGTAGTCACTTTCATTTGCGACAGCTGCCACAACATTATTTGCAATAGCATCTACTTGTGCCATTTTTGTTTCCAGATCTTCTGGTATAGAAATAGTTATACTTGTGATTCTTTTTTGATTATCCGAGTAATAGCGATAACCATCCATCCAGTATGATTCTGGAAAATCATATCTAAATGCAGTCATTGCCGTAAAGAAATCTTCAGTTTTTGCAGGTTTTTTTAAATAGTACATTGAGCTAGGCTTCTGTAGGAAAGCATACAAGTCTTCGTAAAACTGCCTTCTGAGTAGATGATAACTGGTCATAATAGAATAAGTATAAGGATTTTAAATTGCTTATTTTCCTTTTCAGCAAGTTGAAATCCATTTTTTGTTTGGTTATTATCTGTTTCATTCTTATTCTTTGATTCCTTTGAATTTTTTACAGTAAAACCATTTTTTGTTTGATTCTGATTCTCTTCAGTAGTATATGTTTCCTTATACTTGTAGTTATAGTTATGCTCATTATTATATGTATCATTTGTTTGGTATTCGTTATTTGCATCTATGAAGTCCAATACTGTACAACCAGATAAACATAATGCCAACAGTATAGATATAATCTTTTTCATCATTCCACCTACCTTCATAATCGAAAACTGACCGTCGTTCAGTTACATTTATATAATACCATATCTTAAAAATTATTTTTTAAGATATGTTTAATTTTTATTGATAAACCTGTATACCAATCACACCTACTGCATCTACCTGGTAGTAATCAAGCTTATAGTCGGACCTGAAGTAGTCCTTTAAAATACTATAAATTTGATTAGATTCTTGCGTAAATAATAGCTGTAAAGCCTGTTTATAAGATTTTATATCCCCAATCTGAAATTCAATATATTGATATGGATCTTCTTTTATTTTCTTTAAAATATATTTTTTGATGGCATCGTAGTCATATGTCTCAAAATATGCTCCATTTTGAACATAGTAGGATAAAGAGTTATCAGTGCATTTTGGGAACTGAAACACATCAACTTCATTCAATGTACCTACCGGCACTTTCCCATTAAAGAAAGATGTGTACGGAATAGAATTCTGTCTGGCACCATGAAGTAATGGTAGTTTAAAACTGTATTTCCTTCACTATCAAATGAATCACCCCAAGTAGCGTCTATCCAGTAATATTTATCGCCAAGTTCAACTAAGTTCCATGCATGCAATTGATCTGTCATACCAAGTACATATGTACATTTAATTCCCGCTTTTTTACAAAGATATTGAAAGGCTTTTGAATATCCTCCACACACACTTTGTCTTAAAAGGAATACACCAGTTATATCTTGTTCGCATTGATTTCTTTGATATACGGTCCAGTTAATAATCCATTCATAAAAGTACTTAATCTTTTCGTAATCACTGGCACCCTTTACGTCATTTACAACTTTATCTACGACTTGATTAACCTGCGCCATTGTAGTGGATAAGTCAGCTGGCACATTAAACTGTAATCTCGTAATTTTATCTTCACCATTCGCTAAATAATGATAATTCCACATCCAGAAAGCTTCTGGAAAATCATATTCAAATGCATAAAAAGCAATATTAAAATCTTTTATACTTGTCGGTGTTTTCAGTTCGTATATTGCATTCTGATTTTGCAGTGCTTGATATAATTCTAAATATGCCTCTTTTTGTGTTTGTGTCAGTTGCTTGTAATAATATAAGTAGAATTTCTGGTCGATATTATCCTGATTCACTGTTCCAATTTCATTTTTTTGAATCAGCAGTTGTTTCAGTATTATCTTGCGTAGAATTCATTGAGTGATTATTTTTATTGCCTGTAAAGACGTTTAATACAGTACATCCAGAAAGACATAGTGCTAATACTATTGATATAACCCTTTTCAAAATTCCACCTACTTTCTTATAAAGAATGAGCATGACACCCAATTTTGTCATGCTCATTATCATATCACATATTAAATTTTATATTTTAAAACATCATTATAATTCTTTGTTTGAATCAATTTTTGTATTTCCTGGAAATACGTTGTATCCTTCAACTTCTTAGCCGCATGATTGAGTGCGCGCTCTGCACGGTCTTTATCATCCTTTAAGCAATAGGATTGTGCAGCTCTAAGATAACATACACCAGCAGGAACTGAATCTGCAATTGTATCTCCACGTTCCATTAATTCTGAAGCATACTTACCATCACGCAGAATATGAATGGTATATGGGTATTCAACTTCTTTTATGATTTCACAATATTTCTCTTTCTGCTTATCCGTTAACTTATCATATGCTTTGTGAATTGCATCATAAGATTCTACTGCTTTTTCATCTTCTCCCTGTGCAATACGGAATAATAATTCTTTCTGTAATACTAGTACACGGTCAGAAGAGCTGAGCCTATAGGCTGCTGCTCTTTCAAAGAGTTTATTAAGTTGTTCTTTATCACCCTTGATGAGATTTGCATCAATTGCCATTAAAGTACGTAACTTCTTATTAAAGAATAAACGACTGGACAACGAATCTAATTCTTCTAGATAACGATCTGCATCACCTTGACGATATAGTAGTAACGACATATACATAACTTGTCTTTGTGCAAAGAACATCCATACAACGTACAGTACAATGCCGATGATTAATAAAACACCAAATACCAATAAACGATTACCCATAAACAACCTCCGTATTTCAAGAATATCATTAAAAACACTGTTATAATAGAACCATAAGGAGTTAATGTACACTTATGTCTATATCCGCAACACTCATTGCCTTATTCATATTTATCGCAGTCATCGTCGGTTATGTGATACATAACAAGAAGCGCAACCCTGAAGAGAAACTTCCTCTTAGTGATGACGTACAGAGAATGTATTACGATAAATATGAACAAGAAATAAAGAATCAAGACAATCAATAATCTCATTTAGAACAAAAGGGACAACCGATAAGGTGTCCCTTTCGTTATGCATGATTATTTATGCCAAACGATAAATGAACTTAAGAATTCTGGAACTTTATAATCTCCAGCCCAAATTCCGAATATGCATCCAACGATACCGATAACGAGTAAGAGCATAATGCACTTAGTTGGTGACCAGTTCTTCTTCTTAATTAATGTGTAGCACATTAATGTTAATCCTAATGGGATAAGAGCAGGTAAGATACCATCTAATAAGCCCTGAAGGTCGATAAAGTTTTCAACTACTTCACCAGCATCATTGATCTTTGTTCCGTTAGGAATCATGACACCAAGAGATGTTGCACCATAGTTGCATGTCAATGCACCAACTACAAATACACCAAGCATAGAAGCAGCGTGTGTAAATTCACGAGCGTTAGCAGTCAATACTTCGATAGCCTTTGTACCCATGTCGTATGACCAGTACATTAGCCAATAACGAAGAGCCATCTGCACACCGAATGTAATTAAGAAATAAATGATTGGTCCTGCCAAGTTACCAGAAATCGCCATATTCGCTGTAATACCAGCTGTGACAGGAACTAATGTAAACCAGAACAATGCGTCACCAATACCACCTAAAGGACCCATAGCTGCTACACGAACAGCACGGATTGAGTTGATATCAGCCTTCTGTTGTTCCATAGATAATACAATACCCATAACGAATGTTACTAAGAATGGGTGAGTATTGAAGAACTCAAGGTTGTGAGTCATGGATGTGGATAAGTCATCCTTGTTTGTGTGGATAGCTTCCAAACCAGGTAAGATTCCCCATAACCAACCAGCAGCCTGCATTCTTTCGAAGTTAAAGGAAGCCTGTAAGTTTAGAGAACGCCAAACCATCTTATTTAAAACTGCTTTTGTAAGTGGTTTAGCAGGAGCAGTGTCCTTATATGCTAAATTGAAATTAGATTCCATCTCCAGCACCTCCGTTATTAGATGTTAATTGTTTGATCTTAACATTTGTATTGTAGTCGTACATTGCAATTGCAAAGCCGATAAATGCTACAAGAATTAATGTTGCACCAGATGTTGCCTTGATGTTTCCAAGAATAGCAGCAGCTGTGAAACCTGCGAAGTAGATACCCCACATGTCGTTTGCAAGCATGATCTTTAGTAATACTGCGAAACCTACGTAACGCATCATCTTACCAGCAGCACCTAAGCCACCCATGAACCATGAAGCATTTTCAGAGAAACTCTTTAATGTTGCACTAGCAGCATCTCCACCGAAGAACGCAACAAGTGCTAGAACTGCGAAGAGACCACCTAAGATGCACATTGATAGAATGTTTACACCAGTGATTCCAGCTGGATCTGCATTTTCAGCAGCCTGATCAGCCTTAGCCATGATATATGACATAAATGTAAATGTGAATGTAACTACGTACTGTCCAAATACAGAGAATACAACTGCTAGACCTAAAGCCTGGTCAACAGGTAATCCTGACTTAACAGCAAAGATCATTGCTACAATAGAACCTAATACAGCGTTTGGTGGCTGTGCTCCACCGACTGGCATATTACCAACCATCATCAGTTCATATGTACCACCGATGACAAGGCCAGTTTTTACATCACCTAAGATCACGCCGATAATTGGGCAAGCGATAATAGGACGATATAAAAGCTCAGTCAGTGAGAATTGGTCAATTGCAAAGATGAATGTTGCTACAGCAAGTAATAATGCTTGTAATACCATTTGATTCAATCCTCCTTAAAATAGATTTTCTGTAGTGAAACGGCTGTAATGATTTTTACCCAAAGAGCTTGCTGATGTCTTCAGCGTGTTCCTGCGGCACTCTGCGGATTTCTAACTCAACACCGAGTTCCTGTAACTTCTTGAATGCTGCTACATCTACATCATCAACAGCAACGCTAGTAGCGACCTGACGTTTTCCTTCAGCCATATGCATGTTACCAATGTTTACCTTCTTAATTGGAACACCGCCTTCAACCAAACGTAATACGTCAGTAGGTGTCTCACAGACGATAAAGATGTGCTGTGATGGAGAAGCCTTGTGGATAGTTGTAATAGTTTTTTCAATTGTCCAGTAACGTGTCTGTGCATATGAAGGTGCAGCCATATCCATCAATCCTTGACGGAATGTATTTGCAGCTACATCATCATTTGCTACCAAGATTAAGTTAGCGCCAATTGAACCGGACCACTGTGTTGCCACCTGTCCATGAATTAGACGATTGTCAATTCTAGTTAGTACAATATCTGGCATTTCCTTACTCCTTTCTCTTTGAGTATATGCGCTATCATCAATATAGAAAGCGCTCTCATGTTTATATATTATCATTAAGTCTCACATAATATTTACATTTTTGTTTAAAAGTAGTGTACTTTTCGGTAACGAAAAATATTATTTTGTTGATTTTTCATTTCTTTCAACTCTAAAGTATGCTATTTTACAGGTAAGGAGATGATGAAATATGATTAGTAAGACCACTAGTTCTAATTTCGTTAAATTTGGTACGATTGTCCAAAATATTCCAGATGAAGATTTTATTGTTGAAGAGTTTACAATCTCAACGAAGGAAATCCACAATATTTATTCTTATAATCAAGCTGTTTATTTGGAAGCTTTTGAAGGAATGGCCATGGTTGGTGTTGTCCGTGTTCCCGAGGTAGATTCCATCGAAAGTTTTGCATTACACCGCCGTGTACGTATTGAACCTGATGTTTATTTCAACCTAACATCAATGAGTGAACATATTGTCTATCGCTTATATATTCCAAAACACGCGACAAAATCAACTTACACATTACCAAAACCATTTGTGTACGAGAGTATTTCGCCAAAGATTCGTATCTCTGAAATCATTGCTTACTATTATGTTGTAAAACGTCCAGCATACTCTTTCCTAGGAGAGACACATAATTACTATGAATTAACTTTCGTTGATCAAGGCTCTTTAGATACAACAGTAGATGGTAAGTCCTATACGATTGGCATGAATGAATGCATGTTATATGTTCCCGGACAATTCCATGACCAAAAAGTTTCTTCTGATAATCCATGTTCCTACTTAACAGTTATCTTTGCAGCAGATGGTGTTCACACAGATTTGGTTTCAAATCGCGTTATCAGTTGTACACGCGAAATGCAGGATGATATCAATCGCTTTGTTTCTACATCCGATCAAGGAAATCCATTTAAGTATGATGGAATGATTTCTTGTTTAGAGCAGATTCTCATTTCATTCCACATGTATGCAAATGCAAAGAAGATGCCTAAGCCTATCACACCGGTTAACCAGCACTTTGAAGATCGTCTTGTAGAAGAAATTCTCGAGTACATTCACAAGCATATTTTAGAGCCACTTCCCATCGACAAATTTGTGATCGATTTGCCATCTCACGCAGTACATTGCAGAACTTATTTAAAAACAATCTCCAAGTACCACCAAAACAATATATCAATACTGCGAAGTTGAATCAGAGTCGATTACTCATTCGTAAAGGTGATTACACAATTACGGAGATTGCGTCTATGTTGAGTTTTAATTCTATTCACTACTTCTCTCGTAAATTTACACAGAGTTATGGTATTACTCCTAGTGAGTATGCTCGCAAGATTTACGATCAGATTGATTAATTAGAAAACCTTCTTCCTAGGAATAGAAAGAAGGTTTTCTTTTACTGTCAATGTTTCTGATATATCTCTTTAACATCGTTAGCATCTTTTCATCAAGTGAAAGTAAGAATACTTCCCCTTTGTTTAGATATAAAGCCACTTTATGATTCCATCAGAGTAATCCATACCTTTTTCATCATCTGCATTCAACTTGATAGATTGAACAATCATTTACATTACATCTAGCAAGTGCCTTGCGTGCTTCTTTGTGGAAGATTGCATCGATTGTTAATTCATCATTAACTAAGATATATTCGTATTCTTCATATAGTCGTAATCGTAAATATACATAGAAGAATAGCAGCGTAATAGCGGAACCAATCCAATAGAGTGGTTTTGTAAATCCAGCAATCAAAAATGCTAAACATGCAAGCAGGTCGGCCACGACATATAAAATATATTTTAATTTCTGGTTTTTTTCTTTTTACCGCTAATTCATAGTATGCATCATTCATACACTATATTACCTAATTACCTGTTCTGTTTCTTTATCAAAGAGATGAGCTTTATTCATATCTAATGCGAATTTTGCAGTATCACCCTTTGTTAATGCCGTATTTGGATTTACTCTTGCAATCATCTGTTTTCCTTCTACATCGAAATACAAGAAGATTTCTGCGCCGAGTAATTCGTAAACTTTAATTTCTGCTTCAATTGTATTATCGTAATCGTCCAATTGATATAGCTTTGAATCATAAACATTCTCTGGACGAATACCTAGTACGATTGTCTTTCCTACATAGCCCT
Source organism: uncultured Solobacterium sp. (assembly GCA_927911475.1). Lineage (GTDB taxonomy): Bacteria > Bacillota_I > Bacilli_A > Erysipelotrichales > Erysipelotrichaceae > Bulleidia. Next base: position 4,877 of record CAKMPP010000003.1, on the reverse strand, counting down.
TTTGACGTAAGAGTTCTCCTCTTTGCGCTGGTAAATGTAGTTCTTTCTTTCCAACTTGTAGTTTAATAGATTCTCCATCTTCTACGACCACTGCATCTAAGAAGTTCATCTGTGGAGAGCCGATGAAACTTGCAACGAATAGGTTATTTGGCTTTTCGTATAGATTCTTTGGTGAATCCACTTGTTGTACAAGGCCATCCTTCATAACAACAATGCGTGTTCCTAATGTCATCGCCTCTGTCTGGTCGTGTGTGACATAGATAATTGTCGCACCCAATCTTTCATGTAGTTTTGCGATTTCGATACGCATCTGTACACGTAACTTCGCATCCAAGTTAGAAAGAGGTTCATCCATTAAGAATACTTTCGGATTTCTAACAATAGCTCTACCCATCGCAACACGCTGTCTTTGTCCACCAGACAATGCCTTTGGCTTACGGTCTAATAACTTCTCTAAGTCAAGAATCTTTGCAGCCTCCATAACAAGACGCTTAATTTCATCTTTTGGAACCTTGTGCAATTTAAGACCAAATGCCATATTTTCATAAACCGTCATGTGTGGATATAATGCGTAGCTTTGAAAGACCATCGCAATATCTCTATCCTTAGGTTCAATATCATTGACAACTTTTCCATCGATTTCAAGAGTTCCAGATGTGATTTCTTCAAGACCTGCGACCATACGTAATGTTGTAGACTTACCACAACCGGATGGTCCTACAAAGATAACAAACTCTTTATCCTGAATTTCGAGATTAAAATCTTTGACCGCATGGACTCCATTGTCATATACCTTATTAATATTTTTCAATGATAGACTTGCCATTCTTATTTCTCACTTTCTTGCCAACTTGCATCTAAATCCACTTCAAACATACGTTTCCATGGCATCTTTACATCCTTGATTCTTATTTCTGATTTGATTGAAGATAAATATTGTTCAGCAAATTCTTGTAGTTGTACACTTACCATTTGACTTACAACACCATCTTTTTCTTTCACATCGAAGTAGTTCATGCCTGCAGGTAAGTTATTCTTGACCTGTGTCCTAACTTTTGCACAATATCCTGCATCTTCAAGATATCTTTGTATGATAAAATCCATTTGATTTTGTGATTGTCCATAATATAGGTAGTTTACTGCTTCTGCAATTGCTGTTCCAATTGTGTTTGCAGAAGTATTCCAACCTGCATAACCACTTACTTTTAGAAGTAATCCATTGTTATTTAGTAGTTGGATAAGGGAGAGATCTGCACCATTGGCGTATGCATTATCTGCGATTGTTACAACCTTCCCTTCTGCTAGTCTCATCTTAATAAAACGTAAGAACTCAGCTAAGTTACGATCAATTGAATAACTTGTATGAATGGAAGGTTGATATTCGGCCTCTTCCATATTTTCAGACGGAGCACTGAGAGCTAGAATAATATCCGCTTGTTCAAAGCTAAATGTCTGTTGACAACCTGCCGATAGAATATGATAAGAGACTGTAGAATCTAACGGGAATCCTTCATATAGTGGAACAATCTGCTTAGACTTTTCGCATGCATATTTCACATATACTTTTGGGCATTCGCCTTTGATTGTATTTAACATGCGTGCAAATAGAGTTAATTCAACCTCATCAGCACCCGGATAAATTAGTACTCTATCAATTAATCCTAGTTCTTGGATTTTCTCACGTATTACTTTTTGATCCATTGCAGGATAACCATATGTTGTGGAATCATCCTGCGGAATGACTAAGCTATCTAAATAACCTTCCTGTAATAAATCAATGACATTCATGTTCATCTGACGATTGATTTCTCTACGTGAAATAAAGTCTTCAATATATTCTTCTGGAATTTCTTTTGTTAGTTCACTGATACGTTGGCCTTGTGAGATTCCAACCTGATGCATGTTAACTGCTTCACCTAAATCATGAATTTGCTTTCCATAGTATTCGTAATAATCAGGTTCTTCATCCGAACTAGAATAACTTGGACAGCGCATAATACATTGGAATGCAAAGATTTTTAAGTTGGGATTTTCCTTTTTTAGTTCTTTGATTGTCTCCAACTTCTTTATTAGACTTTCTTCATCTTGGTGATGAATGCGTGATGGAATTAATCCTCCATACAACAACATATCCATGGAGATAATCAAACCATAGGCATCCTTGCATTCTTTACATAAGAAGTCTTTGATGATGTTATAGTCTGCACCATCTTTTTTAAAACCTAATATTTGAGGCTCAATAATCTTTATTTCTTTATTTTCAAATAAGCGCTTTGGGAACTTATAGTTACATGGTCTTTCATCCATGGGTAATAAAACAATCTTCTTCATAACATCATCCCTTTACAGCACCACTCACTGCTTCAATATAGTTCTTCTGACATAAGATAAATACAACAAGTACTGGGATAATAGAGATGATTGTACCCGCTGCGACATATCCAAACTTATAACTGAACGAACCATTTAGATATTGTAATGCAGTTGCGAGTGGATATTTATCTGGATCTTGTAAGACGATGATTGGCCATAAGAATGCATTCCAGTAACCAATAAAGTCAAAGATTACAATTGTGGAAATACTTGGCATAATACCTGGTAACATAATCTTCCACCAAATTCTAAATTCACTTGCGCCATCAATTCTAGCAGCCTCGATTAGTTCTCTTGGAACACCAAGATATGCTTGGCGCATCAAGATAATACTAAATGTCTTCACTGAGCTTGGTAAGATTACACCTAGTAATGTATTTAATAATTTTAATTTTGTGATAGTTAAGTAGTTGATGATCATGCCTGCAGCTGCCGGAATAATCATTGTAGAAACTAAGATTCCAAAGATAATCTTCTTTCCTTTGAAATTCATCGTTGCAAGTGGATATGCGCACATGGATGAAAGCAAAACATCCAAGAAGATACCACCTAATGTGATAATCAAAGTGTTATGTACATACTTTCCAAGATTCATATATTGAATTACGCCAATATAGTTTGAGAAAGTAAAATCTTCTAACTTAAAATGTAAATCATAAATATTTGCGCCTGTGCGTAGGGAAGATAGCAGTAGCCAAATAAATGGGCCAGCACATAAGATAGCTATCGCAATTAAGCAGATATAAGTAAATATCAAATTGACAATATCTTTTTGCCGTAATTTCTTTTTTATTCATTATTTGACATACCTCCTTTCTTACCATACACAAATACTGCAATACTTAACGTACTTGTGATAATTGCCTGTAAAGCACCGATTGCGGCTGCGTAACCAAATTGGAAATCACCGAAGGCCTTTACATAGGAATAGTAGTTGATAACCATTGTTGCGTTATTTGGTCCACCTTTGGTTAATACGAATACGACATCGAATACGCCAATTGCAGAAATAACGGAGTTCAAAGTACATAACCAGATATATGGTTTCAATAATGGAATTTTGACTTTTACAATTGTTTCTAAGTTTGTTGCGCCATCGATTTTCGCTGCTTCAATGAGTTCCTGAGGAATACCTTGAAGACCTGCTAGATACATCATCATGTAGTATCCTAATCCTTGCCATAATGTTATAAACATTAAGCATGGCATCGCCGCATACTTATCACTTAAAAAGCCAAATGGTTGTGTAATCCAGCCTAGGTCCATCAGTAAGGTATTGATAATTCCATGTGGGTCAAAGATGAATCCCCCAGATGATAGATACAGCTACCATGGAAGTAACAACTGGAATATAGAAGAGTGTACGGAATAAACTGATTCCTGGTATTTTCCGATTTACAAATAATGCGATTAGAATCGATAGAATCTGGATGATTGGTACGATGACTACAAACACAATTGAATTCTTTACTGCTATCAAAACTCCCTATCTTGAAAGGCACTGATAAAGTTTTGAAAACCCACAAACTTTGTTTCTCCTAAAACGGAATAGTTATAAAACATCAAATCAAACTTCCAATGATAGGTATGATTGTAAAGACTGTAATAATAATCAAAGCTGGTGTCATGAAGGCATACGCCGTTCTTGTTTCTCTTCTTTTTCTTCGAGATACCATTTTATTTGTGAGACTCATGCATATCCTCCTATTGTATAAATATGTTTCCCCGAGCTAGATTGTGCCCGGGGAAACATCAATCGTTACTTCGCTTCGCTGAGAATCTTGTTTACATCTTCTTCTGCTTGCTTGAGTGAGGCACGGATATCTTCACCGTTGATAATGCTTGCTTCATATGCCTTGTTGATGGCTGTAGCGATAGCATCTTGGCTAGCGATACCTAATGAGAAGTCCTGTGAAGTTAAGCTTGCCTTTGCAGACATAGCACTTGCTTCTCCTTCTAAAGTAGATGTATTAGATGTGAAGAATGGATCTTCAGATGCCTTTGTTGTAGATGGGAAAATAGATACAAGTTTGCAGAAAGCAAGCTGATTATCATCGTTTGTTACGTAGTTAGCGAACTTGATAGCTGCTTCATGATTCTTACTTGCTGTTGGAACTACTAAGTTCATTAATGGGTTTCTGCTTAAACCATTAGAACCTGTTAATGGTGTAGATACATTGATAAGTTTGTATACATCTGGTGCTTCATCCTTAATTCTGCCTAAAGAAGATCCTGATGAACTTACGATGGCTAATTTACTGGATTCAAATAATTTCAATGCTTCATCCCATGAACCCCAGTTTGTCTTTGGAAGAACACCCTTGTCTGTTAATGCCTTATACTGTTCAAGTAATGCAATTGTCTTCTCTGTATTGAAAGCTGCTGTCTTACCATCTTTAGATAAGATATCGATATTTTCAGATACTAGCATATTGAAGAATCCTTCCGGTAAGAATAGGTATCGCGCCTGTCTTATTGTAGAAGTCTTCTGCTTCTTTCAATGC
>CAKMPP010000002.1 GCA_927911475.1 uncultured Solobacterium sp. | reverse complement strand
AGTAATGAGCGCAAAGTAGAAGTATTCTCCCAAGAAGGAGATGTTGTCGAAGATGTACCAGTAAAGCGTTCCATGGATTCCAAAGGCTTTGTAAATATTATGTATGGTTGTGATAAGTTCTGTACGTACTGTATTGTTCCTTATACACGTGGTAGAGAGCGCTCACGTCGCATGGAAGATATCCTAAGAGAAGTGGAAGAACTAAAAGCCAGTGGACGTAAGGAAGTTGTTTTTGCTTGGGCAAAATGTCAATGCCTATGGCAAAGACTTAAAAGATGGAAGATGGCTTTACACAACTGCTTGTGGCAGTTGCTAAAACGGGTATTGAACGTATAAGTTTCTACACAAGTCATCCAAGAGATTACAGTGCAACAACAATCGATGCGATGCGTGATTATCCAAACATCATGCCATTCTTACATCTACCTGTACAATCAGGTTCAAATGAAGTATTACGTCGTATGGCACGTGGATATACAGTTGAAAGATACAAGCAGTTATACGATGATCTTAAGAAGAAAGTACCACACATTGCATTTACAACAGACTTGATTGTCGGTTTCCCAAATGAAACCGATGAAGAATTTGAAGCGACATTAGATCTTGTGCGTTATTGTCGATTTGATATGGCATACGCATTTATCTACTCCCCAAGAGCAGGCACACCAGCCGCAAATATGGAAGATAATATTCCACTTGAAGTAAAGAAGGAAAGACTCGCAAGACTCAATGACTTACTAACTGAGATAGCGGAAGAAAATAACCGTCGCTTCTTAGGTGAAACAGTCAGCGTTCTATGTATTGGAACATCCAAGAGAAATAGCGAAGTCTATAGTGGATATAGTGCAGATAATAAACTAGTGAACTTTACAAGTGAAAAAGAATGTATCAATCAGATTGTAAATGTAGAAATTACCGCAACACATAGCTACTATCTTGAGGGTAAAGTTCTGTAAAATCATCAGTATTTGTTCTATAATAAAATAGGATTAAAAGTATTACTGGAGGATATAATTTATGAGTAAAATACGCATATTTGCGCTCGGCGGCCTTGATGAAGACGGCAAAAACATGTATGTCGTTGAAAACAACGAAGATATATTTGTCATGGAATGCGGATTGAAATATCCGGATGGTGATCAGTTAGGAATTGAGATGATCATTCCTGATTTCCGCTACTTACGTGAGAATCAATCACGTATTAAAGCAATCTTCATTACCCATGGTCATGAAGATGTCATGGCAGCACTACCAACCCTATTAAGAGAAATTCCGGATATTCCGGTGTATACAGCACCATTAACAGCGATGATCTTAGAACGCAAACTAAAGAAGGTGGGTATTAAAGAATTAAACTTACACCGTGTTCGTCGCAATGCGAAGTTTAAGATTGGTAGTACTGAAATTCGTACCTTCGGTACAATGCAGTCAATCGCTGATGGTTTTGGTGTGGCAATTAAGACAGAAGATGGATATGTAGTATATTCATCAGAGTTTATTGTCGACTACGATACAAAAAACGCAGCCTTCAAATTTGATATTACCAATATTACAGATTTAGGTAGTGAAGGCGTACTTGCGTTACTAAGTGAATCGGTAGGTTCTACACGTGCTGGTAACAGTAGCCCACATCACCGCATTACAGAACAAATTGAACAGTACTTTGAAGATACACAGAATCGTATGTTTATTACTGTGTTTAATCAGAACTTATATCGTGTCATTGAAATTATTGAACTAGCAACAAAGTATAACCGTAAGGTTGTGATTTTTGATGAAGAGTTAAAGAGTTTGATGGCAGATATGGCAAAGCTTGGATACTATCATATTCCACCAGGATTAGAGGTAGCTCCATCTGCTTTCAGCAATGACATGGAAAACATCTTAGTCATTGTTTCAGGTACTGGTAAGTCCATCTTCCGTAAGATTCATAAGATGGCAACAAAAGAAAATGACAGAATTGAGTTACGTCCTACGGATACAGTGATTATCGCTTCGCCTGCCGTACCAGGTACAGAAAGAGAAGAAGCATCCATGGAAGATGACCTCTACAAAGAAGCAGGTCGTGTACTTATGATTGACTCACGTCGTGCTTATAGCATGCATGCAAGTATTGAAGATCTAAAGATGATGATTTACTTGATGAAGCCAAAGTACTATGTACCAGTTAAGGGTGAATACCGTCAACTCATCGCCAATGCAAATATCGCATTAAATATGGGATATAACGCAGATAAGATTATCGTGATGGATAATGGTCAAGTGGCTGTATTAAACGATGGTGTGATGGCGAAGTCTTATGACAAGGTTGATGTGGATGATGTCATGGTAGATGGTAACGATAGTTTAGACGCTAGCGGTATGGTCTTAAAAGATAGAGAGATTCTAAGTACGGATGGTACAATTATCATCGGTGTTGTGATGAATCACGTCACAAAGGAAATCATTGGTGGACCAGATGTACAAAGTCGTGGTGTAATCTATCTGAAGGACGCAGACTACATTATTAAAGAAGTTGGCAACATCATGGAGAAGACCATTGATGATGCAGTGAAAGAAAAAACGTTATGACAATATGTCTTGTCGTAGCGAAGCGCGTGAGAAGATTAGTCGTTACATCTTGAAAGAAACGGGTAAACGACCTATGATACTTCCAGCAATTATCGAAATTAATACAAAGGATTAGTGAGGGAATACGTGGCAAGAAAGACAAAAGCACAACAACAAGCAGAACAAAACCAGCTCGTCTTTAGAGTAATCACAATTGTGATTCTCTTAGCTTTTGCCATTTTAGGCTTTACCAAAGCAGGCATCGTTGGTCTATTCATCTATAACTTATTAGGTTACCTAGCAGGTAACCTTTACTGGTTTGTGATTACGATGGTAGTCATTGTTCTGCTAATTAATATTATTAAAAGAAAACAGGAGGAAGAAGAAATTAGTTGGATACCAATTATCTTACTAATCTCAGCACTATTACTCCTAGAGGCATATCTTGCAGTACCAAATGTAACAGGTATGGATGCCTTATATGACTATATCAATCACACTTTAGATTACTTCATGCCAGATTCAACTTTGAAATTTAGTGGAGGCATCTACGGTATCTTCTTATATGCGATTACATCAATGATGTTTAATCGTATCGGTTCGCTACTTGTTATCATCGTACTCTTCATGATTGCGATGTTGTTGCTGGTGGATATGGAAGTATACAAGAAGGCATTCCGCTCTGTCATCGCATTCTTTAAGATGCCAGAAGTTGAAGAAAGCAAGAAGGAAGAAGAGCCAGAGGAGCCAAAAGAACCGGCTAACCTTTGGAAGATACTTGATAAAGGCAAAGAGACAACAAGTTCACTGTTCCAAAATATCAAGGCAGATGGTAAGACAGAAAGCTTACCAATTGTTCAAGAAGAACAGCCAAGAACTGCGAGAGTCATCAATCGCATTCATCCAGATGATCCAACCCAAGAAGTTCCAATTATCGTACTTCCAGGAGAGACAATCTCACAGAAAGATTCTGTATTCATTGATGTGGATGATTTAAGTGATGACCATGCTCGCATGGAGCAAAAGACAACGCTAATGCAAGATACCATTGTACGTCAACCAGAACCATCACGCTTTACGCCAATGGCAGTCGATCGTGAAGAAGAGGAAGATTTATCTTCGACAGAAGAATATGAAACAGTCGTGGATGAACATCCTGATCAAGAAAGTAATATCTATCCTCCATCCGAGGCACCAAAGCCAAAGAAACGTACACGTCCATATCAATTACCAAAGGTCTCACTCTTAGACCCACTTCCTCCAAAGGGTAGTAATCCAGAAAATGAAGTGGCCGCAAGAGAGAAATCACAATTATTACTACAGATTTTAAATAACTTTGATATTGAAGCACAGTTATTAAATATACATATCGGACCATCTGTTACACAGTTTGAAATTCGTCCAGATGTAAAACGTTAAGGTATCCAAGATTCTTGGTTTAACAGATAACATCAAGATGCAATTAGCTGCGAGAGATGTTCGTATAGAAGCACCAATTCCAGGCCGCAATGCGGTAGGTATTGAAATACCAAACGTGAAGAGTACACCTGTTAAGATGCGTGAAATCATCAATGACGTAGGTAGTGATAAAGATCAACCATTACTATTCTTCCTTGGAAAAGACTTGCTAGGACGTACCGTAACATGTCGCTTAGATAAGATGCCACACATGTTGATTGCCGGAGCGACAGGTTCAGGTAAATCAGTATGTATGAACTCAATTATCTGTTCATTGTTATTACGTACTAAAACCAGATGAAGTGAAGATGCTACTAGTCGATCCAAAGAAAGTGAGAATTTACACCATATCG
>CAKMPP010000001.1 GCA_927911475.1 uncultured Solobacterium sp. | reverse complement strand
TGATATGAAGTATTAATACCTGGATATAAGACAAAGATTACAGGAGATGCGCAAACAGGTTTCACAATTAACAAACTCCAAGGAGACATCCAAAGACAGCAGACCAACGTTAACTACCGATGGCATATGCAAGCATCTTTGTAATGCTCACTACATGGCAGCAATCATTACAATGAATTGAAAAAGAAAAAAGTTTGCAAGATAAGAAAAATCTTGAGTAAAATCTAAACAAATAAGCAAGTATTTCTAGAAAAGTTGAAATACTTGCTTATTATTATAAAGCCATTAAAATGCGTGTTTATATATTGATATTTTCAACTAAATAACAGAAATGAAAGAAAATTTTAACGAATGAAAATTATTTTGTTTGACAGATTCCAATGTATGCTTTAAAGTGTAAAACATACAAAAGCTGTGAAGAGAAAAGTAATTGCTTTAACACTTCTTAGAGAGTCCGGTTAGGTGAAAGCGGATAAGTTAATAAGTAATGAAAATGGTCTTGGAGCTGTTGTGTCGATAAGTAGGCATGACCGGGTATTCCCGTTACAGGATTAGAGTATGTTGGTACTCGATGAGGTTACTTCAGTGATGAAGTAATAAAACAAGGTGGTAACACGTGATGATATATCCCGTCCTTGCAGTATACGATTGTATATTGTGATGACGGGATTTTTTGTATAGTACTTTACGCCAACACGATAAAGGTACGGGAGGAAAAGATGAATACATTTATTAAAAAGTTTGCAGTAATTGCAACAACAATTTCCTTGCTTGCAGGATGCAGCGCAGGAAAGTCAAGCTCAACAGCTGAGACAACAACAGAGAAGAAGGTATTACGTTTCGGTCAAGCAAATGCAGGTACAGGCTTAGACATGCAGATTAGTACATCTTCTGGCGCAGCTTCAATTGCGGATGAAGTAACAGAGTCACTCTTACGCTTCAATGATAATAACGAAGAAGAACCAGTATTAATTGAAGATTTCCCAAAGGTCTCTGAGGATGGTAAAGTATATTCCTTTACATTAAAGAAGGGTGTTTACTTTACAGATGGTACAGAGTTACATTCATCAGATGTTAAATATACATTTGAACGTATGTTTACACCTGCTACAGGTGCTAAGTCAACAACATACTTCTCAATGATTGCAGGTGCAAAGGACATGCTTGCAGGAAATGCTACAGAGCTTTCTGGATTTGAAATTGTTGATGACTACCACTTCAACATTAAACTTGATTATGCATTCGCTCCATTCGTTAAGAACTTAGGAACTTCTTATGCAAATATCTTCCCTGAAAAGGCAACAAAAGAAGCAGGTGCTGCTTGGGGAACAGGTACTAACCTCATCGGTACAGGTCCATATAAGATTCAATCAAATGATGATACAACTGAAGTAGTACTTGTTAAGAATGAGAACTATCATGGTGGTGATGTCAATCTTGATGAATTACATTTCATTTACTACGATGATGCACAGACAAAGTTAATTGCTTATGAAAATGGTGATATTGATTTAGCTGATTTACCAGCAAGTTTATTAGAACAATATCAGTCTTCACATGGTGATGAAATTCAGTCATACCATCCATTAGGAACATCATTCATCTCATTAAATCTTAAGAGTGAATATATCTCTGATGTAAATGTACGTAAGGCTATCTCACTTGCTATCAACCGTGAAGAATTAGTTAAGACAATTCTTGCTGGTGCGGGTATTCCTGCAACATCATTCTTGAACAACCAGATTCCTGGTCATGATGATTCAAGAAAAGTACTAGAATACAATCCTGAAGCTGCTAAGAAGTTATTAGCTGAAGCAGGCTACAGCAATGGTATCTCACTCACAGCTGAAATTCGTGAAGCGGATAAGACAGTATTTGATGCATTACAAGGTTACTTAGCTGAAGTAGGTATCCAGTTAACATTAAATATCGTTGATAACGCTACTTGGAACTCTGATCGTGCTGCAGGTAACCTTGCATTAACAGGTATGACTTGGAATGCGTTATATCCAGATGGTGACTTCCAAATGTACAACTACTTCTACTCAAAGAACTCTGTAAACCGTGGTGTGTTCTATGACAACCCAGCATATGATGCAGCGTTAGATAAGGGTAGATCTTCAACAGATGAAAAAGAACGTGCAGAATTATACAAAGAAGCAGACAAGATTCTTACATTCGATGACTATGCATGCATACCTCTATACTATCCACAGAGCCAATTCATTGCGAAGTCATACGTTAAGAACTTCACAGTAGGTAACTTAATCTACCACTTCTGGAACGTAGACGTTGATGCACAAGCAGCAGCAAAAGAACAAAAGTAACAAACATTAGGATAGCAGTCTGTGTGTGGTTACATACACAGACTGTATTTCTGTTATTGATGAAAGGATATAGGCATGGGTAAATATATTTTAAAAAGAGCAGTGCTAGCAGTAATGATTATCTTTGCGATTTCCTTACTTACATTTATTGTATTGAATGTAATTCCAGGGGATGTCGTAGCCGCAATGCTAGGTGAATTCGCAAGTAAAGATGCGATTGAAACTGCTAGACACCAACTAGGTCTAGATGTGCCTTTGCCACTCCAATATTTGCGTTGGTTACAGGGCTTGGTTACAGGAAATCTAGGTGTGAGCTACTTCCAACGTAAAGCAGTATTAACTTTAATATTACAAGCATTTAAATATACATTTGTGATGGCGATTGCCGCATACATTATCGCAATCGTAATCGGATTATTATTTGGTGTATTAGCAGCGGTATACCACAATCGTATTATTGATCGTATCTTGATGTCGCTTTCTATTTTCGGTATCTCAGCACCATCGTTTTGGATAGCGATTATCTTACAGATTTTTGTGGGATTGAAACTTGGCTGGTTTCCAGTATCAGGCGTAAAATCTGCAGTATGGTGGGTTTTACCGTCATTTTCGCTAGGCATTCGATCTGCCGCATCGATTGCACGTGTTACACGTACATCGATGTTAGAAGTGATGAAACAGGATTATATCCGTACAGCATTTGCGAAGGGTATTAGTTATCCAAGAATCATCTTCTTCCATGCATTCCGTAATGCGTTAATTCCAATTATGACAATTCTTGGAAATGACTTTGGATTGTTGTTGACAGGATCAATGATTACCGAGAATGTATTTAATATACCTGGTATTGGTAAATTATTAATCGATGCGATTAATCGTCGTGATATACCACTTGTACAGGGTGGGGTAATCTACGTAGCAGCGATATGTGTATTAGTTTACTTTGTAGTAGATATATTATATGCGGTCGTAAATCCAAACATACGTTTAACGAAGGAGGTTAACTAATGAAAAAGAATAATTTCTATAGTGAATCCTTCCAACGTTTCTGCAAAATAAAGTGGCTGTCGTATCAGCACTCATTCTAATCAGTTTAATTGTGATTTGTTTTATCGCTCCACTGATCACTAGTTATGATCCAGAAAAACAGGTGTTATCAGAGCGTTTATTATCACCAAGTCTAAAGCATTGGTGGGGTACAGACCAATATGGTAGAGATATTTTTACACGCTGTGTGTATGGTTGCCGTGTTTCGCTATCTGTTGGAATTATTTCACAATTGATTGCGATAATTATCGGTTACTTTATGGGGGTTACAGCGGGCTATGTTGGTGGTAAAACAGATGATACGATTTCATTTGTAATGCAGGTATTCTCATCATTTCCATTCCTATTATTTGCGATGGCTCTGATGTATGCATTAGGCCCTGGTATTACAAATTTATATATCTCACTTGGCTTATTAAGCTGGGCAAGTACAGCAAAGCTCATCCGTGGGCAAGTAATGCAGCTAAAGGGCCAAGAATACATTCAAGCATGTAAGGTGGATGGTGGCTCAACATTACGCATTATCTTAAAGCACTTATTGCCAAACTGTATTCCAATGTTAATTGTATCGATTACATTAGGTATTCCTAGCGCAATCTTATCGGAAGCTAGTTTAAGTTATTTAGGTTTAGGTGTTCCATCACCAAAGCCAAGCTGGGGATCAATGATTGCAGAATCACAGGATTTTATCCGCAGTAATACGTACTACAGTTTATTCCCAGGTTTATGCATTATTGTTACAGTAATGGCCTTTAATATGATGGGTGATGGTTTACGTGATGCCTTAGATCCTAAATTACGTATTTCAAGAGGTGAACTATGAGCCAGAACACAGTATTGGAGATGAAAGACTTAGAAGTAGAACTTTATTCAGAAAAGGGTCCACTTCCAGTCATCGATAAAGTAAATTTATCTATCAAAGAGGGTGAAATTGTAGGTATCGTAGGTGAAAGTGGTTGTGGTAAATCCATGCTAGCATCTGCGATTATGAATCTACTGAATTCACCAGCACAGATTGCAGCTGGTACTATCTTCTATGAGGGTCAGGATATGACCACACTTAGCTCTAAAGAATTTCAAAAAATTCGTGGAAATGAAATTTCAATGATTTTCCAAGAGCCAATGACTTCATTAAATCCATTGATGAAAGTTGGTAAGCAAATTGAAGAAGCTATCAAAGCACATGAAAAAGTTTCAAATACTGAGTTAAAGGAGCGTGCAATCGCCGCGATTCGAGACGTAGGTATTCCGCAGCCAGAAAAGGTATATCATGATATTCCATCTAGATTATCTGGTGGTATGAGACAGCGTATTATGATTGCGATGGCACTTGTGTGTCATCCAAAACTACTGATTTGTGATGAGCCTACAACGGCTTTGGACGTAACGATTCAAGCACAGATTCTTCGCTTAATTAAGAAGCTACGTGATGAAACAAATACAGCAGTTATCTTTATCTCTCATGATATGGGTGTTATCTATCAGATGGTTGATCGTGTTGTTGTTATGTATGCAGGTCAATTTGTGGAAAGTGCTCCATGTAAGAAATTGTTTGAGAAGCCATTACATCCTTACACGATTGGTTTACAGAATGCAATTCCTCAAATTAATAAACAACAATCTTCTTTACAAGATATCCCGGGTTCAGTACCGATGTTGGATAACTTACCAGAGGGATGTTTATTCGCACCTAGATGTCCATTTGCGAAGAATGAATGTTTTACAAAGAAAGTTCCACTCAAGCACTATGGTGATCATGATGTCCGTTGCTTGTTGGTAGATGAAGGAGGATGGCACAATGAGTGAAATCATTCTTGAGGTTCAAAATCTAAAGAAATACTACCAACAAGGTTCACTATTTCAAAAAAAGGAAAGTGTAAAAGCAGTTGATGATGTAAGTTTTGTACTACATCGTAAGGAGACATTAGCGATTGTTGGTGAAAGTGGATGTGGTAAATCAACAACAGTAAAATCAATTATCCGTTTAACAGAACCAACTTCAGGGAAAGTTATCCTACATGGAGAAGATTTTACAAGTTTAAAAGGAAATGCACTTCGTGAAGCGAGAAAGAAGTTAAAGATTATTTTCCAAGATCCATATTCTTCTTTAAATCCACGTATGACAGTACGCGATATCATTGCGGAGCCAATTGATATTGAAAAGACTTGGAAAACTCGTAGTGAGCGAGAAGAGATGGTATTAGAAACAATGAGGCTAGTTGGACTTGATCCAACTTGGATTAATCGCTATCCACATGAATTCTCTGGTGGTCAAAGACAACGTATTGGAATTGCTCGTGCAATTATCTTAAAACCAGATATCGTTATCTGTGATGAACCTGTATCTGCACTGGATGTTTCTATCCAGGCAAAAATTATTAATCTATTAAAACAACTACAAGAAGAATTAAACATTTCCTATATCTTTATTTCTCACGATCTAGGTGTAGTAAAGCATATTGCAGATCGTATTCTAGTAATGTATTTAGGACATGTTGTTGAAGAGGGTACTAGTGAAGATATTTTTAATCATCCTTCACACCCGTATACGCGAACATTATTAAATGCAATTCCTACAATTGGGGTAGAAATGAATGAGAGTTCACTCATTGATGGTGATCTTCCATCTCCATCAAACCCACCAAAGGGCTGTGTATTTCACACTAGATGTCCATTTGCGAAAGAGGAATGTGCACTCAAACAACCAGAAGTAAAAGACCTAGGAAATGGTCATCAATATGCATGCATACTAAATGCAGAAAATGAAAGTGAGTAAACTTATGGAATTTAATCGTGAACAAATTGAAAAGAATTTCCGCGAGCGTATCAAAGGATTGTCATCCGTATTTGGACCTAGCGGTTTTGAAGAAGAAGTCGCAGAACTCATCAAGCAAAACTTAGCTGATTCAGACTTCACACATTCTACAGATGTGCTTGGTAATTTAATTTATCATCGTAAGGGAACTGGTGATAAGAAGATTTTGATTGCGGCACATATGGATGAAATTGGTTTGATTATTCGTCATATCGATAGTAAAGGATTTATTTGGGTAGATACACTTGGAGGATTCGCTCCTCAACAGTTCTTCGGTAAGCGTGTCATCATCAAGACAGATGAGGGTAAGCATATCAATGGTATTATTAATTCACTTCATCCTGGAAGACCAGACCGTTGTACAACAATGCCTTCTTCCGTACATGAATTCTTTATTGAAGTTGGTTGTGAATCTCGCCAAGAGGTATTGGAACTTGGTATTGAAGAGGGTAATGCGATTTCAATTGATTACCCAGTTATCGAACTAGGTAAGTATAAGTTAGGTGGTAAGGCACTTGATGATCGTGCACTTGTGTTTATTTTAGAAGAAGTTGTACGCTTACTACAAGGTAGAGAAGACATTCCTGATTTATATGCAGTTTTTACGACACAAGAAGAAGTGGGTGCTCGTGGTGCTATTGTAGCCGCAACAAATATCAAGCCTGATATTGCGATTGCTTTAGATATGAGTTTAGCGACTGATATTCCAGGTGTTCCAGAATCTGAATATATTAACGTATTAGGCAAGGGAACATCTATCAAGGTAATGGATAAACTTTCTACTTGTATCGGTGGTTTGATTGCCCATCCACAGCTTGTGCGTGACTTAAAGAAGGTTGCGAAGGACAATCAGATTCCATACGCAATTGAAGCGTATGCAGCTGGTGCAACAGATGCTAGTTTTATGCAGACTTTAAACGGTGGTATTATCGCTGGTGGTGTTCAGATTCCAATGCGTTATGTACATAGCTATGAAGTGGTCGATGTGCGAGATGTCGTTGATACAGTTGAATTATTATATCGCTACATCCTTACACAAGCATAGGAGGTATTTACCTCCTTTTTTGATGATAACGATAGGAGAATTACATTGACTACGATATAATAAGCGATGTGAAAGAGGATGATTATGAAATGGTTAAAAGACTGTTTGAATAAGAGATTTTTCAATATTCCAGTATATGGATACATCGCTGGAATCGGCATGTTTATACTACAGAGATATATGTATCTTTGGGCAAATGATATTAGTCTTGCCCTAGGAATAGGATGGCATACAACCAAGATTGCATGGTTGGATGATTTGATTCCACTGTATCTGCCATTTATTACGGTATATATCCTGTCTTATCTATTCTGGATTTATGGTCCAATGGCTGTTGCGAAAGATGGGACAAAGTACCATTTCAAAGATTTCTTGATTGGAATGTTTGTCGCATATTTGATTGGCGCGATTGTATTCACAGTCTATCCTACACGTATGGACCGTGTTGCAGAGAACCTTCTTAATGATAATCCTGGTGTGCTAAATCAAGCACTACAGTGGATTTACAATATGGATGGTGGCCGCTATGGTACAAACCTAGCACCAAGTTACCATTGTTTGATTAGTACTTGTTGTTATATGGGTGTTGCAAAACGTCCTGAGTATGCAAAGTCCTATCGAATCTTCTCTGCAGTATTCTGCGTATTAATTTTTGCAAGTACAGTTTTATGTAAACAACATTATTTTATTGATATTCCAACAGGAATCATCATTGGGTATATTGCAATGAAACTTGCAATGAAATACCATTGGGGAAAAGTTTTAACATTTTAAAGTAAAGAGGTAGTCATGAGCATATTAAACGTTGAACATTTATCACATAGTTTTGGAGATCGAATCATCTTTGATGACGTGTCTTTTCGTCTTTTAAAAGGTGAACATATTGGTTTGATTGGCGCAAATGGTGAAGGTAAATCAACGTTCATGAAAATTGTGACAGGGCAACTCATTCCGGAAGAAGGTAAAGTGGAGTGGGCGAAACATGTCATTACAGGCTACATGGATCAGACAGCTATCTTAACAAAAGGTAGTACGATACGTATGGTCTTACAGACTGCATTCGATGAACTTTTCGAAATGGAAAGTCGTATGAATCAACTCTATATGGATATGGCAGATGATTCCATCACTGAAGCACAGATGGATGAAATGATGAGTGAGGCAGGTTCATTGGCTGATGTACTCAACGCGCATGATTTCTATATGATTGATGCGAAGATTGATGAAGTATCACGTGCATTAGGTCTATATGATTTAGGCTTGGATAGAGATGTTGTTGATTTATCGGGTGGACAACGTACAAAGGTCTTACTAGCGAAACTCTTACTCCAAAAGCCAGATATCTTACTCTTAGATGAACCTACAAACTATCTTGATATAGAACATATCACATGGCTACAGAAGTACTTACAAGAATACGAGAATGCATTTATTTTGATTTCACATGATATTCCATTCCTAAATAGTGTCGTCAATATTATCTACCACATGGATAATAGTGCACTTACAAGATATGTAGGTGACTATGATAAGTTTATGGAAGTCTACGAAGTCCGTAAGGCACAAAAAGAAGCTGCGTATAATCGTCAACAAAAAGAAATTGCGGAGTTAAAGGACTTTGTGGCTAGAAATAAAGCACGTGTCTCTACACGTAATATGGCGATGTCTCGACAGAAGAAACTGGATAAGATGGAGATGATTGAAAAGACAATCGAAAAACCAAAACCAGAATTCTCATTCCGTACTGCTCGTACACCAGGTCGTGTCATCTTTGAGACAAAACAACTTGTGATTGGTTATGATACACCACTTTCCAAACCTCTCGATTTTCTTGTGGAAAGAAAAGAGAAGGTGATTCTCAGTGGTGCCAATGGTATTGGTAAGACAACACTTCTAAAGAGTTTGCTTGGTATTATTCCACCATTATCTGGTGAGATTGAAAAAGATCAATACTTAGAGATCGGATACTTTGAACAAGAAGTATTTGGTGATAATGATAAAACATGCTTGCAGGAAATTTGGGATACATTCCCAGCATGGACACAATATGAGTGTCGTGCGGCACTTGCTAAGTGTGGTTTAACAACAAAGCATATTGAAAGTCGTATTCAAGTACTGTCTGGTGGCGAGCAGGCAAAGGTCAGACTGTGTAAGTTAATGAATCGTGATGCGAATATCCTCGTATTAGACGAACCTACAAACCACTTGGATGCGGATGCGAAGGATTCATTAAAACAAGCATTATTAGATTATCAAGGAACTGTGCTAATGGTATGTCATGAGCCAGATTTCTATGAAGGTTTAGCAACTCGTGTTGTGGATTGTACTGAATGGACAACACGTATTATTTAAGGAGTTCTATGAAAAAATTAACAATAAAAGAATATCTATTACTTGGATCAATGTTATTTGGAATGTTCTTTGGGGCAGGTAATTTGATTTTCCCAGTATATATGGGACAGTTATCTGGTGCCAATAGTATTCCAGCAATCATTGGTTTCTGTATGACAGGTGTAGGATTACCACTTTTGGGAATCGCCGCAATAGGTATTTCAAAAAGTGAAGGGCTATTTTATGCCTCAAAGAAGGTGGCTACATGGTTTTAGTTACTTCTTTACAGTTATCTTATATTTGAGTATTGGTCCATTATTTGCAATTCCAAGAACAGCGACAGTAAGTTTTACCACTGGTATTACACCATTTATTTCTGCTGATCAAACACAACTTGGATTATTCATCTATACATTAATCTTCTTTGCGCTAGTATTATTATTTTCTTTGCGTCCATCAAAGATTATGACTTGGATTGGAAAATATATTAATTCTATCTTCTTGGTTTTGTTGTTTTGCTTATTAGTGATGGCAGTTATCAAACCAATTGGTTCCTTTACGGATGTACAGCCAGTAGATAGTTATGTATCACAACCATTCTTTACAGGTCTTCTAGAAGGCTATAATACGATGGATGCCTTAGCATCGCTTGCCTTTGCGATTGTCCTAATTAACGCAATTAAAGAGTTTAAAATTAAGGACGCAAAAGAAATCGCAAAGATTACACTCAAAAGTGGTATGGTAGCAGTTGCGTTAATGGCAGTAATCTATTTTGGATTAACAATCTTAGGTGCACAATCTGTACTATTACAAGGTGCTAGTGAAAATGGTGGTGTTGCCCTAGCAATCCTTGCAAAACATTATTATGGCGCTATTGGTAATGTATTACTTGCAGGAATCATGATCTTTGCATGTTTAAAGACTGCGATTGGACTTGTTACATCATGTGCTGAAACATTTGTTGAAGTATTTCCAAAGACTGTATCCTATCGCATTTATGCAATTGGATTTACACTTGTTTCATTCCTTTTATCAAACTTTGGATTAGATCGTATTCTTAAATATTCATTACCTGCATTACTATTCCTATATCCAATTACAATCGTATTTGTATTATTGTTGTTGGTTGGAAGCTTTGTAGGGGAAAATAAGATTATCTATCAATCTACAATCATCGCAACAATGATTGCGGCGTTTATGGATACGTTCTCTAAACCATCCTACACATTCGTGCATAGTGCATTTACGGATGCTCTAGTTAATCTATATCACAAGTTACCAATGTATGAGATTGGCTTTTCGTGGGTAATCTTCTCTGTGATTGGATTCATCATTGGTTTTATACTATCGAAGACAATAAAAAAATAGCCTTACGGCTATTTTTCATTACATGCATTCTGCTGGTAAACTTGGACTTCAGAAAAAAGAAGGATCTAAAACAACTTTACAAATAATAAAAGTCCTGTGATTTGAAGGTTACGACTGCTTCCGCAGTTTGTCCAATTTTGTCATAGAGTCTACCAGCACTCATGCATTCTCCAATCACAGTTCGAACGCTATTAGCGACATAACCGATTTTACCAAAAGGGATGTGATTTACCTGGATGGATTCGTTATCGTATTCGTTATTTGTATCTTTCTTGAGATAAAGAATATCTCCTTTCTCAACCATTTCTGTACCGTAGCGGAAGTGTGTTCCTGTAACTGTAATATAAGCTTCTTTCATGTGTGAATCCCCCCCCTTGCTTATCTATAAGTACTATATAGGCAAGGGTGTACATAAAATACGCCAGAATAAAAAAATATTTGATTTTACTCAAATATTTTTTATTTATTCTTGATTGATTGCGGCTGAACTAAGAGGCTCAACTTTATGAATGATAATCTTAGGGTTAGCATCTTGAATCTTGGATAGTTCTTCGTCAGAAGCGTTAATATCAGTAATCAAGTAATTCAGTTTATTCACACTTGCGGATATATAGTTATGTGTCTGCCCAATCTTTGTATAGTCACATACGATAAAGATACTTCCAAGGGTATTTCTGACCATAGTTTCATTAATTGCAGTTTCAGAGAAGATTGCAGTTGTAATACCACTAGTACTACTCATGCCACTGCAACCTAAGAAACACTTATTAGCACGAATCTTATGTAAGTTGTTTAATGCAAAGTCACCGACCATCGCTTCCTTTGGATAGCGTAATTCTCCGCCAGTTAATACGATACTAATTAGCGGACTATGCTTTACCAATACCATTTTTGCGTTATTCGTTATAATCGTACAGCGCTTATTCATAATATACTGTGGGATAAGTAGGGCGGTAGAACTTGTATTAATGAATACGGTATCGCCATCTTCAATATAACTTGCTGCCATTTTGGCGATGGCATGTTTGTAGCGTTCATTGGTAAAGTCACTGTTATCGTGATTTACCATGTGTTGTACAATCTTTGCGCCTCCATGATAGCGAATAATGGCACCACGGTCTTCCCAGTATTGTAAGTCACGACGTATTGTAATTTCAGAAACGTTGAAGTCATTCATTAACTGCTTGACTGTAACGTTACCTAATTTTTGAATGATCATCATAATATCGTCACGACGCTGCTGAACAATTTTATAATCTACTTTCATATTATGTTCTCCATCTTTGAAATGATTATAGCATTTAATGAATGAATAATCATAAAAATTATATATTTCTTTAA